>NZ_MUKA01000161.1 GCF_002150735.1 Streptomyces africanus
GCGCATGGAGCTGCGCAGGGCCGCCTGGTGGGCCACCTCGGCGGGGGCCGTCCAGACGCGTGCGCCCGGGGTGGGGACCGGGTCGGGCGGGGGCACCTTCGACAGCAGGGACTTGATGCCGTCGATGAGTTCCTCGTCCTCGTGCAGGACGTACGACAGGTACGGCTCCGAGGCCTGGTGGGCGATCGTGTAGACGGCACACCAGGTGGCGAGGGTGNNCCGGCGAGCAGGTCGGAGGCCTCGACCAGGAAGTTCAGGGAGCCGCGGCGCAGGCGTTCCAGTTCGCCGAGGCGGGCCGATTCGACGGCGAGCGCGATGCGGTCGGCGGCGAACTGGAGGCGCAGGGCTTCCTCGTTGGAGTATCTGCCGGGGGCCTCGGCGGCGACGCCGAGGGAGCCGGTGAGGCGGCCCTCGACCTTCAGCGGGACCGTGACGACCGAGCGCATGCCCGTGCCGTTCAGCAGCGGGACCGCGCCGGGGACCGCTGTCAGGTCGTCGTGGACGGCCGGCATGCGGGCGGAGCCGTAGCGGCCGGAGCCCGCCTCGACGGGGACGCGGGCGAAGCGCTGGCGGGCGGAGGGCAGGCCCGTGGAGGCGCGGACCTCCAGTTCCGTCTCGTCGTCGGTGGCCAGGAGGAGGAACGCGGAGTCGCCGTCGAGCATGTCGCGGGCGCGTTCGACCGTGCGCTGGAGGAGGCCGTCGAGGTCGTCCGGGGCGGGGTAGCCGATGAACACCTCGAAGGGGTCGGTGCTCTGGCCCTCGGAGGTGGTGGACGTGTCGGAGGCGGGGACGCGCAGGGGGGTCTGGAGAACGGCCCGTTCGTGGTCCCTTACCAGGAGGCACACGGTTGACGGTTCGCCGCCGGTGTCGCGGACGCGCAGGTGGGAGGCGTAGACGGGGGTCACGCGGCCGTTGGCGGCGCGGATGCCGTAGCTGCCTTCCCAGCGGGAGAGCCGGAGTGCGTCCGCGATGCCGGTGCTGGTGCCCGGGGTGTGCGGCCAGGCCGCGAGGTCGGTCAGGGGTTTGCCCGTGACCTGCTCGGCCGGGTAGCCGAAGAGGTCCTCGGCGTCCTCGTTCCAGGCGGTGATGTGGCCGGTGCGGTCGATCTGGATGACGGCCACGCGGACCCGGCCGTCGGCGAGGGGGAGCAGGTCGGCGGGGAGGGCCGGGCCGGCCGCGCGGGTGCCCACCACCCTGGCGGGGAGGTCGAGTTGGAACCAGACGGTCTTGTGGGTGGGGGTGTACTCGACGCCCCAGCGGCCGGCGAGGGCCGCGCACAGCTGGAGGCCGCGTCCGCCCTCGCGGTCGGGGCTGCCCATGTTGATGGCCGAGGCCTGGAGCGGGATCTCGCGCTCCGGGTACCGGTCGGCGACCTCGATGCGCACGCCCTCGTCGGTGCGCAGGCAGAGCAGGTCGGCGGAGGTGCCGGCGTGGACGACGGCGTTGGTCACCAGTTCGCTGGTGAGAACGACGGCGTCGTCGACGATGTCGGCGAAGCCCCAGCCCTGGAGGGTGTCGCGGACGAAGGAGCGGGCGCTCGCGACAGATCGCCCGACGGGCTCGAAACTGGCGGCCGCGCGCGCGGTGATCACAGAACTCCTCGACCGGTTCTCGACGTGCTGGGCTGCGTGGCCGACCGGCTCGCGCCGCTGATGCGGCAGGTCGCCCGTCGGCCGGGGGTCCGGGGGCTGTCCCCCAGGGATCAGTCCGGTGGTCATGTGTGCGGCCGCCCCTCCGATGCCCGCTCGTCTTCGTGCCACCGCCCAGGCCGGACGAACCGGCGCGGCTGGACAGCCGGATGCAAGGTTACTTACCTTCGCGGTCCATGCGGATGCCGGTCTGCAGTGTTTCCGTCCGGAGGGTGTGCGGACGATGTGCGAAGCTGCCGAACTGTTATGGCCTGGTTCGGGCAGGGTGAAACACTGGGCAAGCTTCTTGTGAAAGTCCGGGCAGGCTGAGTGTCGTCTGCGTACGGGGGGCAGCAGCCCCCTGGGCACGGCCTGGTATGCAGGGCGGAGAATACGCAGTAGTAACCGGTACGCCGAGCGCGGTACCCCAGCACAGCAGTGATGGTCGACCCCTGCGGGAGGGACACAGTGGAGTCTGGCGCAGCGACGCGTGGCAAGAGGACGCGCGCGAAAGGCGGACAGTCCCCGAGCAACCAGGGAAAAGTGCGCAGTGGCACGACTGAGGTGGACACGGCAGCCCTGAACCGGCTGATGGTCGCCCTGGTGTCGATGCGGGACGGCAACTTCCGCAAGCGGCTCACGGTGTCCGGGGACGGCGTGATGGCCGAGATCGCGGCGGTTTTCAACGAGGTGGCCGACCGCAATCTGCATCTGACGGGTGAGCTCTCGCGGGTGCGGCGGATGGTGGGCCGGGAGGGCAAGCTCACCGAGCGG
Source organism: Streptomyces africanus (assembly GCF_002150735.1). GTDB lineage: Bacteria > Actinomycetota > Actinomycetes > Streptomycetales > Streptomycetaceae > Streptomyces > Streptomyces africanus. The sequence continues at coordinate 2,403 of NZ_MUKA01000161.1, forward strand.
CTGGAGACGGGGGCCTGTGAGGGCTCCTGGGCGACCGCGATCGACAACTCGAACGCCCTGGTGGACGACCTGGTGCGGCCGGTTTCCGAGGTCAGCCGGGTGCTGTCCGCGGTGGCCGAGGGTGATCTGTCGCCCCGTATGGAGCTGCGGACGCAGGTGCCGGACGGGAACGGGCAGCCGTTGCGCGGCGAGTTCCTGAAGGTCGGACGGACCGTCAACAACCTGGTCGACCAGCTGTCGACGTTCACCGACGAGGTCACGCGTGTGGCCAGTGAGGTGGGTACCGAGGGCAAGCTGGGCGGGCAGGCCCGTGTGCGCGGTATGTCGGGTTCGTGGCGGGATCTCACGGACTCCGTCAACACGATGGCGTACCGGCTCACCGCTCAGGTGCGGGATATCGCGCTGGTGACGACGGCGGTCGCCAAGGGTGATCTGTCCCGGAAGGTCACCGTCCAGGTGGCCGGCGAGATGCTGGAGCTGAAGAACACCGTCAACACGATGGTGGACCAGCTGTCGGCGTTCTCCTCCGAGGTGACCCGGGTGGCCCGTGAGGTGGGCACCGAGGGTGCGCTGGGCGGGCAGGCGCAGGTGCCCGGGGTGGACGGTGTGTGGAAGGAGCTCACCGACTCCGTCAACACCATGGCCGGGAACCTCACCGCCCAGGTGCGCGGGATCGCGGAGGTGACGACGGCCGTCGCCAACGGTGACCTGTCGCGGAAGGTGACCGTGCAGGCGCGGGGCGAGGTCGCGCAGCTCGCCGAGACGATCAACCAGATGACCGAGACGCTGCGGATCTTCGCGGACGAGGTCACGCGGGTGGCCAACGAGGTCGGGGCCGAGGGGCGGCTCGGTGGTCAGGCGAATGTGCCGGGTGCGGCGGGGACGTGGAAGGACCTCACCGATTCGGTGAACACGGTCTTCCGGAATCTGACCACTCAGGTGCGGGACATCGCCGCCGTGACGACGGCCGTGGCCAACGGTGATCTGTCGCAGAAGGTCACCGTGGACGTGGCCGGCGAGATGCTGGAGCTGAAGAACACCGTCAACACGATGGTCGACCAGCTGTCCGCCTTCGGTGCGGAAGTGACCCGTGTGGCCCGCGAGATCGGTGTCGAGGGTGAGCTGGGCGGTCAGGCGCAGGTGCCGGGTGTGGCCGGGACCTGGAAGGACCTGACGGACTCCGTCAACACGGCGTTCCGGAACCTCACCGGACAGGTGCGCAACATCGCGCAGGTGACGACGGCGGTGGCCAACGGTGACCTCTCGCAGAAGGTCACGGTCGACGTCTCCGGCGAGATGCTCAAGATGAAGAACACCGTGAACACCATGGTGGATCAGCTGTCGTCCTTCGCCGACCAGGTGACCCGGATGGCCCGGGACGTGGGTACGGAGGGCCGGCTCGGCGGTCAGGCCCAGGTGGACGGCGTGTCCGGGACGTGGAAGGAGCTCACCGACTCCGTCAACTCGATGGCCGGGAACCTCACCTCCCAGGTGCGCAACATCGCGCAGGTGACGACGGCGGTGGCCCGGGGTGATCTGTCGCAGAAGATCGACGTGGACGCGCGCGGCGAGATCCTGGAGCTGAAGAACACCATCAACACGATGGTCGACCAGCTCTCGGCCTTCGCCGACCAGGTGACCCGGGTCGCCCGTGAGGTGGGTACGGACGGGCGGCTGGGCGGTCAGGCGCAGGTGCCAGGGGTCGCCGGTGTGTGGCGCGACCTGACCGACTCCGTGAACGGCATGGCCGGCAACCTCACCGCGCAGGTGCGCAACATCGCGCAGGTGGCGACCGCGGTGGCCCGGGGTGATCTGTCGCAGAAGATCGACGTGGACGCGCGCGGCGAGATCCTGGAGCTGAAGAACACCCTGAACACGATGGTGGACCAGCTGTCGTCGTTCGCCCAGGAGGTCACGCGTGTGGCCCGTGAGGTGGGTACGGAGGGCATCCTGGGCGGCCAGGCCGAGGTGCAGGGCGTCTCCGGCACCTGGAAGGACCTCACCCAGTCCGTGAACGGCATGGCGAACAACCTGACCATCCAGGTGCGCAACATCGCCGAGGTCACGACCGCGGTGGCGCGGGGTGATCTGTCGAAGAAGATCACCGTGGATGCCAAGGGCGAGATCCTCGAACTCGTCACGACCGTCAACACGATGGTCGACCAGCTGTCCTCCTTCGCGGAGCAGGTGACCCGGGTGGCCCGTGAGGTGGGCACCGAGGGCATCCTGGGCGGTCAGGCGCACGTGCCGGGTGTCACGGGCATCTGGAAGGACCTGAGCGACAACGTCAACCTGATGGCCAAGAACCTCACCACACAGGTGCGGAACATCTCGCAGGTCTCGGCGGCGGTGGCCAACGGTGACCTGACGCGGCAGGTCACGATCGAGGCGCGCGGTGAGGTCGCGCAGCTCGCAGACACCATCAACACGATGGTCAAGACGCTGAGTTCGTTCGCCGAGCAGGTCACCAAGGTGGCCCGTGAGGTGGGCACGGACGGCATCCTCGGCGGGCAGGCGCATGTGCCGGGTGTGGCCGGTACGTGGAAGGACCTCACCGAGTCCGTGAACCAGATGGCGTCCAACCTGACCGGTCAGGTGCGCAACATCGCGATGGTGACCACGGCCATCGCCAAGGGTGACCTGACGAAGAAGATCGACATCGACGCGCGCGGGGAGATCCTGGAGCTGAAGACGACCATCAACACGATGGTCGACCAGCTGTCGTCCTTCGCCGAGGAGGTCACCCGGGTCGCCCGCGAGGTGGGCACGGAGGGACAGCTCGGTGGGCAGGCACGCGTGCGTGACGTCGACGGCACGTGGCGGGACCTGACCGAGTCCGTGAACGAGATGGCCGGGAACCTGACCCGGCAGGTGCGTGCCATCGCGCGCGTGGCGACGGCGGTGACCCGCGGCGATCTGAACCTGAAGATCGACGTGGACGCGTCCGGTGAGATCCAGGAGCTCCAGGACTACATCAACAAGATGATCGCCAACCTGCGCGACACCACGATCGCCAACAAGGAGCAGGACTGGCTCAAGGGCAACCTGGCGCGGATCTCCGCGCTGATGCAGGGCCGCCGCGACCTGGAGGACGTGGCCTCGCTGATCATGAGCGAGCTGACGCCGGTGGTGTCCGCGCAGCACGGCGCGTTCTTCCTGGCGATGCCGCTGGTCGACGGCGAGGACATGAACGCCGCCGACGACGACCAGTACGAGCTGCGCATGCTCGGTTCGTACGGCTACTCGATGGGCTCCATGCCGACGTCGTTCCAGCCCGGGGAGGCGCTGATCGGCACGGCCGCGACGGAGAAGCGCACGATCCTGGTGGAGAACGCGCCCAGCGGCTACCTGAGGATCTCCTCGGGGCTCGGTGAGGCGCCGCCCGCGCAGGTGATCGTGCTGCCGGTGCTGTTCGAGGGGAAGGTGCTCGGCGTCATCGAGCTGGCGTCCTTCACGCCGTTCACGCAGATCCAGAGGGACTTCCTCAACCAGATCGCGGAGATGATCGCCACCAGCGTCAACACCATCTCCGTCAACACCAAGACCGAGCTGCTGCTGGCGCAGTCGCAGGAGCTGACCGAGCAGCTGCGTGAGCGCTCGGCGGAGTTGGAGCAGCGGCAGAAGGCACTCCAGGCGTCCAACGCCGAACTGGAGGAGAAGGCCGAGCTGCTGGCCCAGCAGAACCGCGACATCGAGGTGAAGAACACCGAGATCGAGGAGGCGCGGCAGGTCCTGGAGGAGCGCGCCGAGCAGCTCGCCGTGTCGATGCGCTACAAGAGCGAGTTCCTGGCGAACATGTCGCACGAGCTGCGGACGCCGCTGAACTCGCTGCTGATCCTGGCCAAGCTGCTCGCCGACAACGCCGAGGGGAACCTCTCCCCGAAGCAGGTCGAGTTCGCCGAGACGATCCACGGGGCCGGTTCCGACCTGCTCCAGCTGATCAACGACATCCTCGACCTGTCGAAGGTCGAGGCGGGCAAGATGGACGTCTCCCCGACGCGGATCGCGCTGGTCCAGCTCGTGGACTACGTGGAGGCCACCTTCCGGCCGCTGACCGCGGAGAAGGGCCTGGACCTGTCCGTGCGGGTGTCGCCGGAGCTGCCCGCGACGCTGCACACCGACGAGCAGCGGCTGCTCCAGGTGCTGCGCAACCTGCTGTCGAACGCGGTGAAGTTCACCGACTCCGGGTCGGTGGAGCTGGTCATCAGGCCGGCGCGGGACGATGTGCCGCAGAAGATCCGGGAGCAGTTGCTGGAGACCGGGTCGCTGACCGATCCGGAGGCCGAGCTGATCGCGTTCTCCGTGACCGACACCGGGATCGGTATCGCGTCCAGCAAGATGCGGGTGATCTTCGAGGCGTTCAAGCAGGCTGACGGCACGACCAGCCGCAAGTACGGTGGTACGGGCCTCGGGCTGTCCATCTCGCGGGAGATCGCCCAGCTGCTCGGCGGTGAGATCCACGCGCAGAGCGAGCCGGGCCGCGGCTCGACGTTCACGCTGTACCTGCCCCTGCACCCCAGCGAACTGCCGCCGCAGGGTTACCAGCAGCAGCTGCCGTCCCTGGAGCCCGGTGATCTGATGGCGTCGACGTCGGACATGTCCGAGCTGTCCGAGGTCGAGGCCGAGACCCCGGCCGAGGTGAAGTCGTACCGCGAGACGCAGAACGGGCCGGCCGCCCTGTTCCGGCGGCGGCGCAGGATGCCGGAGCTGGCACCGCGCCCGGCGCAGCCGGAGCAGTGGACGCCCGACGAGCAGCAGACGGCGCCGAAGACGCAGCGCGGTATCCGGTTCGGCGGTCAGAAGGTCCTGATCGTCGACGACGACATCCGCAACGTCTTCGCGCTGACCAGTGTCCTGGAGCAGCACGGCCTGTCCGTGCTGTACGCGGAGAACGGCCGTGAGGGCATCGAGGTGCTGGAGCAGCACGACGACGTGGCGGTCGTCCTGATGGACATCATGATGCCCGAGATGGACGGGTACGCGACGACCACGGCGATCCGCAGGATGCCGCAGTTCGCCGGGCTGCCGATCATCGCGCTGACCGCGAAGGCGATGAAGGGCGACCGGGAGAAGGCGATCGAATCGGGCGCCTCCGACTACGTCACGAAGCCGGTCGACCCCGATCACCTGCTGACGGTGATGGATCAGTGGATGCGAGGGGAATGAGGGGAACGTTGGACCGTTACGCAACGTTGGCGGGAAGGTTCGGTGTTCACACGGAGTTGCGAACTCAGTGTGCGCATAGTCGTGTAGAAGTACGAGATCTGGGGAACCTTCTGGTCTCCTGCTGCGTTTCTGCTACGAGCACAGTGACATCACGGTGACAGGGTGTGGCGACAGGCGGGGTGCGGCTACGATGACCGGCACAAGGACGGGCGGCGCAAGGGAGTCGTCCCCTGGGGCGGCACCCACCGGTGCAACCCCAGGTCCTGCGGACAGGGGAGGCCCCACGCCGGGGCGAGGAGGGCGGGCCATGGTGCAGAAGGCCAAGATCCTCCTGGTCGATGACCGGCCGGAGAATCTGCTTGCGCTGGAGGCGATCCTCTCTGCGCTCGATCAGACGCTGGTGCGGGCATCGTCCGGGGAGGAAGCGCTCAAAGCGCTGCTCACGGACGACTTCGCGGTCATTCTGCTGGATGTCCAGATGCCGGGCATGGACGGCTTCGAAACAGCCGCGCACATCAAGCGGCGGGAGCGGACCCGGGACATCCCGATCATCTTCCTCACCGCGATCAACCACGGGCCGCACCACACCTTCCGGGGTTACGCGGCCGGCGCGGTCGACTACATCTCCAAGCCGTTCGACCCGTGGGTGCTTCGCGCGAAGGTCTCCGTCTTCGTCGAGCTGTACATGAAGAACTGCCAGCTGCGCGAGCAGGCGTCGCTGCTGCGGCTCCAGTTGGAGGGCAACGGCAAGGACGCGGACGGCGAGGCCAAGGAGTCGGCCGGGCTGCTCGCCGAGCTCTCCGCGCGGCTCGCGGCCGTCGAGGAGCAGGCCGAGGCGCTGACCAAGCAGCTCAACGACGACTCGACGGACGCGGCGGCGGTGGCCACGGCGGCTCATCTGGAGCGCAAGCTCACGGGGTTGCGGCGGGCGCTGGACGCGCTGGAGCCGGGCACCGGAAGCACGTCGTCGGTGTCCTCGCAGAACTGACGCCGGGGCAGGCGCGGTTGCGCGCCCATGAGCCCGCGTCAGTTCTGTGCCTCTCCCGGAGCGACACGAACGGGTGAAGCCGTAGGCACACGTGTCCCTTGTCGTCTCCCCCGGTAACCTCACACTCATGGCCTCACGTCCCTCCGCAGCCAAGAAGCCGCCCGCGAAGAAGGCGGCCGGTTCGGCGAAGGCTCCGGCGAAGAAGGCCGCTGCCAAGAAGGCTCCCGCGAAGAAGGCGCCCGCCAGAAAGGCCGCGGCGAAGAAAGCCGCGCCCAAACCGGCTCCGAGCCCGACCGGGGGCATCTACCGGCTCGTGCGCGCCCTGTGGCTCGGGGTCGCACACGCCGTCGGCGCCGTGTTCCGCGGCATAGGGCAGGGCGCCAAGAACCTCGACCCGGCACACCGCAAGGACGGCGTCGCCCTGCTGCTGCTCGGCATCGCCCTGATCGTCGCCGCGGGCACCTGGGCCGACCTGAAGGGTCCCGTGGGCGACCTGGTCGAGATCCTCGTGACCGGTGCCTTCGGCCGGCTCGACCTGCTCGTGCCGATCCTGCTCGCCGTCATCGCCGTGCGCTTCATCCGCCACCCGGAGAAGCCCGAGGCCAACGGACGCATCGTCATCGGCCTGTCCGCGCTCGTCATCGGCGTGCTCGGCCAGGTCCACATCGCCTGCGGCGCACCCGCCCGCGGCGACGGCATGCAGGCCATAAGGGCCGCCGGCGGCCTCATCGGCTGGGCCATGGCGACCCCGCTGTCGTACGCCATGGGCGACATGCTCGCCGTGCCGCTGCTCGTGCTGCTGACGGTCTTCGGGCTGCTGGTCGTCACGGCCACCCCGGTCAACGCCATTCCGCAGCGGCTGCGGCAGGCCGGGGTGCGGCTCGGGATCGTCCGCGACCCGGCCGAGGACGAGTTCGGCTTCGCCGAGGACGACGAGCGCTACGACGAACAGTGGCGGGAGGCGCTGCCCGCACGCCCGCGCGGGAGGCGCACGCCGGCGCCCGCGGCGTACGACCCCGACAGTGCCGAGCAGGAGGCGCTCTCCCGGCGGCGCGGCCGTCCCCGGCGCTCCGCCGTGCCGCAGCCCGACATGGACCGGCCCATGGACGCCGTGGACGTCGCCGCGGCGGCCGCCGCCGCGCTCGACGGGGCCGTGCTGCACGGGATGCCGCCGTCGCCGGTCGTCGCGGACCTCACCCAGGGCGTGACCGTCGGGGACCGCGAGGCGACCACGCCGACGCCCGTCCCGGCGGCCCGGCCAAAGCAGGAGAAGCTCCAGCAGGACGAGCCCGAGCCGGAGAGGCCGCAGGCGGGCGTCCGCGACCTCACCAAGTCCCCGCCCGCCAAGCCCCGCGACCTGCCCCCGCGCGCGGAACAGCTCCAGCTGTCCGGGGACATCACGTATGCGCTGCCGTCGCTCGACCTCCTCACGCGCGGGGGCCCCGGCAAGGCCCGCAGCGCCGCCAACGACGCCATAGTCGCCGCGCTGACCAACGTCTTCACCGAGTTCAAGGTGGACGCAACCGTCACCGGCTTCACGCGCGGGCCGACGGTCACGCGGTACGAGATCGAGCTGGGTCCGGCCGTGAAGGTCGAGCGGATCACCGCGCTGGCCAAGAACATCGCCTACGCCGTCGCCAGCCCGGACGTGCGGATCATCAGCCCCATCCCCGGCAAGTCCGCGGTCGGCATCGAGATCCCGAACACCGACCGGGAGATGGTCAACCTCGGGGACGTGCTGCGGCTCGCGGAGTCCGCGGAGGACGACGACCCGATGCTGGTCGCTTTCGGCAAGGACGTCGAAGGCGGGTACGTCATGCACTCGCTGGCGAAGATGCCGCACATGCTGGTCGCCGGCGCCACCGGCTCCGGCAAGTCGTCCTGCATCAACTGCCTGATCACCTCGATCATGATGCGGGCGACGCCGGAGGACGTCCGGATGATCCTCGTCGACCCCAAGCGGGTCGAGCTGACCGCCTACGAGGGCATCCCGCACCTGATCACACCGATCATCACCAACCCCAAGCGGGCCGCCGAGGCGCTCCAGTGGGTCGTACGCGAGATGGACCTGCGCTACGACGACCTGGCCGCCTACGGCTACCGGCACATCGACGACTTCAACCGGGCCGTGCGCGAGGGCAAGGTCAAACCGCCCGAGGGCAGCGAGCGCGAGCTCCAGCCGTACCCGTACCTGCTGGTCATCGTCGACGAGCTGGCCGACCTGATGATGGTCGCGCCGCGGGACGTCGAGGACGCGATCGTGCGCATCACACAGCTCGCGCGCGCGGCCGGCATCCATCTGGTGCTCGCCACGCAGCGGCCGTCGGTCGACGTCGTCACGGGCCTGATCAAGGCGAACGTGCCGTCGCGGCTGGCCTTCGCCACGTCCTCGCTCGCCGACTCGCGGGTCATCCTCGACCAGCCGGGCGCCGAGAAGCTCATCGGCAAGGGCGACGGGCTGTTCCTGCCGATGGGCGCCAACAAGCCGACCCGTATGCAGGGCGCCTTCGTCACCGAGGAGGAGATCGCGGGCGTCGTCCAGCACTGCAAGGACCAGATGGCGCCCGTCTTCCGGGACGACGTCACCGTCGGGACCAAGCAGAAGAAGGAGATCGACGAGGACATCGGCGACGACCTCGACCTGCTGTGCCAGGCGGCCGAACTGGTCGTCTCCACACAGTTCGGGTCGACGTCCATGCTCCAGCGCAAACTGCGCGTCGGCTTCGCCAAGGCCGGGCGGCTGATGGACCTCATGGAGTCCCGGAACATCGTCGGGCCGAGCGAGGGTTCGAAGGCTCGTGACGTTCTTGTGAAGCCTGATGAGCTGGATGGCGTGCTCGCGCTGATCCGAGGGGAGTCTGAAGGGTAGGGAAGTGGGTCACGGCCGCCACGCCGAGTCGTACTGCAATCGGGTGTCCGGATCGTGACTCACCCGTAAGGGATCCTTGAGCAACCGTTTCCCTTCGGCATACGTCAAGTTGAGGGAAGCGAGGATCAGCTTCCCCGCCCTCGGGATGTCGGGCCATTCCGATGGCGTACAAAGTGTCACCGCCCGGTTGCCCCACCCTTTTGTACCCCCCCTAGACTGAACCTCCAGCACAGGCGGCTACACGCTCGAAAGGCGCCCCCGTGTCCATCGGCAACTCCCCTGAAGACGAGCGTCCGTTCGAAGACGAGCGCGTCGAAGAAGACCGCGAGGAAGCCCGCCCCTCCATCGGCCGTGCCCTTCAGCAGGCGCGTATCGCCGCTGGCCTGACCGTCGACGACATCAGTAGCGCCACCCGGGTCCGCATGAACATCGTGCACGCCATCGAGGCGGACGACTTCACCGCCTGCGGCGGGGACGTCTATGCCCGAGGGCACATCAGGACCCTCGCCAAGGCCGTCCACCTCGACCCGGCGCCGCTGCTCGCCCAGTACGGCGACGAACACGGCGGGCGCCCGGCTCCGACCCCCGCAGCTCCCCTGTTCGAGGCGGAACGTATCCGTCCGGAGCGGCGCGGGCCCAACTGGACCGCCGCCATGGTCGCCGCGATCGTCGCCGTGATCGGATTCGTCGGGTTCACGATGTTCCAGGGCGGCGGCGACAGCGGCGGCGAGGCGAACGTGGCCGAGGGGGCCACGCCCACGACCGGCGGCTCCGCCTCCCCGACGACCAAGACCAAGAAGCCCACCGACCCCAAGCCCGAGGCGTCCGACAGCGCCATCGCGGCCGCGCCCCAGGACAAGGTGACGGTCCAGGTGGCCGCCGCCGACGGCCGCAGCTGGATCGCGGCCAAGGACCACAACGGCCGGATGATCTTCGACGGGGTCCTCGAGCAGGGCGATACCAAGACCTTCCAGGACAGCTCGAAGGTGCACCTCGTCCTCGGGGACGCCGGCGCGATCGACCTCTTCGTCAACGGCAAGAAGATCAAGGACGACTTCAAGCCGGGCGCCGTGGAGCGCCTGACGTACACGAAGGGTGACCCCGAGGCCGGATAACCGGCCCGAAGGGTGCAGTCGCTACGGGGTTGGCCTGGAAACGGCCAACCCCGTCGACGTGGGGTGTCAGCGGGACGAAGTACTCTTGAGCCCATGCCTGAACGCCGTACCGTCGCACTCGTCACCCTTGGCTGCGCCCGTAACGAGGTGGACTCGGAGGAGCTCGCAGGCCGTTTGGAGGCGGACGGCTGGCAGCTCGTGGAGGACGCCGAGGACGCGGACGTCGCCGTCGTGAACACCTGTGGCTTCGTCGAGGCCGCCAAGAAGGACTCCGTCGACGCCCTCCTGGAAGCCAACGACCTCAAGGGACATGGCAGAACCCAGGCCGTCGTGGCGGTGGGCTGCATGGCCGAGCGGTACGGCAAGGAGCTCGCCGAGGCCCTCCCCGAGGCCGACGGTGTGCTCGGGTTCGACGACTACACGGACATCTCGGACCGGCTGCAGACCATCCTCAACGGCGGCATCCACGCCTCGCACACCCCGCGCGACCGGCGCAAGCTGCTGCCGATCAGCCCGGCCGAGCGGCAGGAGTCGGCCACTGCGGTCGCACTGCCCGGACACGCCCCGGCCGACCTTCCGGAGGGCCTCGCTCCGGCCTCCGGCCCGCGCGCGCCCCTGCGCCGCCGCCTGGACGGCTCCCCGGTCGCCTCCGTGAAGCTCGCCTCCGGCTGCGACCGGCGCTGCTCCTTCTGCGCCATCCCGTCCTTCCGCGGCTCCTTCATCTCCCGCCGCCCGAGCGACGTGCTGAACGAGACGCGCTGGCTGGCCGAGCAGGGCGTGAAGGAGATCATGCTGGTCTCCGAGAACAACACCTCCTACGGCAAGGACCTCGGCGACATCCGCCTGCTGGAGTCGCTGCTGCCCGAGCTCGCCGAGGTGGACGGCATCGAGCGGGTCCGGGTGAGCTACCTGCAGCCCGCGGAGATGCGGCCGGGCCTGATCGATGTGCTGACCTCGACCCCCAAGGTCGCGCCCTACTTCGACCTGTCCTTCCAGCACTCCGCGCCCGCCGTGCTGCGCGCGATGCGCCGCTTCGGCGACACCGACCGGTTCCTGGAGCTGCTCGACACGATCCGGAGCAAGGCGCCCGAGGCCGGTGTGCGCTCCAACTTCATCGTCGGCTTCCCCGGCGAGAGCGAGGCCGACCTGGCCGAGCTGGAGCGGTTCCTGAACGGCGCGCGGCTGGACGCCATCGGCGTCTTCGGCTACTCCGACGAGGAGGGCACCGAGGCGGCGACCTACGACAACAAGCTCGACGAGGACGTCGTCGCCGAGCGGCTGGCCCGTGTCTCGCGGCTGGCCGAGGAACTCGTCTCGCAGCGCGCCGAGGAGCGTGTCGGCCAGACGGTGCACGTGCTCGTCGAGTCCGTCGACGACGAGGAGGGCGTGTACGGCCGCGCGGCGCACCAGGCGCCCGAGACGGACGGCCAGGTGCTGCTCACGAGCGGCGCGGGGCTGAGCAGCGGCCGTATGGTCGAGGCGAAGGTGGTCGGTACGGAGGGCGTCGACCTGGTGGCCGAGCCGCTTCAGGGCTCGTTCGCGTCGCCGGCGTGGAGTGAGGAGGCGGGCAGATGACCGGTGTTCCGGCATCCGCGGCGGGCGGCCCCTCCGGCGCGAGGAGGGCCGCGGCCGGTGCGGCTCCGGGGAAGGTTCCCGGGGCCTCCGCGGGCCGGGCGGCCGCGCGGTCGGCCGAGGACGGGGCCTCCGGTGCGGCGTCAGGCGCAGGGCAGGGTGCGGCGGCCGGTGTGGCGTCAGGTACGCGGCAGGGTGCGGCGGCCGGTGCGGATGCCGGTGCGGATGGCGCTGGGGCCGCTGTCGGTGACGGTTCCGAGAGCGCCGTCGTCGACGCGCAGGACGACGGGAAGCCGGCGCGGGGCGGGAAGCTGGCCGCCGCGGCCGTCAACCAGGCCAGCGTCTGGAACGTCGCCAACCTCCTGACCATGCTCCGGCTGATCCTCGTACCGGCCTTCGTCGCGCTGATGCTCGCGGACGGCGGGTACGACCCGGCGTGGCGGGCATTCGCCTGGGCGGCCTTCGCCATCGCCATGATCACCGACCTCTTCGACGGTCACCTCGCGCGCACATACAACCTGGTCACGGACTTCGGGAAGATCGCCGACCCCATCGCCGACAAGGCGATCATGGGGGCGGCGCTGATCTGTCTGTCCGCGCTCGGCGATCTGCCGTGGTGGGTGACCGGCGTCATCCTCGGCCGGGAACTCGGGATCACCCTGCTGCGTTTTCTGGTCATCCGGTACGGCGTCATCCCCGCCAGCCGCGGAGGCAAGCTCAAGACGCTCACCCAGGGCGTGGCCGTGGGCATGTATGTGCTGGCGCTGACGGGATGGCTGGCCACCCTGAGGTTCTGGGTGATGGCCGCGGCGGTCGTGCTCACCGTGGTGACCGGGCTCGACTATGTGAAACAGGCCATTGTGCTGCGTAGGCAGGGAATCGCCGAGCGCAAGGCCGCGTTGGAGGAGAAGGAAGCGTGAGTTCCACGGCCACCGACGTGGTGCGACTACTCACGGTGAAGGGCGAGACGCTCGCCGTCGCGGAGTCGCTGACCGGTGGTCTCGTTGCGGCGGAGGTCACATCCGTCCCTGGGGCGTCCAAGGTCTTCCGGGGCTCGCTGACGGCGTACGCCACCGACCTGAAGCAGGAACTGCTGAGTGTCGACGCCGCCCTGCTGGCGGCGCGAGGAGCGGTGGATCCGCAGGTCGCGGCCCAGATGGCGGCCGGAGTGCGCAAGGCGCTCGGCACGGACTGGGGCATCGCGACCACCGGTGTGGCGGGTCCGGAGCCGCAGGACGGACAGGCCGTCGGGACGGTTTTCGTCGCCGTGGACGGACCTCGGAGGGTCGATTCCGGTTCTGCCGGCGGCGGAAAAGTGGAGGCTCTGCGGTTGAACGGCGACCGCGAGGAAATTCGTAGAGAGAGTGTACGGAGCGTACTCGCACTGCTCCTGAAGGAGCTTGCGGGCGAACAGACTGGGAATGAGCGGGCACAGGATACGGAACGGAACGGGGGGTTTTGATGTTTGCAGCCCTGAGTGAACACGACATCGCTCCCCGCACGGCCGCGGCGCAAGGCGGTACGGTGGGGCGTAATGGATGCGGCTACGCGGTCCGAGGAGGGAGCCACCGATGATTCTGCTCCGTCGCCTGCTGGGTGACGTGCTGCGTCGGCAGCGCCAGCGCCAGGGCCGTACTCTGCGCGAAGTCTCCTCGTCCGCCCGAGTCTCACTCGGCTATCTCTCCGAGGTGGAGCGGGGGCAGAAGGAGGCTTCCTCCGAACTGCTCTCCGCCATCTGCGACGCGCTGGACGTACGGATGTCCGAGCTCATGCGAGAAGTGAGCGACGAGCTCGCCCTGGCCGAGCTGGCCCAGTCCGCTGCGGCCACCCCCAGCGAACCTGTGCCCACGCCGGTTCGCCCGATGCTGGGTTCCGTTTCGGTGACCGGTGTGCCACCGGAACGGGTGACCATCAAGGCGCCCGCCGAGGCGGTGGACGTCGTCGCCGCGTGACGCTTCGCGCGTGCGTGGCATGAACGAGCGGCGCTGACCAGGCGCTGAGACTGGTGAGGCCCCGGCCGGGGTTCTCCGGGAGATCCGGAGGGGTGTCGGCCGGGGTTTTCGCTTGCCCGCCGATGGTCGGCCGCCGACTGCCGGGCAGGGGCGTGCCCGATTTGTTTGCGTTTGCCGGTAGGGCGTGCGGCGGTCATCGTTGAGGGGAATGGCGGGGGGAAGCCAACGGAGGTGCGGATGTACGTCGTGAAGAGCCCGCTGTCCGACGCGAGCCTGAAGACCGTGTCCGAGGCGTTGCAGGGCGCCCTCGTCGACTTGGTGGACCTCGCCCTCGTGGCCAAGCAGATCCACTGGAACGTGGTGGGTCCGCGCTTCCGTTCCGTGCATCTCCAGCTCGACGAGGTCGTCGACACCGCTCGGAAGTACTCCGACACCGTGGCGGAGCGCGCCGCGGCGCTCGGGATCTCCCCTGACGGGCGTGCCGCGACGGTCGCCGTCGGCAGCGGGATCGGCGTGACCCCCGAGGGGTGGGTCGACGACATGACCGCCGTGGGGGCGCTCGTCGAGGCGCTGGGCGCGGTGATCGCCCGAATGCGGGAGCGGGTCGAGGCGACCGGTGAGCCGGATCCGGTGAGCCAGGACATCTTCATCGGGATCACGGCGGACCTGGAGAAGCATCACTGGATGTTCCAGGCCGAGAACGGGTGACCGTAGCGGGCGCGGCAGCGGGCGACGGGCCGGCCGGAGGGTTCGCCGCTCGGGGCTTCGCTGCTTGCCGTCTCGCGGCTCGTGGTCTCGCAGCTCGGCGCAGTGGGGCGCGCGGTGCGCCCGTGTGCCGTTGGTGCGCCCTGTCCGCCGGCCCGGGGGGCCGCATAGCGTCGGGCTGGAGGTGGCGGCCATGGCGGGGATAGGGCGCTGGGGGGCGCGCGGGGC
>NZ_MUKA01000706.1 GCF_002150735.1 Streptomyces africanus
CCCTCCGCGAGCATTCCCCGCCCGCAGGCGTCGGCACCCGCACCCAGCCCCCTGCGCGTCGTTCACGACACCGACGGCATAGACCTGGCCGAAGCCGAACGCGCCGCCGCACGCTTCCTCGCCGCACTCGGGATCGACACCAGCACCGAGAGCCTGCGCGGCACCCCCGGCCGCATGGCCCGCGCCTACGCCGAACTGTTCAGCCCCCGCCCCTTCGACTTGACGACCTTCCCCAACGACGAGGGCTACGACGAGCTCGTGCTGGCGCGCAGCATCCCGGTGCGCTCGGTGTGCGAGCACCATCTGCTGCCCTTCACCGGCACCGCCCACGTCGGCTATCTCCCCGGCCAGCGCATCCTCGGCCTGTCCAAACTGGCCCGCGTGGTCGAGCACTTCGCCTGCCGGCCCCAGGTCCAGGAACGACTGACCAAGCAGGTCGCCGACTGGCTCCAGGCCCATCTCGAACCCAAGGGCGTCGGCGTCGTCATCGAAGCCGAGCACAGCTGCATGACCCTGCGCGGCGTCCAGGCCACGGGCTCCAGCACGCTCACCTCCACCCTCCTCGGCACACTCCGCCACGACGCCCGCTCACGCGCCGAGTTCCTCTCCCTGACGGGGCTGCACTCCTGAAGCGCCACGGGGGACTCCTCGGCCCTCAAGAACCCGGACGTACGCTCG
>NZ_MUKA01000707.1 GCF_002150735.1 Streptomyces africanus
CGTCGCGTACCACCCCCCGTCCTCCACGCGACCACACCCGTCCACGAGCCGCGCCGCGAGGACTGCCCCTGGTGCGGCTCCGCCCGCCTGCGGAACCGGCTGCGCACCGGTGACCTGCGGCGGTACCACCCGGGCAGCTTCACCGTCGACGCGTGCCGGGACTGCGGCCACACCTTCCAGAACCCCCGCCTCACCTTCGAGGGCCTCGCGCTCTACCACCGGACGGTGCGCGGGGCGCCCCGGGACGTCGCGGCCGACACCCTCCTCGCGCTGCGCGCCAGCCGGCTCCGGCACCGCTCGGCCGCCCGCGCGATGCTGCGCTTCGGGGAGCCGGAGAGCTGGCTGGACGTGGGCACGGGCCACGCCCGCTTCCCCGTGACGGCCCGGGAGTTCTTCCCGTACACGTCGTTCGACGGCCTGGACCCCACCCCCCGCGTGGTCCGCGCCCGCTCGGCCGACCGCGTCGAGGAGGCCCACGTCGGCCGCCTGACGGACCCCCGGATCTCCGCACCCCTGCGCGCCCGCTACGACATCGTCAGCATGCTCCACCACCTGGAGGGCACCCCCGACCCCCGCGCGGAACTCCACGCCGCCCTCGCGGTCCTGCGCCCCGGCGGCCACCTGCTCATCGAGACCCTGAACCCCCGCAGCCTCTACGCCGCGCTCCTGGGCCGCTGGTGGCTCGCCTACGACCAGCCCCGCCATCTGCACCTGCTCCCCCCGCACAACCTCCGCGCGGAACTGGAGGCGGCCGGCTGCACGATCGCCCTCCTGGACCGCCGCCCCGTCCACATCCCCCACGACCTCTCCGGCGCCACGGCCCTGGCCCTCTCCCACGCCCTCCC
>NZ_MUKA01000162.1 GCF_002150735.1 Streptomyces africanus
GGCAGAAGCCGGACGCGTCCGGCTTCTGCCCGTCGGACGGGGCGGATCCGGGCGAGGCCCAGCCCGGAGTGTCGTTCATCGTCGCTCCTTCACGGTGCCCGTCCGCGGTCGCGGCGGCAGGTTGGCAGCCATCGTGCCATGGGGTGGTCTTGGAGTGACCGGCCGCGGTATGGGCTGCGTACCTTCAATTGTCCGCGCGATAGGGGGCAGACTGACCGCATGGCTGATCAGTACGCGTACAGCGGCGACGACAAGCGGCCGACCGAGATCCCGGCGATCCGCTGGGAAGAGCCACCGGAAGGACCCGTTCTGGTCCTTCTCGACCAGACGAGGCTGCCGGCCGAGGAGGTCGAACTGGTCTGTACGGACGCGCCCGCGCTCGTGGAGGCGATCCGCTCGCTCGCCGTGCGCGGGGCGCCCCTGCTCGGCATCGCGGGGGCGTACGGCGTCGCGCTCGCCGCCGTGCGGGGCTTCGACGTGGACGAGGCCGCCGCGGCGCTGGCGAGTGCCCGGCCGACCGCGGTGAACCTGGCCGTGGGTGTGCGCCGGGCGCAAGCGGCCCACGAGGCCGCGCTGGCCGACGGGGGTGACATCCGGCAGGCGGCCGCGGCGGCGCTGGCGGCGGCGCGGCAGTTGCACCGGGAGGACGCCGAGGCCAGCGGGCGGATGGCCGAGCACGGGCTGGCGCTGCTGGACGAGCTGCTGCCCGGCGGCGGGCACCGGATCCTGACGCACTGCAACACCGGTTCGCTGGTGTCGGGCGGCGAGGGGACGGCGTTCGCGGTGGCGCTCGCGGCGCACCGGGCGGGCCGGCTGCGGCGTCTGTGGGTGGACGAGACGCGGCCGTTGTTGCAGGGCGCCCGGCTGACGGCGTACGAGGCGGCGCGCAGCGGGATGGCGTACACGCTGCTTACCGACAACGCGGCCGGGTCGCTGTTCGCCGCCGGGGAGGTGGACGCGGTGCTGATCGGGGCGGACCGCATCACGGCGGACGGTTCGGTGGCGAACAAGGTCGGGAGTTATCCGCTGGCGGTGCTGGCGCGGTATCACCATGTGCCGTTCATCGTGGTGGCGCCGGTGACGACGGTGGATCCGGACACTCCGGACGGGGCGTCCATCGAGGTCGAGCAGCGGGCGGGTCATGAGGTGACCGAGTTCGTCGCGCCGCAGGTGCCGGTGACCGGGGCTGAGGCGGGCGGTGGCATTCCGGTGGCGCCGCTGGGGACGCAGGCGTACAACCCGGCGTTCGACGTGACCCCGCCCGAGCTGGTGACGGCGATCGTCACGGAGGAGGGCGCGGTTTCGCCGGTCACGGCGGAGGCGCTCGCCGAGGTGTGTAACCGGTCGCGCCGGGCGGCGGCGGGCTGAGCCGGGCGGCTGCCGGAGCGCGTGCGCAGTGGCGCGGGCTCCGGCGGCCTCGTCCCTTCGCGGGGGCGAGGGGCTTGCCGCTGCCCGTCGTCGAGATCAACAAGGGGGGCGGGCGAGGGCAGACAGTAGCGCTTGCTGCGACTATGGTCACTGGCCGGTGACCTACCTCACCGCTGCCTTCGCCACCGTTATGAGAATGGGATGATGTCGTTTATGAAGGGACGAGTCCTTGTCGTCGACGACGACACCGCACTTGCCGAGATGCTCGGCATCGTGCTGCGTGGTGAGGGTTTCGAGCCGTCTTTCGTGGCCGACGGCGACAAGGCGCTGGCCGCCTTCCGCGAGTCCAAGCCCGATCTGGTGCTGCTCGATCTGATGCTGCCCGGCCGGGACGGTATCGAGGTGTGCCGTCTGATCAGGGCGGAGTCCGGTGTGCCCATCGTGATGCTCACGGCGAAGAGCGACACGGTCGATGTCGTCGTGGGCCTGGAGTCGGGTGCCGACGACTACATCGTGAAGCCGTTCAAGCCGAAGGAGCTGGTGGCCCGGATCCGGGCGCGGCTCAGGAGGTCGGAGGAGCCCGCTCCGGAGCAGCTCGCCATAGGTGACCTGGTCATCGACGTGGCCGGGCACTCCGTGAAGCGGGACGGGCAGTCGATCGCGCTGACGCCGCTGGAGTTCGACCTGCTGGTCGCGCTCGCGCGCAAGCCGTGGCAGGTGTTCACGCGCGAGGTGCTGCTGGAGCAGGTGTGGGGCTACCGGCACGCGGCGGACACGCGTCTGGTCAACGTGCACGTGCAGCGGCTGCGCTCCAAGGTCGAGAAGGACCCGGAGAAGCCGGAGATCGTGGTGACGGTCCGTGGTGTCGGGTACAAGGCAGGGCCGAGCTGACATGTCCGGCGACAGTGCCGCTCCGGCGCCCGGACGGTCCGGGGCCCGCCCGGGGCGGCCTGTCGGGCGGAAGAAGTCCGGCTCCCGCTGGGGGCGGTTCCTGGAGAGCGGGCTGCTGCTCCAGGGCGGGGTCCAGGGCAGCCCGGTCATCCGGCTGTTCATGCGGTGGGTGCGTCGGCCGCTGCTGCCCGTCATGCGGCTGTGGCGGCGCAACATCCAGCTCAAGGTCGTCGTCACCACGCTGCTGATGTCGCTGGGCGTGGTCCTGCTGCTCGGCTTCGTCGTCATCGGGCAGGTGCGCAACGGCCTGCTGGACGCCAAGGTGAAGGCGTCCCAGAGTCAGGCCACGGGCGGGTTCGCGGTGGCCAAGCAGCGGGCCGACGAGGCGTCGAGCGGCACGGGCGGCGATGTCGCCACGGCGGACGGGCGTCCCGCGCAGAACGTCAGCGAGTGGATGAGCGACCTCGCGTCCTCGCTGTCCAGCGGCGGCCAGGGCGCCTTCGACGTGGTGACGCTCCCGGCCTCCGACGAGGGCGGCGCGGGCGGCCGTGGGCAGCGGGCCTCCGGCGAGGTGGACTGGAGCCGGAGCGTGCCCGCCGACCTGCGCGAGCGGATCGGCAGCAGCACGATGGCCGCGCAGAGCTACGCCCGCATCACCTACAACAATCCGACCAAGGACTCGCAGCCGGGCTTGGTCATCGGCAAGCAGGTCAACGACCCCAACGGGGACCCGTACCAGCTCTACTACCTCTTCCCGCTCACCCAGGAGGAGAAGTCGCTGAGCCTGGTCAAGGGGACCCTCGCGACGGCCGGGCTGTTCGTCGTCGTCCTGCTGGGGGCCATCGCCTGGCTCGTGGTGCGGCAGGTCGTCACGCCGGTGCGGATGGCGGCGGGGATCGCGGAGCGGCTGTCCGCCGGGCGGCTTCAGGAGCGTATGAAGGTCACCGGCGAGGACGACATCGCGCGGCTCGGCGAGGCCTTCAACAAGATGGCCCAGAACCTCCAGCTGAAGATCAGCCAGCTGGAGGACCTTTCGCGGATGCAGCGCCGGTTCGTGTCGGACGTGTCGCACGAGCTGCGTACGCCGCTGACGACCGTACGGATGGCCGCGGACGTCATCCACGAGGCGCGTGAGGACTTCGACCCGGTGACCGCGAGGTCGGCGGAGCTGCTCGCCGACCAGCTGGACCGGTTCGAGTCGCTGCTCGCGGATCTGCTGGAGATCAGCCGGTTCGACGCGGGTGCCGCGGCGCTGGAGGCGGAGCCGATAGACCTCCGGGAGGTCGTACGGCGGGTGGTCAGCGGGGCCGAACCGCTCGCGGAGCGCAAGGGTACGCAGATCCGGATCCTGGGCGACCAGCAGCCCGTCGTCGCCGAAGCCGACGCCCGGCGCGTGGAGCGCGTGCTGCGCAACCTCGTCGTGAACGCCGTCGAGCACGGCGAGGGCAGGGACGTGGTCGTCAAGCTCGCCGCGGCGGGTGGCGCGGTCGCGGTCGCGGTGCGGGACTACGGGGTCGGGCTCAAGCCGGGCGAGGCGACCCGGGTGTTCAGCCGCTTCTGGCGGGCCGACCCGGCACGCGCGCGTACCACGGGTGGTACGGGTCTGGGGCTGTCCATCGCCCTGGAGGACGCGCGGCTGCACGGTGGCTGGCTTCAGGCGTGGGGCGAGCCGGGCGGTGGCTCCCAGTTCCGGCTGACGCTGCCCAGGACCGCGGACGAGCCGCTCAGGGGCTCGCCGATACCGCTGGAGCCCAAGGACTCACGGCGGAACCGGGGGCTCGACGACGCTGGGCTGCCGTGTGGCGGCGGGGACGGCGAGAAGCGGGCGACCGTGCCGGCACAGTCGGCGAGCGGGCCGGTGCCGTCGGGGTCGGCGCGGGATCCGATACCGCCGCGGGCGGCCTCCGCGGCCCCGACGGCTGATCCGACGGCGCTGCCCGGCAACGGCGCGCGCGTGGTGCCCCGGCCCGCCTCGCGGCGGCAGGACGATCCGCAGGCGACCCCGGAGCGGCCGGTTCGCGACGGGGGCGCGGGCGGCCCGGCGGGCAATGGTGTCGTGGGTGGTCCGGCGAGCACGGTCGGCAACGGTGCGGTGAGTGGCCCGGCGGGGACCGCCGGCGACCGCGAGCCCAGTGGTCCTGGTGGGGCCTCTCGGGACCGGGACGTGAGCGGGCCGCGGGACGCGGACAGGGACGGCGGATCCGCGGGGTCGGGCAGAGAGAACGAGGCGGAGAGCGCGGACAGACATGGGGAGGCATCTCGTGGGCGCTGACCGTGGGGGGCGTGGTCGGCGTAGGCCCGCGCGTGTGATGGCGTACGCCGCCGGTGGCGTCCTGCTGCTTGCGGGGTGCGCCTCGATGCCGGACAGCGGAGATCTGCGGGGTGTGGAGTCCACGCCGCGCCAGGACACCCAGGTGCGGGTGTTCGCCGTGCCGCCGGGGGAGGACGCGCCGCCCTCGGAGATCGTGCAGGGCTTCCTGGAGGCGCTCACCAGCGACGATCCGCACTACAAGACCGCGCGGCAGTATCTGACCGGTGAGGCCGCCAAGACGTGGCAGCCGGAGGTTTCCACCACCGTTCTGACGGACGGGCCGGGTGCCAAGCCGGAGGCTGGGGGCGGCGGGGAGGACACCGGGGAGATCTCGTACACGCTCACCGGCACCAAGGTGGCCACCGTGGACGCGCAGCAGGCGTACGCGCCGGCCACCGGGGCGTACGGCCGCACCGTGCACCTGACGCAGGACGACAAGAGCCGGCAGTGGCGGATCGACACGCTGCCGCAGGGCGTCGTCATGGGTGAGTCGGACTTCCAGCGCAACTACATGTCCGTCAACAAGTACTACTTCGCTTCGAACACCACGGCGGCCGAGGCGGACAGCCAGCCCACCGCGGTCGCCGACCCCGTCTACGTCCGCCGGCGGGTGGACCCCATGACGCAGGTGGTGCGCTCCGTCCTGAACGGGCCCACGCGGTGGCTGGGGCCCGTCGTCAGGTCGAGCTTCCCCACCGGTACGGCGCTGCCGAAGAAGACCGGTGCGCTGACGCCGGACGACCGGAACAAGCTGACGGTCCCGCTCAACGACAAGGCCGCGGGCATCGGCACCAACCGGTGCGAGGAGATGGCGGCCCAGCTGCTGTTCACGTTGCAGAGCCTCAGCCCCGCGGTGGAGGAGGTCGAGCTGCGGGTCGGCGGGGAGGAGCTGTGCTCGCTCAGGCAGGGCGCGGTCGATGCCGCCGCCTTCCGGAGCTCGGCGCGGCGCCCCGACTTCCTGTACTTCGTCGACGGCAAGGACCGGCTGGTACGGATCCCGGCGGGCAGCAGCGACCCCGAGTCGGACCCCGCGCCGGGAGCGCTGGGTGAGGGCGATACGGCACTGCGGTCGGTGGCCGTGTCGCGCGACGAGCACACCGCGGCCGGTGTCAGTCTCGACGGCAAGTCGCTGTACGTGGCGTCGCTGGTCTCGGGCGGTTCGCTGGGCGAGCCGGTACTGCGCAGCCATGGCCGGACCGAGGCCGATCGGCTGACGGCCCCCAGCTGGGACGCGCACGACGGCCTGTGGGTGGCCGACCGTGACCCGGACGACCCACGGTTGCTCCTGCTGGAGGAGGGCAAGGGGGATCCGCTGGAGGTGCGCGTGCCGCGCCTGGACGGGCGGGTCCAGGCCGTGCGGGTGGCCGCCGACGGGGTGCGGATCGCGCTCGTCGTGGAGAAGGGCGGCAAGAAGACCCTGCTCGTCGGGTTGATCGAGCGGGAGGGGAAGCCGGGCGAGCAGCCTGCCGTCAGGGTGGTGGAACTGCGTTCCGCTACGCCGGAGTTGGAAGAGGTCACCGCCATGTCGTGGGCCGGGGACAGCCGGCTCGTGGTGGTCGGGCGTGAGCACGGCGGCGTGGAGCAGATGCGGTACGTCCAGGTCGACGGCTCCACGCCGGACGTACCGGCGCCCGCGGCCCTGACCGGCGTGAAGGAGGTCACCGCCGCCGAGGACGAGCGGCTGCCGCTGGTGGCGTACTCGGTGGACGGCATCGTCCGGCTGCCGTCGGGCGCGCAGTGGCAGAAGGTGACGGAGGGGACGGCGCCGGTCTATCCGGGGTGAGGTGTGGTGCCCCTTGGCCGGTCCCCTCGGGGGGCTGGCTCAGTGGGTCGCCTTGCCGGGCCCCCTGGGGCTCCGGGCGCTCCTCTCCGGCCGCCCCCCGGAGTCGCTGGATGAAGCCAAACAGGCCGTTCAACCGAGCCGTCACTCGTGTGGGGGGCGAGCGGTTCGAAGGGCAGGGAGTTGTCCACAGGCCGTTGTCCACAGGGGTGGCAGGGCAGGGCCCGGGGCGGCACAGTGGTGGCCATGCGGGGGTGGTGGCAGGACCTCACCGACCTGGTGCTGCCGGCCGAGTGCGGGGGCTGTGGGAGGCCTCGTACGGTGCTGTGCCCTGAGTGCCGTGCGGTGCTGAGCGGAGTCGCGGCACGCCGGGTACGTCCGGCGCCGGAGCCGCCGCATGCACCACGGGCAGCCCGGGCGGCTCCGGCGCCGGACGT
>NZ_MUKA01000708.1 GCF_002150735.1 Streptomyces africanus
ATCATCAAGACCAAGCCGGACGCCGACATCGTCTCGTCGGTGTTCTTCATGTGCCTGGCCGACAAGGTCCTCGTCTACGGCGACTGCGCGGTCAACCCGGACCCGAACGCCCAGCAGCTCGCCGACATCGCCATCCAGTCGGCGACCACGGCCGAGCAGTTCGGCGTGGAGCCGCGGATCGCCATGCTGTCGTACTCCACGGGCACCTCCGGCTCCGGCGCCGACGTCGACAAGGTCCGCGAGGCCACCGAGCTCGTCCGGGCGCGACGGCCCGACCTGAAGATCGAGGGTCCGATCCAGTACGACGCCGCCGTGGAGCCGTCGGTCGCGGCGACCAAGCTGCCCGGCTCCGAGGTCGCCGGGCAGGCGAGCGTGCTGATCTTCCCCGACCTGAACACCGGCAACAACACCTACAAGGCCGTGCAGCGCTCGGCCGGCGCGATCGCCGTCGGCCCGGTGCTCCAGGGTCTGCGCAAGCCGGTCAACGACCTGTCCCGGGGCGCCCTCGTCCAGGACATCGTCAACACGGTCGCCATCACGGCGATCCAGGCCCAGTCCCCCGCCCCGGCCC
>NZ_MUKA01000709.1 GCF_002150735.1 Streptomyces africanus
CAGCAGCGGGAGTCCGTGCGGGTGCTGGGGTATCTCTTCTACGTCGGTGACCCGGACCGGACGGATCTGGAGTACGTCCGGGAGCCCGAGGCGTCCGTGGAGTGGTACCGGGTGCGGCACGAGGAGGCGCTGTCGCCGGAGGCGATCGTGCGGCAGGCGGAGGCGGCCTACGAGCAGTACGGGTTCCGGGACTTCAAGCTCAAGGGGGGTGTGCTGGCGGGGGCCGAGGAGGTCGCGGCGGTGCGTGCGCTCAAGGCGCGCTTTCCCGAGGCGCGGATCACCCTGGACCCGAACGGGGCGTGGTCGCTGCGGGAGGCGGTGGAGCTGTGCCGGCCGTTGGTGGGCACGCTCGCGTACGCCGAGGATCCCTGCGGGGCGGAGGGCGGCTACTCCGGGCGGGAGATCCTCGCGGAGTTCCGGCGGGCCACGGGGTTGCCCACGGCGACGAACATGATCGCGACGGACTGGCGTCAGATGACTCATGCCCTGGCTCTGCAGTCGGTGTCCATTCCGCTGGCGGATCCGCACTTCTGGACCATGCAGGGGTCGGTGCGGGTGGCGCAGTTGTGCAACGCGATGGGGCTGACGTGGGGGTGTCACTCCAACAACCACTTCGACGTCTCGCTGGCGATGGTGACGCACTGCGGGGCGGCG
>NZ_MUKA01000163.1 GCF_002150735.1 Streptomyces africanus
GCGGGGGAGGAGGCGGAGGCACGGCACCCGCCATGCGGTGACCGCAGACCTCGCACCAGTCGTCGGAACCCGACTGGTGTCCGTTCGGGCAGGTCGGCATGTCGGCGCGTCCCTCCTTCGATTCCTTCTAGGTCACTTCTTCACGCGAACAGTCTTGGTGGACCGGGTCTCGAGCGTCATCTCGTCGGCCTCTTCGACCTTCGCCTTCAGTCGCACAGTACCGGTCGCGGCGTCGACCACGTCCACCACCTTCGCAAGCAGTTTCGCAGTATCGGCGTTGCCGGAGGCACTCGCGAGCTGAACGGCCCGGCCCAGTTTGGCCGTTGCTCCGTCTATATCTCCCGACTTGCGAAGGTCCAGCCCTTGTTGGATGACTTGCGCCAGTTCTGCCTGCCCGGTGTAGTGGGCGACCTGGGGGTTGATCGACGTCGAGGCGACCATGTCGTCCGTCCACACGGCACGGACCAGGCCCTGCGCGCCGAGGTTCTGGACGGTGCCGTCGGGCTGCGGAACGACCAGCGAGATCCGGGCCGCCAGCATCTCCTGCCCGATGTTCGCGACCGGGACCTCGACGCAGACGTGGTAGTCACGGGACTCGTCTCCCCAGGAACCCAGGGGATAGTCGCCGGCACGCGGGCCCGCCTCGGTGCGCCGGCCGGTCAGGTCCTCGACCGTGGGCGCGACCTGCTTGACGAACTTCACAGTGGTGTCGACCGGGGTCCACAGCCGCAGGGAGACGTCCGCGACCTCCTTGCCCATCGCCGTCTCCATCATCTGCGTGAAGTCGGCGGCCAGCCCGGCCGGGTCGGCGACGATGTCGGCGGTGCCGAGCAAGGCGGAGGCGATCCCTGTGACTTCTTTCACTTCCCAGTCGGTGCCCACGCCGCGCGCGTCACAGGTGAAGCGCCCCGCGCACGCGTCGAGCGCGGCCTTCAGATCCTGGGGCGCCTCGTGTTCGTTGCGGCCGTCGGTGAGCAGGATGCCGTGCCGGATGGCCACGTCCGCGGAGGAGAGCAGGCGGTCGGCCAGTTTCAGCCAGGTGCCGATGGCCGTGCCGCCGCCCGCGCTGAGCGAGCGCAGCGCCTGTTTGGCCTGCTCGCGGGTGGTGGCGTCGGCGACCGCGAGGCGACCGCCGCCCGGGTAGACCTCCTTGGCCACGTGCGTCCCGCCGATCACGGCGAAGTGCACGCCGTCGCGCAGGGTGTCGATCGCGGCGGCCGTGGCGTCTCGGGCGTTGCGCATCTTGGTCGCCGGGTAGTCCATCGACCCGGAGCAGTCCGCCATGATCGCCACGGCCGCGGACGGGCCCTGGCCGGGCGAGAAGAGGTGGGGCGCCGAGACCGCGCTGCCGATCGTGCCGCCGCCGGTCGCCGTCACCGTGACGATGGCGTTGACCTCGCCGGCGCCCTCCGGCAGGTACTCGTTCTGATAGACGTCCACCGAGAACTGGGGCACGTTCGACTTCGAGAAATTGGCCATGCCTGCTTCGATCCCCCTCGAAAGCCCCCGCCTTCAGCGGGGGGATGACGGTGGGCGGACCGGTCCCCTCCGGTCCGCTGAGGCGTCCCCGTGAAGCGGCCTCAGGCCGATCCTGCCCCCTGGGAGACCGCCGGGAACGGCACGAGGGCCACTGTTACGTTGTCGTGGCCCCCGCCGTCCAGGGCGTGGCCGACGAGCACCCGGGCGCTGTGCAGCGGATGCGCGGCCGCGTCGAGCGGCACGACCCTGGCCATCTCGTCGGCCGCCTCCGCGTAGTTCCACAGGCCGTCCGTGCAGACCACGACCACGCCGGGGCGGTCGGGCTTGAACGCGGCGGTGTGCGGTTCCAGTTCGTAGGCGTCCGCGCCGAGCCAGCCGGTGATCGCGTGGGCGCGCTCGTCGGCGTAGGCCTCGGCCTCGCTCATCAGACCCGCGGCGACCATCTGCGCCGCCCACGAGTCGTCCTCGGTGAGCCGGGCGGGGGGTGCGCTCCGGTCGACCGGGACCCAGTAGGCGCGGCTGTCGCCGACCCAGCCGACGATCAGCAGGCCGGAAGTGACGACGGCGCCGACGATGGTGCACGCGGGCGCGTTCTGGTGCGGGGCGTGTTCGCGGGCCGTGGCGGGTTCCGCGGCGAGCGAGTTGACCGCGCGCGAGGCGGCGATGATCGCGTCGTGCATCGCCTGCTGCGGGTGCGTGCCGCGGGGCAGGGCGGCCAGCAGTGTCTCGCTCGCCGCCTTCGACGCCGCCATCGAGGCGTCGTCGGGGCGGGTCGCCGAGGAGACGCCGTCGCAGACGATCGCCACGGAGGCGGGTGAGCCGTCCGGCAGCGCCGTGCTGCCGATGGCGAACGCGTCCTCGTTGCGGTGGTGGCGCAGGCCGCGGTCGCTGACCGCGGCCACCGGGCCGGACTCCTGCTCCATGTGGTCCCGTTCGCGCGGCTGGGCGTGGCCGCAGTTCTCGCAGTAGCCGTCGTCGTCCACGCGGCCGGCCCGGCAGGCCACGCAGACCTTGCCGCCGGCGCCCGCGGCCTGCGCCGCCGGGTCGGCGGACACCCGTGGGTCCGGTGCCTGGAGGAGGTACTCGTCGGGCTGCTGCGCCTGGTGGGTCTCGGACGGTGCCGGATATTCCTCGGGCTGTGGTGCGTGGCCGCCGGGCGGCGCGGGGTGGTGGCCCTCGGCCTGGGGCGGGTTGTCGAAGCGGACGCCTGCGGCCGGGGCCGGCGGGGCCGCGAGCGGCGGGGGCGCGTCCGGGGGCAGCGCGGAGCCGCCCGAGTCCGTGCCCGGGAGGTCCGCCGGCGGGTGCGCCGCCTGCGATCCGCCCGCGCCGTCCGGCCCGGGGGCGGGCCAGGGGGCGCCCGTGGGCGGCACCGACGGCGGCTCGGGATACCCACCGGTCGGAGCGCCCTGCGCGGGCACCGAGCCGTTCATGGTGATGGTCGGGTTGTCCTGAGGCCGTACCGGCACGGCGGACAGGTCATATCCGCACGCGCCGCAGAAACGGTCACCCGATTCGAGGGGTTCCTCGCAACTCGGGCAGGCGGACAACTGGGGCATCTGCGACATCAACTACACCCACGTCCGGGGGCGGTAACGATTGGCACGTTCCACCAGGTCGATCCTCTCCTCGCCGCCGCGCGCCAGCCGGGCCAGCGTGCGATACGAGCGTTCCAGGCCGAAACGCAGGCCCCGCTCGTCCAGGCCGCTGCCGAGCAGCGTCCGTCCTCCGGCGGCGGGAGGGGCGGAACCCTGGCCCCCGGAGAGTACCCAGTCCAGCGCGCAGCCGAGGACTTCGGCCGACAACTGCTCGCGGCGCGCCGGGTCCAGACCGTACGCGTCCAGGGCCTCGACCTGCGCCGCGGCGGCCGTGAGGTCCTCCAGGAACGGTACGTCGGTGGCGGCCGGCGTGCGCTGCCGCAGCCGCGCCCGGACGGCGGCCACGCGCGCGGCCGTGTAGTGGATGGAGGACTCCGGGACCGACTCCAGCGTCCGCACGGCGCTGCGCCGGTCGCCGGTCGCCAACTGCACGCGCGCGAGCCCGAAGGCGGAGCTCACATAGCTCGGGTCGGTCGACCACACCAGCCGGTAGTACTCGGCGGCGTTGTCGAGCTGGCCCAGTACCTCCGCGCACAGGCCCAGCGCCAGCTTGGGCGCGATCTCGCCGGGGAAGGCGTCGTAGATCGCGTCGAAGGCGAGCGCGGCGCCCTCGTCGTCGCCCGTCACCAGCGCGGCCACGCCCCGGTACCAGACCACCCGCCAGTCGTCGGGCCGCTCCCCCTCCAGCGTGACCAGCGCCGCCAGCGCGGCGGCCGGATCGCCGGTCTCCAGCCAGGCCCGGATCTGCCGCAGCCGCGTCTCGATCGAGGGGGCCGGAGCCGCCGCGAGGGCGCCGAGCAGCTCGGCCGGGGCGGAGGTCATCAGGCCCGCCAGGAAGCCGGCGTTGGGGTCGGACGGGTCGACGCGCGGGACGGGCAGGGCGAGGGCGGCGGCGCGGGTGTCGACGGGCTTGACGAGGCCGTGGGGACCGGGCAGGCCCGCCCCTGGCGCGGCTCCTCGGGGCCCGGCGTTGAGCTGGGCGGCGTGAGGTTGGGAGGGGACGGCGGGCAGCGCCGCCGCAGTCGCGGAGTTGCGCCGTTTCCGCACCACCCTCGCCCCCAGCCGGGACACCTCACCGTCCAGCTTCGGGAACAACTCCGTGTCCGTGACCCGCAGCTCCGGCCCGAACAGCGTGGAGAGGGCGGGGCGGGCACGGCCCGTCTGGAGGGAGACGACCTCCCGTAGGACGCCCGTCAGCTGCTCGGTCATCTCCTGGGCGGAGGCGAACCGGCGGGCCGGGTCGGGGTCCGTGGCACGGACCAGGAGGCGGTAGAACGACTCGTACTGCCGGAACACCTCGATGTTGTCCGGGTCGGGCAGGGAGTCGACGTAGACGTTCGTGTAGCCCTGGAAGTCGAACGTGAGGACCGCGAGCGTGCGGGCGACGGTGTAGAGGTCGCTCGCCACCGACGGGCCGGCTTCGGCCACCTCCGGCGCCTGGTACCCGACCGTGCCGTAGATGGCCGACTCCTCGTCGTCCATCCTGCGCACCGCGCCCATGTCGATCAGCTTGAGCTGGTCCTCGGTCTGGATCGCGTTGTCGACCTTGAAGTCGCAGTACAGCAGGTTGCGGCTGTGCAGATGGCCGAGCGCCTCCAGGGCCTCCAGGCCGTACGCGCAGGCCTGCTCCACCGGCAGCGGGTCGCGCCTGCCGTGCGAGGTGCGGCGGGCGTTGGCGATCTCCTTCAGCGACTTGCCGCCGACGTACTCCATGACGATGTAGCCGTCGAGGGAGCCCGTGCGCTGGTCCAGGTGCTCGACGAAGTTGTAGATCCGCACGATGTTGGCGTGCTCGATCTCCGCGAGGAAGCGCCGCTCGGAGATCGCCGCGGCCATCGCGTCCTGGTCGCCGGTGTCCAGCAGGCCCTTGAGGACCACCCAGCGGTCGGAGACCGCCCGGTCGACGGCCAGGTAGATCCAGCCCAGTCCGCCGTGCGCGAGGCAGCCGACCACCTCGTACTGGCCGTGCACGACGTCCCCGGCCTTCAGCTTCGGCACGAACGAGTACGGATGGCCGCACTTGGTGCAGAAGCCCTCCGTGCGTCCCGGCCGGTCGCCGCGCGCACGGCCCACCTGGGCGCCGCAGTCCGAGCGCGAGCAGAACCGCTTCCGCTCGGGCACTTCGGGGTTGTCCAGGACCATTTCGCGCGGGTCGGGCCGCGGGATCGGCGGGACCTGGACCAGTCCCGCGCCCAGCCGGCCCCGGGAGGAGGAACCGGCGGCGGAACCGGAGCTGCGCACCGACACCGAGCGGCCCGTCGCCTTGCCCGACAGGGAGCGCGAGAGACGCCCCGACACCGAGCGGCGGGACTTCGACGACTGGGACGACGTACGGGAACTGCGGCTGCTCGTGCGGGAACTGCCGCTGCGCCCCGAGCGCCCCGAGCCGCGTGAGCCGCCCTTGCCGCCGGCGGTGATGCCGGTCGGGGGCGACCCGACCATCCCGTTCGCTGCCACGACCGGGGCGAGGCCGCAGGTGTCGCAGTACAGTTCGCCGCCGCCCACGTCCTCGTAGCTGCCGCCGCAGGCAGGGCGCTGGCAGGTGCGCTGCGGCGCGCCCTGTCCTCCGCCCGGTGCTTGGCCCGGTGACTGGCTCGGCGGCTCGTTCGGCGGCTGGTTCGGTGCCTGACTCACGGACTCCCCCTTGTCGCTCATGCGCCCGGCCCCCTCCGGTCGTCCTCCGGCACGCCCTGGTCCGGCACCCGCGGGCCGCCGAGCAGTTCCGCCGCGGCCTGCTGGTAGCGCAGCACGGCCTGTTCGGCGGCACGCAGGTCGCAGGGGGCGCTCCACAGCATGCGCCGGGCCTTCTCGTACCGCTCCACCAGCAGCGAGTCCTCGGCGAAGCCGTGCCGGGCGACTTTCGCCTTGTACGCGTCGAGCCGGCCGCGCAGTTCGGCGCGGACCGCCAGGGGTGCGGTGACCGCGGTCAACGACTCGCGGGCGCGCAGCAGTTCGTCCTCCGCCTTCTGCTCCAGCGACTCCAGGAGCGGGGACAGGCGGTGCCACTGGGCCTGTCTGCGGTACTCCGCGGCCGCCGCCAGCTGCTCCTGCAGCGCGGTCGGCGGTCCGCTGACGACCGGCACCTCCGTCGCCGCGATCTTCGCGAGGACCTCGCCGCGGGCGGTGCGCGCCTCGGCGAGCGTACGGTCCGCGCGGCTGAGGACATCGCGCAGTCTGACGATCCGCTTCTCGGCGTCCTGCCGTACCGTCAGCACCGCGTCGATCTCCCGGCGTACGTCCTCCAGGGCGCGCGCCTCCCGGTCGTACACCGTCGTGTCCGGCCTGCCGCCGCCCGGAGCCGAACTGCCCTCCGCGGCCAGCCAGAACGCCAGCGGGTCCGAGACCACCTGCTCGCGCAGCTTGGTGAGTATGCGGGTGATGCGCTCCAGGTCGTCGCCCGCCGGGTGCTCGCCGGGGCGCACGCCGACCGAGTGCGCGAGCCGGCGGGTGCGCTGGAGCTCGGCCGCCAGCAGGTCGATCCGGGCCGGCAGCGCCGACCAGACTGCGTCGGCCGCGACGACCATGTCCAGGCTCGTCGCGTACAGCTCGTTCATCCGGTCGACGAGGGTGGCGAGCGAGTAGCGTTCGCTGAGTTTGTTCCCCGTGCCGTGCAGCGTCGGGGCATTGGCCGTCGCCGTGGCGCTGCCCGCGACCGTGACCGACTCGCCGTTCAGCAGCTCCGTCAGCTCCACCAGGTCCTCGCGGCTGGACCAGCGGCGGCGGGAGCGGATCTCCCGGGCGGTGCGCAAGGCGTCCGTGTACGCGTCGAAGTACGTCCACAGCAGCGTGATCGACGCCTCCGTGGACGTCCAGCGCTCCTGGGTGACGCCGGTGAGTTCGGCGCCCTCCAGCAGTCTGCGGCCCGCGTGGTCCTGGAGGGCGAGGAGCGAGGTCTCGATCGCCTCGTGCTCCGCGCCGAGCCGCGCCAGCGCACGGTCCACCTCGTCCCGGTCCATCACCGGCCCGGTGGATCCCGTGACGCCCATCGATCACCTCTCGCTGCGGTTGTGCCGGCCCGGGGGTCGGTGCGGTGGTCAGGTCGTGCGCAGGTACTGCGGTGCCGGTGGTTCCGACTTCTCCGAAACCTTGCCCAGTGTCGCCGACAGCCATTTGTCGTACGACGCCTGCCAGCCGGTCGCGGTGTCCTTGCGGTAGTCCACCAGGATCTGGTTGACCCGGCGTACCAGATCGTCGGCGTCCTTCTTCATCGCCACGCCGTAGTACTCGGCAGTGAAGGCATCGCCCTTGAGCTCGACCGTCGGATCCTGTGCCGCCTGGCTCGCGGCGAGCGCGCCGTCGGTGACCACCGCGTCGGCCTCGCCGAGCTGGAGCCTGACCAGGCAGTCGAGTTGGTTCGGGACGGTGTCGGAGATGTCGGTGGAGGCGGGGAGTTTGCCGCTCTTCTTGTCCGCTTCCAGCGTGGAGTACGCCGTGGAGCCCGTGGCCGTGCAGACCCTCTTGCCGGCGAGCGTGTCGTCGTAGCCCTTGATGGGCGAGGACTTGGGAGCCAGGACCTGCTGTCCCGTCTTGAAGTACGGCGCGGAGAAGGCGACGTCCTCGATGCGCTCGCAGTTGATCGTCATCGTGCGGACGACCATGTCCACGTCGCCGTCCTTGATCGCCGGGATGCGCTGGTTGGTGGGAATCGCCTTGAACTGGACCGCGTTCCGGTCGCCGAGTATGTCCTCGGCGATGCGGTGGACCAGGTCGATGTCGAAGCCCTCCAGCTCCGCGGACTTGCCGCTGTTGGGGTTGCGGTAACCCCAGCGGTAGCTGTTCTGGTCGACGCCGACGATCAGCTTGCGCTTCCCGCCCTTGCGGTTCTTGATGTCCTGGATGGTGTCGCCGTCGGCGGAGGAGGGCGGCAGGGTCTGCTTCTCGGGGGCCTCGCAGTCCTCGTCCGCCTTCTCCGCCTTGATCCGGGCCGACTGGGCAACGGCCTGATCGTCCACGGTCCTTGGTCCGGACAGCGGGACGCATAGGGCGAAGACGGCCACCAGGGCGCAGACGACCGCCATCGCGGCCACCCCGCCCCAGCCCCTCAGACTGGCCCGCAGACGTCGTGCTCGCATGGTCGCGCCCCCTTTCACCCGTGTCCGGTTCATCGGTACTCCGACAGCCTGCGGCCGATGCCGAGGATCGCGCCCACGGCGCCCAGCACAGCGAGGACGGCCGCGCCCGCGGACAGGCCCGTCAGGGCGTCCCGGCCGTCATCGGCCGCACGCTTGAACTCGGTTTCCTCGTGTGCCAGTGCCGTGCGCAGGTTCTCGTCGACGCTGTCGAAGCACTCGCCGGTCGTCTTCCCCGTGCCGATGACCTTGTCCAGCGCCTGCTGGTAGTTGCCGTTCTCGTCCTGCCCTCGGGCCGCGGTGTGGCGCTTCTTCCACTCCGTCATGTTGCCCACGGCGGCGGTGACGGGCTGTTCGCCCGATGTGTCGTCGGCGAGCTCCTGGGCGTCCGCCAGGTACTTGCCGAGGGCGGCGATGTCCGTGCGGAAGTCGTAGTCGTAGGCGTCGTAGGTGTCTTCGCCGACCTTCTTCGTCTCGGCGCCGCGGGCCACCAGCGTCAGGTTCTCGTTGCCCCGTGCCTTGAGGGAGGCGATACGGGCGTCGTGCAGCACGTTCAGGGAGCGGACGCCGTGGTCGTAGGAGTCGTTCAGGCCCGCGCGGGCGAGGCTGTGGCCGACGACCAGCCAGAGGAGGACGACGGTCGCGGTGGCCGTGGCGGCGACCAGGCCGTGGTTCAGGACGCGGTTCGTGCGCTGGTAGTTGCGGTGCTGGGCCCAGGCGAGGGCCGCCAGGGCGAGGACGCCCAGGGCGATGGCGGCCCAGGGGTAGGGCGTGGCGTCCGCGTAGTCCGCGCGCAGGCGCTGGTTCTCCTTCTTGTACAGCTCCTCCGCTGCCGGGAGCATCTGCTGTTGCATCTTCTCGTTGGCGTAGCGGAGGTAGGCGCCGCCGACCGGGAAGCCCTGGCGGTTGTAGGTGCGGGCTCGTTCGACCAGGCCCTTGTACTCCGGGAGGAGTCTGTTGAGCTTGGCGATGGTCGCCGCGGACGGGGAGTCCGGGTCCGAGTTGGCGGCGGCGTTGACGAGTTTCTCCGCGGCCGTGCGGATGTCCTTCTCGTAGCGGTCGCGCGAGGCGGCCGACTCCTGGCCGCCGGCCAGGAAGCCGCTGGATGCGGCGGTGTTGGCGTCCGCGAGGGAGCGGTAGATGTCGGCCGCGTCCGAGCTGAGGGGCTGACTGCTGGTGAGGACGTCGTCGGCCGCTGCCGCGCGGTCGGTCATCTGCCAGGCGGTCACGGCGCCGAAGGCGACGACGAGGAGCGCGAGGAGGGCACCGATGATCCGGAGACGGCCGGGCTCCGTGGTGGCGGCGGCGCGGAGCCGGTCCAGTCCCTCGGCGAAGGCGGTACGGCGGGGCTGGGGTTCCGTACGGCCGTGCGGAGCCTGGGCCGGTTGCGGCTGGGCCGGTACGGCCGGGAGGGTGGGCAGGCCCGGGTCTGTTGTCGGTGGTGTGCTGCTCGTCGGCAGGTGTGTCACTGTGACCTCCCCCGTGGTCATCCGTCGCCGCAAGTATCCCTTCCGGCACTGACATCCGCACCGCCCTTGCCACGATCTTGATCTGATCGCAGCGCGAGGCACCACCCCTTGCCCAGAAACACGTCGGGGGGATCGGTTCGGTTCCCGCCGGACACGCACGCGGCTACTCCACGTAGCGACGAAACCCTTGCACCTTGCAGCAGCCGGCCGCCTCGCCCCAGCAGCACGGCCGACTCCATCAGCCGACGCCCTGCGCCCCGCCGCTGGAAGCGGCCGGCCCACCACCACGGGTCGGTGTGAGAACCGGCGTCGGCGGGCCGGTCCGGCTCAGCCCCCCGTCGGAGTCTCCTTGCGGCGGAGCACGATCAGGGTCGTTCCGCCGATCAGGACCAGGGTGATGGCGATGCCGGCGATGAGGGGGGTGACGCTCGAGCCGCCGGTTTCGGCGAGGTTGGTGTCCGTCGCCGTGCCGCCCACCGAGGCCGGGCTCGGTTCGCTGAGGGTCTGGGTGGCCGTGCCCGTCCCGCTGCCCTGGACCTGGCAGTCCAGCATGCCGGTGAAGCGCTGGGTGAAGCCGCCCGGGCCGTGGATCGTGAAGTCGTACGCCTGGTCCTCCTGGAGCGGGACCGTCACCGTTCGGGACTCGCCCGCGGCGATGGTGTGCTCAAGGCCCGCCAGTTCGAAGGTGAACGGCTCGTCCCCCTTGTTGGAGGCGATGATGTCCACGCCGCCCTCGGCGCAGTTCTTCGCCGCCGACAGGGCCGGGACCGCGCCCTTCTCCGCCCAGGTCGCCCCCGCCGTCGCCGACACCGTCGACTCGCTGGAACCGGCCAGGATCTGCGTCTGGCTCCGGCTCTCCGAGGCGAAGGCACGGCCGACCGGCACGGTCGTCGAGGCCTGCACGGTCAGTTCCGCCGTGCCGGCCGCCGCGTCCTCGGGCACCTCGAAGAACACCTGTCCGCCGTCGGACGTGGACGTGACGGCCTTGCCCTGCTTGTCGACGATCCGGACCCCGCTCGTGGCGGCGTCCGCCGGCGGGCTCACCGTCACGCTGCCGGCGTTGGTGTGCACCGTCACCGGGCCCAGCCGCTCCCCCGGCCGGCCGGACACCGCCGGCGGATCGAGGGTGAGCGAGGCCCGGGGCTCGGGCTGGTTCCCGGCGTGCTTCTCCAGGTAGTCCGCGAGCTGCTCGGCCTGCGGGTCGAGGGCGTCGACCGCCACGTCGTCCGAGTACCGCCAGATCGCCACCTGCGTGCCGGCCGCTGCGTCCTGCTCGGTCAGCGCACCGCGGACGCCCGCCTTCCGTGCCAGCGCCGCGAGGTCGTTCACCTGCGGGTAGGAGTTCTGCAGGATCCAGCGGATCCGGCCGGCGTCCTTGTTGGCCCCCAGGGACGTGCCGCTCCAGGGCGTCTCGTGGTACTCGGCGTCCCGCTGCGTCGGATTGTGCAGGTCGACGCAGTACGTCTGGAGCATGCCGCCGCCCTCGACGGACATCTCGAACAGGCCCGCCGACACCTGCTGGTCCCCGGTGGCGCCGTGTATCACCGCGGTGCCGTACGTCTTCAGCCCGCCTATCGTCGCGGTCGCTCCGCCCTGACTCCGCGTCGTCTCCTCGGCGGTCGCCTGACCGGCTCCGGCCAGCACACCCGCGGCCACGACCCCGGACACGAGCGTCGCGGCACCGAGGCGGGCAGCCCCTCGCCTGCGTACGAACACCGCAGAGAACGAAGCAAACACCAAATTCCCCTTCGAGCAGGACCCGTCGATGTGGGGGGTACGGTCCCACCAGCAGAATCACAGGCCCCACGGGCCGCAAGAGCCCCCAGAGCCATGCCCGGCATCCTAGGTAAGCGCCGGACACCGCTCGCCGGTGAGACGGTCGGACGAGTGATCCGACTCGGAATCGTTATCGCCAAGACCCCTTGTGAGCAGGGCTTATCGACAAGTCCACCCCTGATTTTCCGGTGCGCACTCGCCGATAAGCCGCAGTTCGGGCAGGGCAGGCGGGTGATTGACGTCACGTCAATACGGCAGGTTCCGGGGGCTGTTGAGCGGGAGTGTCGGCCGGTTCCGATGAACCCGCCTGCGGTGTCTCCCAGTTGGGCTCCGACTGCGTGGGTGCCGGGGCCGTCTCCGATTTGCCTCCGCGGCGGAACGCCGAGGTGCCCCACGCCAGGTCGTGTCCGATCGCCACCGCGTCGATGTCCGCCGACGTCCAGCTCTGCCCCTCGCGCACGTCGGTCCGTACCTTCAGCCTGCCCTGGACGATCACGGGCTCGCCGACCGTCAGCGACGCCGCCGTGTTCGTGGCGAGCTGGCGGTTGGCCCACACCGTGAAGAAGTTGGTGTGCCCGTCCGTCCACATGTTCTTCTCGCGGTCCCAGTAGCGCGCGGTCACCGCCAGCCGGAACCTCGCCGACGGGCCGGACGCCATCTCCCGGTACACCGGCTGCGTCGCCACCCTGCCGACCGCGCAGACCATCGTCTCGTTCATCGCGAACCCCTCCCTCGCCCGGCCATCGACACCGGGCCGACATGCGTACGGGCCCGTCCCGTACGGCTGCGTCTGCCAGACTGCCGCCGCCGGGCCGAGCCCGCTGAGCGCTGTGGATCACCGCCCGCCTGTGGACAACGCCGTCACCCGGGCGGGTGACGGCGAGCTGTAAGTGACGCCGGGCGACGTCCGCGGCCCGTCACAACCGCCACGCCCCGGAGTCACCGTCCCGGACCATGCGTCATCTCCGCGTCCCCACCACCCTCCCGTACTGCTCCCGAACCTCCCGGTACCGCAGCAGCTCCGCCGCCACCGGATCCAGTACACGGGCCCTCCCGCACCCGGCCGCCGCCTCTCGCAACCGGCGTTCCGCCTCCAGCCCGTAGCGGCGGGCCGGCCCCCGCGCCGCCATCCGGCAGCTCCACTCGATGAGCGGGCCGCCGACGATGCCGATCACCATCAGCAGCACCGGCACGCCCAGGTTCGGCGACATGACGCCGACGATCTGGCCCAGCAACCACAGGCCGCCCAGAAACTGAAGGATCGTCATGGACGCCTGGGACAGCACGGCCACCGGCCACCATCCCGGCCGCGGCGGCCGCCCCGTCGGCACTCCCGCGCGCACGCTCAGCTCGTCCAGCGCCTCGGGCAGCCCCTTGGAGCCGCGGACGGCCGCCTCACGCACCGCCTGCGCCCAGGGCGCGGGCAGGCCCGCCGAGGCCCGGTCGGCCACCGTCCGTACGGCCTGCTCGACCCGCTGCCGGGCGGTGGCCTCCTCGTCGGCCTGCGTGCGCGAGGGGAGCCGCCCCGTGGTGGGTTCGCCGCGGTCCTGGTACCAGCGCCACAACCGCAGCCAGGGCGTGCCGCAGGCACGGTTGGCGTTGCGCAGCCACGCGCGTTCGGCGGCCTCGCCCGCCGCCGTGGCGCCCACGGCGTCCGCGAGCCGGTCCGCGAACTCCTCCCGGGCCTGTTCGCTGAGCCCGGTCCGCCGCTGCGTGGCGTAGACGGGCCACAGCCGCGCCGCCGCGATGTCCACGTCGGCCGAGATACGGCGGGCCGGCGCCGTGCGCTCCGCGACGAACTGGCCGAGCACCTCGCGCAGTTCACCGACGCCGTCCCCGGTGAGCGCGGACAGCGCGAGCACGGCCGTACCCGGTTCGCCGTGCTCCCCGAGGGCGATGCCGTCCTCGTCGAGGAGCCGCCGCAGATCGTCGAGGACCTGCTCGGCGGCCTCCCCGGGCAGCCGGTCGACCTGGTTGAGGACGACGAACATGACCTCCGCGTGGGCCGCCATCGGCCGCAGATAGCGCTCGTGGAGGACGGCGTCGGCGTACTTCTCCGGGTCGACGACCCAGATGACCGCGTCGACGAGCCCCAGGATGCGGTCCACGTGCTCGCGGTGCTGTACGGCCGCGGAGTCGTGGTCGGGCAGGTCGACGAGGACGAGTCCGTGCAGCTGGGACTCCCCGTCCCCGGTCGGCAGCGGACGCCGGCGCAGCCGGGGCGGGATGCCGAGCCGTTCGATGAGGCTCGCGGCCCCGTCGCTCCAGCTGCACGCGATGGGCGCTGCGGTGGTGGGGCGGCGTACGCCCGTCTCCGAGATGGCCACTCCGGCGAGCGCGTTGAACAGCTGCGACTTGCCGCTGCCCGTGGCGCCCGCGATGGCGACGACGGTGTGCTGCCCGGAGAGCCTGCGCCGCGCGGACGCCTCGTCGAGCACCCGGCCCGCCTCCGCCAGCGTCCGGCTGTCGAGCCGGGTGCGGGAGAGTCCCACCAGTTCGCGCAGGGCCTCCAGCCGGGAGCGCAGCGGCCCGTCGTACACCAGCGGGGACGCCGTCGGCGGGGCGGCCGGGCGGCTGTCCAGCACGGCGTAATGGTGTACTCCGGTGGACTCGTCGACCCGCCGTGCGATGAGCCCGTCGTCCCAGGTGCCCTGGGTGCTTGCGGAGCCCGGGGTGCTTGCGGAGCCCGTGGAGCCCGTACGGGCGGAGGAGTCTCCGTCCGGCACGCGCGCGTGGGCGCCGTCCGTGCTCTCGCCCTCGGAGGCGTTCTCGGGGACCTTCGCCGACGTGTTCTCGGCAGTTGCCGCCTTGTCCGCGTCGCCCGGCTGGTCGGCACGCTCGGTGTGGTCCTGGTCAGTGACGGCGGTCACCGGTCACCTCTCCTTCTGCAGTACGGACAGAGCGGCGATGAGTTCGGCCTGGGGCTCCGGGTGGACGTCGAGGGCGTCGAGCGGGGCGAGCCGGCGCTCGCGTTCGACGTGCAGGACCCGGTCGACGTGCTCGGCGAGCAGCCGTCCGGCGCGGTCGCGCAGCCGCAACGCCCCGTGGGCGCCGATCCTCTCGGCGAGCCCCTCCCCGGCCATCCGGCCCCTGCGGCCGCCCAGCAGGGAGGTGGCGACCAGGGCGGCGACCAGCTCGGGGTCGGGCGAGATGTTCCGGTCGAGCTCGCGCACCTCGTCCTCGGCGTACTCCTCGAGCTCCCGCCGCCATCGTCGTACGGCGAGACCGATCCGGTGCTCGGCGCTCTCCGCGGCGGGTTCGCGGTCGGCGAGCCCGGGTGCGGCCGCCGCGGGTTCGCGCCGCCAGGCGTCGTCGATGCGCTCGTCGGCGGCGGTGACGGCGCACAGCAGCAGCGCGCTCAGGCTCTCCACGAGCGCGTCGAGGAGTTCCCCGGCGGTGCAGTCCAGGGGGAAGGCGCGCCACCGCTTGAGGGCGTCTCCCGCGAGCACCGCCCCGGCCTGCAACCGGCCCCGCACGCGCGTGTGCTCGCTGTCGTACGCCCCGTCGACGGCGGCGGTGAGCCGCAGTGCGGCGGCGTACTGTGCGGCGGCGGCGCCGGCCAGCTCGGGCATCCGGGACTTGAGGGAGTCGAGGACCCCGCGCGCGGTGCGGGCCATGACCTGCTGCCGGGCCGCCGGGTCCTGGGCCTGGTGGACCAGCCACGTGCGCAGCTGAGCCACGGCGCTGGCCGGCAGGAGACCGCCGCCCCAGGCCGACTCGGGCAGTTCGGGCACGGTGAACCGCGGCACCTGCCCGAGTCCGGCCTTGGTGAGCAGGGCCGCGTACTGCCGCGACACCTCGGCGACCACCTGGTGGGGCACCCTGTCCAGGACGGTGACGAGGGTGACGTCGTACTCCTTGGCGGTGCGCAGCATGTGCCAGGGCACGGCGTCGGCGTAGCGGGCGGCCGTGGTGACCATGATCCAGATGTCGGCCGCGCAGATGAGCTCGGCGGCCAGGACGCGGTTGTCGGAGACCAGGGAGTCGATGTCGGGGGCGTCGAGGAGGGCGAGGCCGGGCGCCAGCGTTTCGGCGGTCTCGACCCGCAGCACGCGCGCGGGGTCCTCGCCCGGGAGCAGCAGGTCCTCCGTGGCGTCCTGCTGGGGCACCCACACGCGTGTGAGATCGGGCAGCACCCGCATGCCGCTGAACCAGTGATGATCCTCGGGATGGCAGACCAGCACGGGCGTCCGTGTCGTCGGCCGCAGCACCCCGGCCTCGCTGACCCGCCGCCCCACGAGGGAGTTCACCAGCGTGGACTTCCCGGCTCCGGTGGAGCCCCCCACGACGGCGAGAAGTGGCGCTTCGGGGTCTCTCAGCCGGGGCACCAAGTAGTCGTCGAGCTGGGCGAGCAGTTCGTCGCGGCTGGCACGCGCGCGTGGGGCCCCCGCCAGGGGCAGCGGGAAGCGTGCGGCGGCGACACGGTCGCGCAGGGCGGAGAGTGCGTCGAGCAGCTGAGGCCTTACGTCCAAGGTCACCACATGTGAAGAATGCCCAATTTTAGGGGAATTCTGAAGCATATGAGCATGTCTGCGCGCCGATAGGACACAAGGGATGGAAGGGACTACTGGGGCACGGGCCCACTCCAGGCATAACGAGTGCACAACACCCGATGCCTCTGACGCCAAAAGCGGTGCACGATTCGTACCTGCCTGCGATTATCAGGACCGCTTCACCGAACCTCCACATCGAGCCACGGAGGCGAAGCAACAGGGACAAGGACGCGGGAGCCCTATCCTTGTCCCCGGCAACGTCACGGATCGGCCCACACCAGGGCACCACGACAGAGGCCACCACACCGGCCCCCGTAGCTCAGTGGATAGAGCAGGCGCCTTCTAAGCGCTTGGCCGCAGGTTCGAGTCCTGCCGGGGGCGCAAGTCTCCGCCCTCCCTTTGGGGAGGGCTTTTTGCTGGTCAGGGTGAGTGTCAGCCGACATGGAGAGGCCCCGGGCGCTCGACTCCAGGACTGTCCGGCTGTCACCGAAATTTCGACGAAGTCGTTTCGTCCTGTCCGTAGGGCGGTCGCGCCCTTGGCGACCGTCGTACTGGCCGCGGTCGCGGCACAGCTCGCGGCGTCCGGCGGCCCGTTCGCCGCGCCGACCGCCGAGCCGGCGCGCCCGGTGGCCGGCTCGGCGACCACTCTCGTCGGCCGCTTGGCCATACGCAGCGCTGCGGCCCCGCCCGGAGGGCCTGGCGAGCTCCGGCTCTCGGCCCACCCCCACCGC
>NZ_MUKA01000164.1 GCF_002150735.1 Streptomyces africanus
CGCCCCCGCACCGACGCCCCCGCCTTCCGCCAGAACGACGCGGTGGCACGCGCCCTTCTCCGCGCCCTGAGCATCACCGAGGCCGGGACGGCAACGCCTCCGGTGGACGGTCGGCCTCTCAGAGTGTGAGACCTTCCAAGCGGCTGACCAGAGGGTTTCCGTCCGGCGGAAGTCCTATTGCCAGGGTGACGGCGACATCGTCATGGTGTTTCCGACAGGACGTCGAGGATGACGGGACCCGCTCATGCCGCACATGACTGCTTTTGCCAAGAACCAGTGGTACGTCGCCGCCTACAGTCACGAGGTCGGGCGGGAGTTGCTCGGACGCACGATCCTCGGTGAGACGCTCGTGCTCTACCGGACCGAGGAGGAGGGCACGCCGGTCGTGCTGCACGACCGGTGTGTGCACCGCCGGTACCCGCTGTCCGAGGCCCCGACGCGCCTCGACGGCGACCGGATCGTGTGCGGGTACCACGGGTTCACGTACGACACGACCGGTACGTGCGTGTACGTGCCGGGGCAGAAGCGGGTGCCTCGCACCGCCCGGGTCGCCTCCTACCCGGTCGTCGAGCAGGACTCGCTGATCTGGGTGTGGATCGGTGACCCGGCGCTCGCCGATCCGCAGAGCATCCCGCGGGCCAGGCACCTCGACTCCCCCGGCTGGGTCACCGTGCGCGGCATGGAGCCCATCGACTGCGACTACGGACTCCTCGTCGACAACCTCCTGGACCTGTCGCACGAGACGTATCTGCACGGCGGGTACATCGGCACCCCCGAGGTCGCCGAGACACCGATCACGACGGAGGTCGACGAGGGCGCCGGGATCGTCCGGGTCAGCCGGCACATGGACGACGCCGCGTGCCCGCCGTTCTACGCGAAGTCCACCGGCATAGAAGGCCGGATCACCCGCTGGCAGGACATCGAGTACCACGCGCCCTGCCTGTATCTGCTGCACAGCCGCATCGCCCCGGTCGGTGTGCTGCCCGAGCCGGACGGCAGCGACCCGAACGGCTTCCACACCGAGATCACGTACGCGATCACCCCGTCCGGAGACGGCAAGGTGTACGACTTCTGGGCCGTCTCGCGCGACTGGGCGATCGACGACGCCGAGGTCACCGAGTTCCTGCGCGGCAACAACCACACGGTCGTGATGCAGGACGTCACCGCGCTCAACCTGCTCCAGAAGACCCTCGGCACCGAGCGCACCGGCTACCAGGAGCTGAGCATCAACATCGACACCGGTGGTCTGGCCGCCCGCCGCATCCTCGCCCGGCTGGTGGAGCAGGGCGAGAAGCCCGTGGAGAAGGTCCAGTGACCAGTCCGACCGGCGAGATCTACCGCATCGACTGGCTGCCCGGCACCGACGTCCTGCACGGCACCTGCCACTGCGGCCGTGAGCACACCGCGCAGGACCCGGTGGAGATGTGGGAGTGGATGCTCGCCCACCCGCAGGGGCATGACGTCGACAAGCCGCAAGGGAACAGTTCATGAGCGTGTACGAAGCCGAACTCGTCGTCGAACGGCGTGATTTCGCCGCCGACGGCGTGCTCGCCCTCACCCTGCGCCACCCGCTCGGCGAGTCACTCCCGGCGTGGGAGCCGGGCGCGCACATCGACGTCGTGCTCGGCCCCGGGCTGGAGCGGCAGTACTCGCTGTGCGGCGATCCGGCCGACCGGTCGGCCTGGCGGATCGCGGTGCTGCGCGAGCCGGACGGCCGGGGCGGTTCGGCCCATGTGCACGAGCAGGTGGGGCAGGGCGACAAGGTCCGGGTGCGCGGGCCCCGGAACAACTTCGGCCTGGAGCCCGCCCGGCGCTACCGCTTCGTCGCGGGCGGCATCGGCATCACCCCGATCCTGCCGATGCTGGCGGCGGCCGAGGCGGCGGGCGCCGAGTGGACGCTGCTGTACGGCGGGCGCACCCGCCGGTCGATGGCGTTCGGCGAGGAACTCGCCCGGTACGGCGACCGGGTGACGATCGCGCCCCAGGACGAGACGGGGCTGCTGGACCTGCCCTCGGTGCTGGACGACGTACCCGAGGGCACGCTCGTCTACTGCTGCGGCCCCGGGCCGCTGCTGGACGCGGTCGAGGAGCGCTGCCCGTCCGGAGTGCTGCGCGTCGAGCGGTTCCGGCCGAAGGAGCAGGAGACGGGCGGCACCACCGAGTTCGAGGTGGAGCTGGCGCGGAGCGGCAGGACGCTCACCGTGGCGCCGGACGTGTCGGTCCTGGACGCCGTGCGCGAGGCCGGTGTCGAGGTGCTCTACTCCTGCACCGAGGGCACCTGCGGCACCTGCGAGACCGACGTGCTGGAGGGCGAGCCGGACCACCGTGACTCGGTGCTCACCGACGACGAACGCGCGGCGGGCGAGACCATGCTCATCTGTGTGTCCCGCTGTCGCGGCAAGCGGCTCGTGCTGGACCTCTGACCCGGCACCGGTCCCCGCCGTCCCGGTCCGGCACCGGGACGGCGGGCAGGCGTCAGGGTCCTGCGGGTCCTGCCCACAGCCCCCGGACGTGCCCGAGATGCCGGGTCATCACCGTCCGTACGGCCTCCTCGTCCCGGGCGAGCAGCGCGTCCAGGATCTCCAGGTGCTCCTCCGCCGACGCCTCCAGCCGCCCCTGCTCGACGAGCGCGGTCAGTCCGTACAGCCGGGAGCGGCGTCTGAGGTCCCGTACGACGTCGACGAGATGGCCGTTGCCCGCGAGGGCCAGCAGGCCGAGGTGGAAGCGCAGGTCGGCCTCGACGTAGGCGATGAGGTCGCCGGCCGCTGCGGAGGTGACGATCTCCTGGGCGACCGGCCTGAGTGCCTCCAGCGCCACCGGGTCGGCCGTGGCCGCGAGACTCGCCGTGGTGGGTATCTCGATCAGCGCCCGGATGTGGGTGTACTCGTCCAGTTGCTGCTCGGAGACGGCCGTGACCCGGAAGCCCTTGTTGGGCACGGTGGCGACGAGGCCTTCCTTGGCGAGGTCGAGCATGGCCTCGCGCACGGGGGTGGCGGAGACGCCGAAGCGGGCGGCGAGGCCCGGGGCCGAGTAGACCTCGCCGGGGAGCAGCTCGCCGGCGATCAGGGCGGCCCGCAGCGCGTCCGCGACCCGCTCCCGGTGGCTGGGTTTCCTGCTGCCCAGCACAGGCAGCGCGGGTGTGCGGCTCACAGCACGAACCCCGCCGGGAACGGGTCCTCGGGATCCAGCAGGTACTGGGCGGTGCCGGTGATCCAGGCGCGTCCGGAGAAACTGGGCAGCACGGCCGGGCGGCCGGCCACCTCGGTGGTGCCGAGCAGTCGGCCGGTGAACCGGGTGCCGATGAAGGATTCGTTCACGAACTCGGTGTGCAGCGGGAGTTCGCCGCGGGCGTGCAACTGCGCCATGCGGGCGCTGGTGCCCGTGCCGCAGGGCGAGCGGTCGAACCAGCCGGGGTGGATGGCCATGGCGTGCCGGGAGTGGCGGGCGGTCGAGCCGGGGGCGGCCAGGTAGACGTGGTGGAGGCCGTGGATGGACGGGTCCTCCGGGTGGACGGGCGGGTCCTCGGCGTTGACGGCGGCCATGAGGGACAGGCCCGCCCGCAGGATGTCGTCCTTGCGGGACCGGTCGAAGGGCAGGCCGAACCGCTCCAGCGGCAGGATGGCGTAGAAGTTGCCGCCGAAGGCGAGGTCGTACGTCACCGTCCGCCCGTCGGCGAGGGTGGCCTCGCGGTCGAGGGCGACGGCGAAGGAGGGCACGTTCCGCAGGGTGACCGACTGGGCGGCGCCGTCCGTCACGGCCACCTCGGCGACGACCGGGCCCGCGGGGGTGTCGAGCCGGATGGTGGTGACCGGCTCGGTGACCTCGACCATGCCGGTCTCGACGAGGACGGTCGCCACGCCGATCGTGCCGTGCCCGCACATCGGCAGATAGCCGGAGACCTCGATGTAGACGACGCCCCAGTCGCAGTCGGGCCGGGTCGGCGGCTGGAGGATCGCGCCGCTCATGGCGGAGTGCCCGCGCGGCTCGTTCATCAGCAACTGCTTGATGTCGTCGCGGTGTTCGCGGAAGTAGAGCCGCCGCTCGTTCATGGTGGCGCCGGGGATGGTGCCGATGCCGCCGGTGATCACGCGGGT
Organism: Streptomyces africanus; assembly: GCF_002150735.1. Lineage (GTDB taxonomy): Bacteria > Actinomycetota > Actinomycetes > Streptomycetales > Streptomycetaceae > Streptomyces > Streptomyces africanus. The sequence continues at coordinate 4,095 of NZ_MUKA01000164.1, forward strand.
CGGCATGCCCTCGGTGTGCGAGTCGACGGCGTGCAGGACGAGTCTGCTGCGCATGATCCCTACGACAATCCGGCCGCGACGGCCTTCTCGGTGGCGGACCGGACGGCGGCCTCCTGCTCGGGCAGCAGCGGCATGCGCGGCGGCCGGCAGGGTCCGCCGTGGCGGCCGACGAGGTCCATGGACAGTTTGATGGCCTGGACGAACTCCACCCGCGAGTCCCACCGCAGCAGCGGATGCAGCTGCCGGTACAGGTGCCGCGCGGTGTCGAGGTCGCCGTCGACGGCCGCGTGGTACAGCTCGACGGACGCCTGCGGCAGGGCGTTCGGGTAGCCGGCCACCCAGCCCTTCGCGCCCGCGACGGCCAGCTCCAGCAGCACGTCGTCCGCGCCGATCAGCAGGTCGAGTTCGGGGGCGAGTTCGGCGATGCGGTAGGCCCGGCGGACGTCTCCGGAGAATTCCTTCACGGCCCGGATGTACCCCTCGCCGTGCAGCCGGGCGAGCAGCTCCGGCACGAGGTCGACCTTGGTGTCGACGGGGTTGTTGTAGGCGACGACCGGCAGTCCCGCCTGCGCGACCTCGGCGTAGTGGGCGAGGACGGAGCGCTCGTCGGCGCGGTAGGCGTTCGGCGGCAGCAGCATCACCGCCCGGCACCCGGCCTCGCCTGCCTGCTCGGCCCAGCGCCGGGACTCGGCGGACCCGTACGCGGCGACGCCGGGCATGACGCGCTGTCCGCCGATCGCGGCGACGGCCGTCTCGACGACCCGGGCGCGCTCCTCGGGGGTGAGCACCTGGTACTCGCCGAGGGAGCCGTTCGGCACGACGCCGTCGCAGCCGTTCTCGACCAGCCAGGCGCAGTGTTCGGCGTACTTGTCGTAGTTCACGGAGAGGTCGTCGTTCAGCGGGAGCGCCGTGGCGACGAGGACGCCGCGCCAGGGGCGGTGGTCGGTCATGACAGTTCCTCCTGGGAGTGTTGCCGTGCGAGGACACCGAGCGGTACGGGACGGGCGAACGGCCTTCTGGACGGGGCGGGCGGGCAGCCCGCGAGACCGGCGACGGCGACGGCGCACATCCGGCCCTGGCACCAGCCCATGCCGGCCCGGGTCAGCAGCTTCACGGTCCGCTCGTCGCCCGCGCCGAGGTCCAGGGCGTCGCGCACGGCACCGGCGGTGACCTCCTCGCAGCGGCAGACCACGGTGTCGTCGGTGACCTGCTCGGGCCAGTGCGCGGGCGGCACGTAGGCGGCGTCGAGGGCGGCTGCCGAACTGCGGAGTTTCGTACGGGCCTTGAGGGCTGCGGGTGCCGGGTCGGGGGCGGTGCCGCGCAGGGACGCGGCGGCGGAGCAGCCGGCGATGTGCCCCTCGGCGAGGGCGAGGGCCGCGCCGCCGATACCGGTGGACTCGCCGGCCGCCCACACGCCGGGTACGTCCGTGCGCTGCTCGGCGTCGACGGCCACGGCGAGCCCGTCCAGGCCGCAGCCGAGGCCCCCCGCCAGATCGGTGTGCGGGAGCATGCCGTGGCCG
>NZ_MUKA01000710.1 GCF_002150735.1 Streptomyces africanus
GGGAGGGGCGGAGTGGACTCAGGGGCGGCCGTCATCGGGGGGAAGGTCTTTCTGTCGGACGGACGGCTGCGGGAAACAGCCTCGCGCCATCCTCCAGTACCTGCAATCCATGTGCAGTAAAGCCCTCGACAGGTCTTGTCCATGGATCCGAAAACTCCACGGAGCCGGGCGCCCCCGGCCGGGTGTCACACCGCGGCGTTCGGTCCGTCCGGACGGCCGCGGCGCTGCTCGACCATCTCGCGGCTGAGTTCCTCCGTCTCCGTCTGCGGCAGCCGCTCGAAGCCGTGCTCGGTGATGACGGAGACGATGGGATAGATGCGGCGGGTGAGGTCCGGACCGCCGGTCGCGGAGTCGTCGTCGGCCGCGTCGTACAGCGCCTGGAGCGCCGCCAGGGCGGCCTCGCGCCGGGACATGCCGGGGCGGAACAGTTTCTTCAACGCGCCCCGGGCGTACGGCGAGCCGGAGCCCTCGGCGTGGAAGCCGAACTTCTCGTAGCGGCCGCCGGCGACGTCGAAACCGAAGATGCGGCCGCGCCCGCCCTCGGGAGCCGCGGGGTCGTAGCCGGCCAGCAGCGGGACGACGGCGAGGCCCTGCATGGCCTGGCCCAGGTTGCCCCGGATCATCGTGGCCAGCCGGGTGGCCTTCGCGGCGAGGGTCATGGGGATGCCCTCGACCTTCTCGAAGTGCGTCAGCTCGACCTGGTAGAGCTTCACCAGGTCGAGCGCGAGCCCGACGGAACCGGCGAAGGCCACGGCGGTGTGATCGTCGGCGGGGTACACCTTCTCCAGATCCCGCTGGGCGATCAGATTGCCCATGGTCGCCCGCCGGTCGCCCGCGATCAGCACGCCGTCGCCGAAGGTGAGGGCCAGCACGGTCGTGCCGTGCGGCGCTCCCTCGGCGCGGACGCCGTCCGGGAGGATCCGGCGGGTGCCCAGCAGTTCGGGGCGGTGGGCCGCCAGGAACTCGGTGAAGGACGAGGAGCCCGGTGTGAAGAACTCCTCCCCCAGCCGGCCCTCGTGGTCGATCCCCGCCATGGCGTTTCCCCCTCGTCCGTGACCGTCGTCTCCCGACTCCTACCTGGACCTGGCGGGCGGGAAACGCGAGTTGAGGCCTCAGTGGCCGTTGCTGTGCGGCGCCGGCGGTGCGACGCGGATGTCCAGGTCCGAGATCCGGTGGACGGGCCAGGCGCGGGCGTAGCGGGGCGGGGTGCCGCCGGCCGGTGCGATGTGGGCGACCGGGAGACGGTCCGCGGTGCGCAGGACGTCCGCCACCGTGGTGTTCTCGTTGTGGCCGGAGGTCGCGCCCGAGGAGCAGCCGGTGTAGAAGCCGATCGGGATGGCCTCGTGTCCGGTGAGCAGGCAGGGCGGGCTCACGCCGAGGCGGTGCAGCGCTCCGGCGGTGCGGTCCCAGTCGCGGCGGCTTTCGGTGTTGCGGGAGACGGTGTTTTCCAGGACGGCGATCTGCACCGCCAGATGGCCGGCCAGGCCGAGCGCGACCACGCCGGCGGCCACCGGCCGCCACGTCCGGCCCGGGGTTCTGACCAGGTGCCACAGGGCGTCGGCGACCGGGACGGCGAGCAGCGCGTAGGCCGGCTGGAGGAAGCGGGGCGCCGCATAGCCGATCATGAACAGGTACGGCAGCGCGGCCGTGGCGGCGCAGGCCAGGGGGATCAGGGTCCGTCCCGGGCGCCGGGCCCGGGCCGCGACGAGCAGACCGAGGCCGGCGAGGACGGGCAGGACGAACCACCAGACGGTGACCACCGGGTGGGGCATCGACCCGGTGCACGGCCGGCACAGGGCCCGTCCGCCCAGGCTGCGCAGCTGGTCGTCGACCGCGACCTGCCAGCCGAGTCCGCCCTGGATGCGGGAGGCGTCCGACAGCCGCTGCCCGAGACCGCCGTGACCGACGTAGGCCTCGATCACCCACTCGACGGCACCGGCCGCGAGGCCCGCCGCGAGCACGAGGAGGAGGCGCCAGTGGCGGCGCACCAGGGCGAGGACGAGCAGCGGTACGGTCACCCAGACCGCGTCGGTGGGCCGCATCCACGCCATGAGGGCGGCACCCGCGGCGACGCCCCACAGCGCCGCCCGGGCGGAGGGTTGCGCCCGGGCCCGCAGGAAGCAGCCCACGCTGATCAGGGCGCCGATCGCGACCCAGTAGTTGGGCATGGCCTGCGGACCGTAGAAGAGGGTCACCCACAGAGAGGCGAAGAGGGCGCCGCCGGTGGCCAGGACCCGGGTCGGGAACAGGCCGCGCCAGGCGCGCAGGGTCAGGTAGAGGGCGAGGCCGGACAGCAGGGCGAGGTAGACGCGCAGCAGGGGCGTGGACGACGACCAGGACGCGATCGGCGCCACGAGCAGGGAGACGCCCCGGGAGCGCGGTGCGCTGAAGAAGGCCGCCGGGGTGTCGGAGGTGACCTGGCTGACGTAGACGATCTCGTCCCAGCCGAGGCCGAGGACGGGCCGGACGAGGACGAGTTGCGCGACGGTGAAGACGGCGGCCACCGCGGCGAGCGGTCCGTCGACGCGGCTCCTGCGGCCGGTGCCCGGCTCGGCCGTCCGCGTGCGTCTTCGCCTGCGAACGAGAAGGGCGTTCGCGCCGTCGGACATCGTCCACCCCTTACCCCTACGCGCGTAGGGCCGCTGCGACCTCCACGGCCCGCGGGCAGAGGGCGGAGGTCCGATGATCGGAAAACACGGCCAAGCTAACCCGCGGGGTGGGGACGTGCAGACCGGAATTCGGCCAAGTGCCTGACGCGATCTGGAGGTCAGCGGGTGTTCGGGGCGCGGTGCGGTGGCTGGCTCGGGGCCGGGCGCCGGGGCGGCGG
>NZ_MUKA01000165.1 GCF_002150735.1 Streptomyces africanus
GCAGTCGTGCCGCTGGGGCGATGGGGGTCCCCCCGCTCGAGCGAAGCCGAGAGTGGGGGAGGGTGGGCGCGGACGGCACCCCGTCAGCGCCGGGTTGCGCGCCCCACCCGCATCCAGCCACCACACAGCCGCACCTGGAATCCGCCTGGCTGGGCCGAGCCGCCGGCTGCCTCCTGGGCAAACCAGTCGAGAAACTCCCCCTCGAAGCCATCCGCCAACTGGCCAAGTCCACCGGCAATTGGCCCCTCACCACCTACTTCACAGCCCGAGGCGTCCCGGAAGACCTCCTCCAGAAACACCCCTGGAACCGCCGCTCGGCATGCACCTCCCTCGCCGAGAACATCGACGGCATGCCCGAGGACGACGACCTCAACTACCCCCTCCTCAACCTCATCCTCCTGCAACGCCACGGCACGTCCTTCACCACCACGGACGTGGCCCGCACCTGGCTCGACGAACTCCCCGCCGGCCGCACCTTCACCGCCGAACGCATCGCCTACCGCAACCTCCTCACCGGCCTGGAACCCCCGCACACCGCCCGCCACCGCAACCCGTTCCGCGAATGGATCGGCGCCCTGATCCGCGCCGACATGCACGGCTGGACCAACCCCGGCGATCCGGCCACCGCCGCAGAACAGGCCCACCGCGACGCCACCCTCACCCACACCGCCAACGGCGTCTACGCGGCGATGTTCACGGCCGCCACCATCGCGCAGGCCGCGACGGGCGAACACGACGTCCACGCCTGCCTGCGCACCGGCCTCACCGTCGTCCCGCCCCGCTCCCGCCTCGCCCGAGCCGTCCACCACGCCATTGAACTCGCCGGGGAACACGACGACTTCGACACCGTCGTCGACCAACTGCACGCCACCCACGCCGCCACCCACCACTGGGTGCACGCCGTCCCCAACACCGCCCTCGTCGCCGCCGCCCTCACCCACGCCGACGGCGACTTCTCCGGCTCGATCTGCCGCGCCGTGAGCGGCGGCTGGGACACCGACTCGGGCGGCGCGACCGTCGGCAGCATCGCCGGACTGCTGGCAGGGGACCCCGCGGCGCTCCCCGACCGCTGGACGGCCCCGCTGAAGAACCGCTTGTCCACCTCCGTCGGCGACTTCAACGGCATCGGCTTCGACACCCTCGCCCATCTCACCCACCGGGAGACCCACCGCTCATGACCGCGCCCCTCTCCGGCCTCCGCGTCCTGGACCTCGCCACCCTCTTCGCCGGTCCGCTCGCCGCCACCCTGCTCGGCGACTTCGGCGCGGAGGTCGTCAAGATCGAGCACCCGGCGAAACCGGACCCGTCCCGCGGCCACGGCCCGTCGAAGGACGGCGTCGGCCTGTGGTGGAAGATGCTCGGCCGCAACAAGCGCACCATCACCCTCGACCTGTCCAAGCCCGGCGGCCGCACCACTCTCCTGCGCCTCGCCGCCACCACCGACGTGATCATCGAGAACTTCCGCCCCGGCACCCTGGAGAAGTGGGACCTGGGCTGGCCGGAGCTGTCGGCCGCCAACCCCGGCCTGGTCCTGGCCCGCGTCACCGGCTTCGGCCAGTTCGGCCCCTACGCCCACCGCCCCGGCTTCGGCACCCTCGCCGAGGCGATGAGCGGCTTCGCCGCGATCACCGGCGAACCGGACGCCCCGCCGACGCTCCCGCCGTTCGGCCTGGCCGACTCCATCGCCGGCCTGACGACGGCGTACGCGGTGATGACGGCGCTCGCCGCCCGGGACAGGACCGGCGAGGGCCAGGTCGTCGACATGGCCCTGATCGAGCCGATCCTGGCCGCCCTCGGCCCCCAGCCCCTCTGGTACGACCAGCTCGGCCACGTCCAGCCCCGCACCGGCAACCGCTCCCCCAACAACGCCCCGCGCGGCGTCTACCGCACCGCGGACGGCACCTGGGTCGCCGTCTCGACGTCGGCCCAGTCGGTCGCGGAGCGCGTGATGCACCTGGTGGGCCGCCCGGAACTGATCGACGAGCCGTGGTTCGCCACGGGCGCCGACCGCGCCCGCCACGCCGACGTCCTGGACGAGGCGGTCGGCTCCTGGATCGCCGCACGCACCCGCACGGACGTCCTGGCCGCCTTCGAGAAGGCCGAGGCGGCCGTGGCCCCGGTCCAGGACGTCCGGGACGTGATGGCGGACCCGCAGTACCAGGCCCTGAACACCATCACCACCGTCGACGACCCGGAGCTGGGCCCCCTGCGCATGCAGAACGTCCTCTTCCGGCTCTCCGCCACGCCCGGCGCGATCCGCTGGGCCGGCCGCCCCCACGGCGCGGACACGGACGAGGTCCTCACCGAACTGGGCCTGTCCCCGGCCGACCTCACGGCACTGCGCGCGGAGGGCGCGCTATGACGGCGTTCCCGCTCACCTGGCTCTACGCCCCGGGCGACCGCCCCCACGTGGTCGCCAAGGCCCTCACCTCCGGCGCCGACATCGTCGTCGTCGACCTGGAGGACGCCGTCGCCCCCGACCGGAAGGCGTACGCCCGTGCCGCCACCGCCGAGCTGCTCGCCGGGCTGCCGCCGGTCCCGGTCCACGTCCGCGTCAACGCCCTGGACAGCCCCTGGGCCGGGCCGGACCTCGCCGCCGTCGCCTCCGCTCCGGGCCTCTGCGCCCTGCGGCTCCCCAAGATCGGCTCCGCCGCCGAGGTCGTCCGGATCGCCCAGCACGCCGTCCCCGCCGGAATGCCCCTGTACGCCCTCCTGGAGACGGCCCTCGGCGTGGAACAGGCGTACGCCGTCGCCACGGCCCACCCGTCCCTGCGGGGCATCGCGCTCGGGGAGGCGGATCTCCGGGCCGACCTGGGCGGATGTGACGACGAGGGGCTCGACTGGTCCCGCTCCCGGGTGATCGTGGCCGCCCGGGCCGCGGGCCTGCCGCCGCCGGCCCAGTCGGTCCACCCGGACGTCCGCGACCTGGAAGGGCTGGCCGCCTCCTGCGCCCATGGCCGCGCTCTGGGCTTCCTGGGCCGGGCCGCGATCCACCCCCGCCAGCTCCCGGTCATCGAGCGGGCCTTCCTCCCCACCGAGGAGGAGATCGAGCAAGCGGAGACGATCGTCAAGGCGGCGACGGCGGAACAGGGCGCCCAGGCCCTCCCGGACGGCCGCTTCATCGACACGGCCGTGGTGACGGCGGCCCAGCGCACCCTGTCCCTGGCACGCCGCCGTTAGACGCACCGAGGGGGCCCGGACAGCTCCGGGCCCCCTCGATGTCGTGCGGCTGATCGTCAGGTTTTCTTCGCCGACCCGGCCTCGTCATTGGCCTCGTCGGCCTTGGCCTCGTCTTCCTTGTCCCCGTCTTCCTTGCCCTCACCGACGGATGTGTCGTCACCGTCGGCTTCACCGCCGGAGGCGCCGGGCTCCACCACGGCCTCACGGCCCGGCCGCTTCCTCGACGACAGCACGAGGTACGTGACCGCGAGCAGGAACACCAGGAACGCGGTCCAGACGTTCAGCCGGAGACCCAGGATGTGGTGGGCGTCGTCGACCCGCATGTACTCGATCCACGCCCGGCCCGTGCAGTACGCGGCGACGTAGAGCGCGAACGCCCGGCCGTGTCCCAGCCGGAAGCGGCGGTCGGCCCAGATCACCAGGACTGCGACGCCGATGCACCACAGCGACTCGTACAGGAACGTCGGGTGGTAGGTGCCCGGCACCCGGCCGTCCGCGGAGGACGTGATCTCCAGGGCCCACGGCAGGTCGGTGCGCTTGCCGTACAGCTCCTGGTTGAACCAGTTGCCCCAGCGGCCGATCGCCTGGGCGAGGGCGATGCCCGGCGCGACGGCGTCGGCGTACGCCGGCATCGGGATGCCACGGCGTCGGCAGCCGATCCAGGCACCCAGCCCGCCCAGCGCGATCGCGCCCCAGATGCCGAGGCCGCCCTCCCAGATCTTGAAGGCGTCCACCCAGTCACGGCCCTCGCTGAAGTACAGCTCGTAGTCCGTGATCACGTGGTAGAGCCGGCCGCCCACGAGGCCGAAGGGCACGGCCCAGACCGCGATGTCGGCCACCGTGCCGGCCCGCCCGCCCCGGGCGATCCAGCGCTTGTTGCCGAGCCAGACGGCAACGAAGACGCCGATGATGATGCAGAACGCGTAGCCGCGCAGCGGAATGGGGCCGAGGTACAGCACCCCGCGTGACGGGCTGGGAATGAAGGCAAGTTCCATGGCAAGGTCGACGCTACCGTGCCGGACCCGGGCCGCGGCAGGCAGCCCGGCTACGGGTCCATAACGGGCACGTGAGAAAAGCCTTCACCCCTTGTTCTTCTCCCGCACCATCTGCTTCAGCTTCGCCGGGGTCATCGTCCGGTCCTGGTAGATGTTCTTGCCGTCGAGCAGGACGGTCGGCGTGCCCGAGAAGCCGCCCTTGTTGAACGCCTGGTGGGACTTGGCGACCCAGGCGTTGTGCGTGCCGTCCTCGACGCACTTGCGGAAGGCGGGGGTGTCCAGACCGTCGACCTTGCCGGCCAGCTCGATCAGCTTGGCGTTCTTGGCGTAGGCGTCGTCGACCTCCGGGGGCTGGTTGTCGAAGAGCACGTCGTGGTACGCGGGGAACTTCCCGGCGTCCTGGGCGCAGGCCGCGGCGTTGGCCGCGTTGCCGGAGCCGGTGCCGCGCATGTTGCCGTCGATGAGGGTGACCAGGTGATACTCGGCCTTCAGCCGGCCGGCGTTCGTCAGCTCGTGGATCACTGGCCGGTACGTCGTCTCGAAGGATCTGCAGGCCGGGCAGCGGAAGTCCTCCCACACCGTGAGCGTGGACTTGGCGCTGTCCTTGCCGACCGGGATGGCCAGGCCGTCCTTGCCCTGGGCTCCCGAGGGCGCCACGACCGGGCCCGCTGCCTCGCTGTCGTCGTCCTTCCCGGCGTTGGCGGCGACGACGCCGATCACCGCCGCGAGTCCCAGGACGGCCACGACGGCACCGCCCACGATCAGCGCGCGCCTGCGCTTCTCCGAGGCCTTCTGCTTCTCGCGCTCCACCGCCAGCTTCTCCCGGGCGGTGCGCTTCCCCTCACGGTTCTTCTCGCTCACACCCCGGAAACGAACCGGGGAGGCGCACCGCGCCTCCCCGGCCCCAGGTCCACCCGTACGAGGGACCTGTATGACTACCCGGTTTCTTACGCCTGTCCGCGCACGCCCCGCGCCAGGCCGGCCGCCAGGCTGCGGACGGCTTCGACACCGGCCGCGTCGTCCGGCGCGTCCAGCATGGCCTTGACGAAGGCCGAGCCGACGATCACGCCGTCGGCGAAGCCGGCGACCTCGGCGGCCTGGGTGGCGTTGGAGACGCCGAGGCCGACGCAGACCGGCAGGTCCGTGCCGGTGGCCCGGGTGCGTGCCACCAGGTCCTCGGCCTGCGAGCTGACCGACGCGCGGGTGCCGGTGACGCCCATGAGGGAGGCGGCGTAGACGAAGCCGCTGCCCGCCGCGGTGATCTGCGCGAGCCGCTGGTCCTTGCTGCTGGGCGCGACGACGAAGACGGTGGCGAGGCCGTGCTTCTCCGCGTGCTCCCTCCACAGCGCCGACTCCTGGACGGGCAGGTCGGGCAGGATGCACCCGGCGCCGCCCGCCTCGGCGAGCTCGGCGGTGAACCGCTCGACGCCGTAGCGGTCGATGGGGTTCCAGTACGTCATGACGAGGACCGGCTTGCCGGTGGCCGCGTGGGCCTCGCGGACCGTGCGCATCACGTCGGCGATCTTCACGCCGCCGCGCAGGGCGATGTCGTCGGCGGTCTGGATGACGGGCCCGTCGAGGACGGGGTCGCTGTGCGGCAGACCGACCTCGACGACGTCGGCACCGCCGTCCAGGGCGGCCTTGATCGCCTCGATGCCGCCGTCCACGGTCGGGAACCCGGCCGGGAGATAGGCGATGAGCGCGGACCGCCCCTCGGACTTCGCCGCGGCGAGGGTGTCGCTCAACAGCTCGATGTTGCCGCTCACTTGGCGTCCCCCTCGATCTCGGCGGTGTCGGTGTCCGCGTCGGCGGCGACCTCGGCGTCGGTGTCGTACAGGCCGAAGTAGCGGGCGGCGGTGTCCATGTCCTTGTCGCCGCGGCCGGACAGGTTGACCACGATCAGCCCGTCCTTGCCCAGCTCCTTGCCGACCTCCAGGGCACCGGCCAGCGCGTGGGCGCTCTCGATGGCCGGGATGATGCCCTCGGTGCGGGACAGCAGGTGCAGGGCCTGCATGGCCGCGTCGTCCGTGACCGCGCGGTACTCACCGCGGCCGGAGTCCTTGAGGTAGGAGTGCTCGGGGCCGATGCCCGGGTAGTCCAGACCGGCCGAGATCGAGTACGGCTCGGTGATCTGGCCCTCGTCGTCCTGGAGGACGTAACTGCGGGAGCCGTGCAGGATGCCGGGTTCGCCGGCGGTCAGGGTCGCCGCGTGCTCGCCGGTGTCGACGCCGTGGCCGGCCGGCTCGCAGCCGATGAGGCGGACGGACTCGTCCGGGATGAAGGCGTGGAAGAGGCCGATGGCGTTGGAGCCGCCGCCGACGCAGGCGACGGCCGCGTCGGGGAGCCGGCCCGCGCGCTCCAGGAGCTGGCGGCGGGTCTCGACGCCGATGACGCGGTGGAAGTCGCGGACCATGGCCGGGAAGGGGTGGGGTCCGGCGACCGTGCCGAAGAGGTAATGCGTGTGGTCGACGTTGGCGACCCAGTCGCGGAACGCCTCGTTGATCGCGTCCTTCAGCGTGCGGCTGCCGGACTTCACGGCGATGACCTCGGCGCCGAGCATGCGCATGCGGGCGACGTTGAGGGCCTGGCGCTGGGTGTCGATCTCGCCCATGTAGATCGTGCACTCGAGGCCGAAGAGGGCACAGGCCGTGGCGGTGGCGACGCCGTGCTGGCCGGCGCCCGTCTCGGCGATGACCCGGGTCTTGCCCATGCGCTTGGTGAGCAGGGCCTGCCCGAGGACGTTGTTGATCTTGTGGGAGCCGGTGTGGTTGAGGTCCTCGCGCTTGAGGAAGACGCGGGCGCCTCCGGCGTGCTCGGCGAACCGGGGCACCTCCGTGAGCGCCGACGGGCGGCCGGTGTAGTTGACCAGGAGGTCGTCGAGTTCCTTGGCGAACTCGGGGTCGTGCTTGGCCTTGTCGTACTCGACGGCCACTTCGTCGACTGCCGCGACTAGGGCCTCGGGGATGAACTTGCCGCCGAATGTCCCGAAGTAGCCTTCGGTGTTGGGCGTTTGGCCCTCGGGGTCGGGGATGAAGAACTGGCTGGGCATGCGGAAACCTTCACGGTGAGTGTGTGTGGGATGCACTAATCGCCGTGGGGGCGGGGATTGTCAGTTGGCTGCGGGCCCGTTGGGGCTGGTCGCGCCCACGCGGCGGAGCCGCATATTCAGAACTGCCCCGCGCCCCTTACGGGGCGCTGTTGCCATCGCATGCCGTTCACCTGGCCCGGCTCGTCACCGATGACGTAGCGGACCCGGCGGCCGTGGACGCGGCGCGCGGGGGCTCGGCAGCCGCGGGGGCGGCAGCCGCGCGCGAGGCGGGCGTACCGGTCCACGGTCGTCATGGTGAGAGTCATCGGGGCCAAGCCTAGCGGGAGATCAGCCCCGGCCGTGCCGGAGTGCGGGATGTTCGCCCGCCGCCACCAGGTCGGAGACGGCCGTCTTGGGGTCCTTGCCGGTGACGAGGGACTCGCCCACCAGGACCGCGTCGGCGCCGGCGTTGGCGTAGGCGATGAGGTCGTGCGGGCCGCGGACGCCGGACTCGGCGATCTTGATGATGTGGTCGGGGATCTCCGGTGCCACGCGCTCGAAGGTGCCGCGGTCGACCTCGAGGGTCTTGAGGTTGCGCGCGTTGACGCCGATGACACGGGCGCCGGCGTCGACCGCGCGCTCGACCTCGTCCTCGTCGTGCACCTCGACGAGCGGCGTGAGCCCGATGGACTCGGCGCGCTCGATGAGGGACTCCAAGGCGGACTGGTCGAGGGCGGCGACGATCAGCAGGACGACGTCGGCGCCGTAGGCGCGGGCCTCCCACAGCTGGTACGACGTGACGATGAAGTCCTTGCGCAGGACCGGGATGTCCACGCGGGCGCGGACCGCTTCGAGGTCGGCGAGCGAGCCGCCGAAGCGCCGCTGTTCGGTGAGGACGGAGATGACGGCCGCGCCGCCCGCCTCGTAGTCCGCGGCGAGTCCGGCCGGGTCGGCGATCGCGGCCAGCGCGCCCTTGGAGGGGCTGGAGCGCTTGACCTCGCAGATGACCTTGACGCCGTCGCCGCGCAGTGCGGCCGCGCCGTCCTTGGCCGCGGGAGCCTTCGCCGCGCGCTCCTTGAGCTCGTCGAGGCTGACGCGCGCCTGCCGCTCCGCGAGGTCGGCACGGACTCCGTCGATGATCTCGTCGAGCACACTCACGCGAGCGGCCCCCTTCCAGACTCTTGACAGTTCCAGCGACCGATCGAAAACCGATGGTCACTGCGATGGTATCCGCAGCGGGGCGAAGGCCTCGCATCCGGTTGACGCCGGTCCCAGTACCTGGACATCCGCCGATTGATCAAGGATGGAGCCAGCCACCGAAGGGCAGGTTCCGGACAACGGAGAAGACCAGCAGCAACGCTCCGAGGCCCCACACCAGCCCCGGACGGGGGTCGAACCGCATCGGGCGCCCGCGCACCGCGTGGACCACCCATACGGTCCACAGCACGGCGAAGACCAGATAGCCGAGGACGGCGAGCGCGTTGGCGTGCAGTGCCGCCGGGAGGTCACCGTGGACGACGGCGTGCGCGCTGCGCAGTCCCCCGCAGCCGGGGCAGTACAGGCCGGTGTAGTGCAGCAGCGGGCAGGCGGGGTAGTGGCCGGGTTCGTTGGGGTCGACCGTGCCCACGTAGGCGAACGCGGCGGCGACGGCCGCGAGCACCCCGGCGGGGACGGCCAGGCGGCCCGGGACGCTGTGCGTCACCCTTCGGCTGTCGGCGTTCACGGTATGCATTGTGCCCCGCACACACCTGAGGAGCGGTCCCGGCACCCGAGTGCCGGCCGCCCCTCACGCGACAACGCGGTGTTCCGCCGGGGTCAGCCCTCGGCGCGCGCCGGCTCGCGGTCGCCGGTCATCTGGTGCGGCTGGTGCAGGTCCTTGGGCTGGCCGAGGCCCATCATCCGCATGATGCCGCCGGCGACACCGCCGAGGAGGATGACGACGATGCCCGCCCAGAAGCCCACGGGCTGGTCCATCACCATGAACGCGCCCGCGACGCAGAAACCGATGAAGGCGATGATGACACCGGTCCAGGCGGCCGGGGTGTGACCGTGGCTGCTGCCCGCCATTGCTTGCTCCTCGTTGCTGTGTGCGTGTCTGAGCAGGACGCTCAGGCCCATTGTCCCGCACGCACGCGTGGCCGGTGAGCGGGGGTGCTCCTGCGATATTCCCCGCTCCCCCGCGTGGCTCAGGCCCCCGTCGGGTCCTCGCCCCGGTCGAGTGCCTTCCACAGGTCCTCGGGACGGTCGGGATCGACGGCGGGGGCCTTGCGGCGCGGCTGGGGCGTGCCGCCGCGCTCGTAGCGGCCGGACATCGCGGGCCACAGCCGGCCGTAGCGCAGGGCGAGCAGCCCGGCCAGGAGGATCAGGACGCCGCCGACGGCCGCGACGTACGGCCAGGCGGTGTGGCTGAGGGTGTCCACGGAGGCGGAGGTGTCGCCGGAGGCCTGGGCGGCCTGCTCGTCGAGCGCGGCGCTGTCGGAGGCGCCGAGCAGGGCGGCGGCGACGATGCCCGCGCCGGAGAGCGCCAGCAGCCCGGCCACGACGAAGCGGCCGGCCCGGCGGACGGCGAAGACGGCGACGAGCGCGGCGAGGCCCACCACGGCGAGCGCCGCGGGTACGCCCGTGACGTCGCTGCCCTTGGCGGTCAGGGGGAAGGCGCCGCCGGCCACCGTCGCGGTGCCCTCCGCCCAGCGCTGCCGGGTGGCGAGCAGCGCCACGGCCGCGCCGAGCGCACCGCACAGCAGCGCGACGGCGAGGCTCCGGCGGCCGGCCCGGGCGGATCCGGCGGCTTCGGAACGGGGATGAGGTGCAGCAGTCACGTACCCCACTATCGCTTGAACCCCGGGCGAACCGTCACCCGGGGTTCATCTCAGGCCTTTCCCAGCCGGTTCGCCGTGTGCACGGCCCGCAGGACCGCCGCCGCCTTGTTGCGGCACTCCGTGTCCTCGGCGACCGGGTCGGAGTCGGCGACGATGCCCGCGCCGGCCTGGACGTAGGCCGTGCCGTCCCGGAGGAGGGCCGTGCGGATGGCGATGGCGGTGTCGGAGTCGCCCGCGAAGTCGAGGTAGCCGACGCAGCCGCCGTACAGGCCGCGCCGGGACGGTTCGAGTTCCTCGATGATCTGCAGGGCGCGGGGCTTCGGGGCGCCGGAGAGGGTGCCGGCCGGGAAGCAGGCGGTGAGGACGTCGAAGGCCGTGCGGCCCGGGGCGACGCGGCCCGTCACCGTCGAGACGATGTGCATCACGTGCGAGTACCGCTCGACGGACATGAAGTCGACGACCTCGACCGAGCCGGGCTCGCAGACCCGCCCCAGGTCGTTACGCCCCAGGTCGACGAGCATGAGGTGCTCGGCGCGCTCCTTGGGGTCGGCGAGCAGCTCGTCGGCGAGGGCCTGGTCCTCCTGCGGGGTGGCGCCGCGCCAGCGGGTGCCTGCGATGGGGTGGACCATGGCCCGGCCGTCCTCGACCTTGACCAGGGCCTCGGGGGACGAGCCGACGACGTCGAAGCCGTCGAAGCGGAACAGGTACATGTACGGGGACGGGTTGGTGGCCCGCAGGACCCGGTAGACGTCCAGCGCGCTCGCCGTGCACGGCGTCTCGAAGCGCTGGGAGGGGACCACCTGGAAGGCCTCGCCGGCCCGGATGCGCTCCTTGATGTCCTCGACGGCCTCCTGGAAGTCGGGGCCGCCCCACAGCGCCGTGTACTCGGGGAGCTCGGAGGGCGGGAGCGCGGCCGGGGGCTGGGCGACCGCGCGGGAGAGGTCGGTCTCCATGGCGTCGAGCCGGGCCATGGCGTCCGCGTGGGCCTCGTCGACGCCGGTGTCCAGGTCGTTGTGGTTGATCGCGTTGGCGATCAGCAGGACCGAGCCCTCCCAGTGGTCCATGACGGCCAGGTCGCTGGTGAGGAGCATGGTCAGCTCGGGCAGCTTCAGGTCGTCGCGCTCGCCGGGGCCGATCTTCTCCAGGCGGCGGACGATGTCGTAGCCGAGGTAGCCGACCATGCCGCCGGTGAAGGGGGGCATGCCGTCCTGGTGGGGCGTGTGCAGGGCCTCGATGGTGGCGCGCAGTGCGGCGAGGGGGTCGCCGCCTGTGGGGACGCCGACGGGCGGGGCGCCGAGCCAGTGGGCCTGCCCGTCGCGCTCGGTCAGCGTCGCCGCCGACCGCACGCCCACGAAGGAGTAACGGGACCACGAGCGGCCGTTCTCCGCGGACTCCAGCAGGAAGGTGCCCGGGCGCTCGGCGGCGAGCTTGCGGTAGAGCGCGACCGGGGTGTCGCCGTCGGCGAGGAGTTTGCGGGTGACGGGGATGACCCGCCGGTCGGTGGCGAGCTTGCGGAACGTCTCGAGGTCCATGGCCGCTGACCTTACTGATCCGAGGCGGGGGCGTCGGAGCCGCCGTCCTTGAGGAGCACGTCCTGGTCGAAGCAGGTGCGCGCGCCGGTGTGGCAGGCGGCGCCGACCTGGTCCACCTGTACGAGGACGGTGTCGGCGTCGCAGTCGAGGGCGACGGACTTCACCCACTGGAAGTGGCCGGAGGTGTCGCCCTTGACCCAGTACTCCCGGCGGCTGCGGGACCAGTACGTGCACCGGCCGGTGGTCAGGGTGCGGTGCAGCGCCTCGTCGTCCATCCAGCCGAGCATCAGCACCTCTCCGGTGTCGTACTGCTGGGCGATGGCGGGCAGGAGGCCGTCGGCGCTGCGCTTGAGGCGGGCGGCGATCGCCGGGTCGAGACGGCTGGGCCGGGGGGACGTGCTGGTCATGCCGACCATTGTGCCGCGCGCCACTGACAGGCCAGGTGGAGTGTCCACTGTGCGGACCTGATCGGCGGTCGTAGGCTGGGCCGCATGTCGACCCATGCCAAGCGTGAACGACTTCTCCTCGCCGATCTGTTGGAGACCGCGGGCCCGGACGCGCCCACCCTGTGCGAGGGCTGGACCACCCGGGACCTCGCGGCGCACGTGGTGGTGCGCGAGCGCCGCCCGGACGCCGCCGGCGGGATACTGATCAAGCAGCTCGCGCCGCGCCTGGACCGGGTGATGGCGGAGTACACCGACAAGCCGTACGAGGAGCTGATCCAGCTGATCCGTACGGGGCCGCCGCGGTTCTCGCCCTTCTCGCTCAAGCAGGTCGACGAGATGTCGAACATCATCGAGTTCTACGTCCACACGGAGGACGTCCGGCGCGCCCAGCCCGACTGGTCGCCGCGCGAGCTCGACACGGTCTTCCAGGACGCCCTGTGGTCCCGGCTGGAGCGCACCGCCCGGCTGATGGGGCGCAGCGTCCCGACGGGCCTGGTGCTGCGCCGCCCGGACGGCCAGACGGTCGTCGCCCAGCGGGGCGCGCCGGTGGTCACGGTGACGGGTGAGCCCTCGGAGCTGGTGCTGTTCTCCTACGGCCGGCAGAGCAAGGCCAAGGTCGAGCTGGACGGCGACGAGGACGCGATCGCGAAGCTGCACGAGAGCAAGCAGCTCGGGATCTGAAGCAGTCCGGGAGCTGAGGGGTGGGTCACCGCACCGGGTGGCCCGCCTCCCGCAGCGTCTGCTTGACCTCGCCGATGCGCAGGTCCCCGAAGTGGAACACCGACGCGGCCAGCACCGCGTCCGCGCCCGCCGCGATGGCCGGCGGGAAGTCCGCCAGCTTGCCCGCGCCGCCCGAGGCGATGACCGGTACGGTCACGTGTCCCCGGACGGCCTCGATCATCTCCAGGTCGTAGCCGTCCTTGGTGCCGTCCGCGTCCATGGAGTTGAGCAGGATCTCGCCGGCGCCCAGCTCCGCGGCCTGGTGCGCCCACTCGACGGCGTCGATGCCGGTGCCGCGACGGCCGCCGTGGGTGGTCACCTCGAAGGAGCCGGACTCGGTGCGGCGCGCGTCCACCGACAGGACCAGGACCTGGCGGCCGAAGCGTTCGGCGATCTCCCGGATCAGCTCCGGGCGGGCGATCGCGGCGGTGTTGACGCCGACCTTGTCCGCGCCGGCCCGCAGCAGCTTGTCCACGTCCTCTGCGGTGCGCACCCCGCCGCCGACCGTGAGCGGGATGAACACCTGCTCGGCCGTGCGGCGCACCACGTCGTACGTCGTCTCGCGGTTGCCCGACGAGGCGGTGATGTCCAGGAACGTCAGCTCGTCGGCGCCCTCGGCGTCGTACACCTTGGCCATCTCGACGGGGTCGCCCGCGTCGCGCAGGTTCTGGAAGTTGACGCCCTTGACGACCCGGCCGTTGTCCACGTCCAGGCAGGGGATGACTCGGACCGCCAGGGTCATGAATCCACCGTTCCTCTGAATGCCTCTAGTTCCACCGACACCAGGACGCGCGGGTCGACGAAGCCGTCCACCACGAGGAAGGACGCGACCGGGCGCACGGAGTCGAACAGCTCCTTGTGGGCCCGGCCCACCTCGTCGAGGTCGCGCGTGTGTGCCAGATACATCCGCGTCCGGACCACGGACTCGATACCGAGCCCGAACTCGCCGATCGCTTCGAGGGCGCTGGTGAAGGCCGCCTTGGCCTGCTCGTACGGGTCGCCCTCCCCGTACAGCACATCACCCTTGAAGGGTGTCGTGCCCGCCACCAGCACCCGATCGCCCGCCGCCACGGCGCGCGCGAAACCGAAATTCTCTTCCCAGGGACTTCCGCTCTGCACGCGCCGTACGGCATCGCTCATGACGACACAGTCTCCAATGCCTCTTCCAGGGTGAACGCCTTCGCGTACAGCGCCTTCCCTACGATCGCCCCCTCGACACCGAGCGGGACCAGCTCGGCGATGGCCCGGAGGTCGTCGAGCGACGAGACACCGCCGGAGGCCACGACCGGGCGGTCGGTGGCGGCGCAGACGTTCTTCAGCAGCTCCAGGTTCGGGCCCTGGAGCGTGCCGTCCTTCGCGATGTCCGTGACGACGTACCGCGCGCAGCCCTCCTTGTTCAGGCGCTCCAGCGTCTCGTAGAGGTCGCCGCCGTCGCGGGTCCAGCCGCGGCCGCGCAGGGTGGTGCCGCGGACGTCGAGACCGACCGCGATCTTGTCGCCGTGCTCGGCGATGACCTTGGCGACCCACTCGGGGGCCTCCAGGGCGGCCGTGCCGAGGTTCACGCGGGTGCAGCCGGTGGCCAGGGCGGCGGCGAGGGTGTCGTCGTCGCGGATGCCGCCGGACAGTTCCACCTTGATGTCCATCGCCCGGGCGACCTCGGCGATCAGCGCGCGGTTGTTCCCGGTGCCGAAAGCGGCGTCCAGGTCGACCAGGTGCAGCCACTCGGCGCCGGAGCGCTGCCAGGCGAGGGCGGCCTCCAGGGGCGAGCCGTAGGAGGTCTCCGTACCGGACTCGCCGTGCACCAGGCGGACCGCCTGGCCGTCGCGGACGTCGACGGCGGGGAGGAGTTCGAGCTTGCTCACAGTGTTCCGATCCAGTTGGTGAGGAGCTGGGCTCCGGCGTCGCCGGACTTCTCGGGGTGGAACTGCGTGGCCCACAGGGCGCCGTTCTCGACGGCCGCGACGAACGGCTTGCCGTGCGTGGACCAGGTGACCTTGGGGGCCTCCATCGCGGGGTTGTGGGTCTGGAGCGACCAGTCGTGGACGGCGTAGGAGTGCACGAAGTAGAAGCGGGCGTCCGCGTCCAGGCCGGCGAACAGGTGCGAGCCGGGCGCCGCCTCGACGGTGTTCCAGCCCATGTGGGGCACGATCTCGGCCTGGAGCGGTTCGACCGAGCCGGGCCATTCGTCGAGGCCCTCGGTCTCCACGCCGTGCTCGATGCCGCGCGCGAAGAGGATCTGCATGCCGACGCAGATGCCCATGACGGGCCGGCCTCCGGCCAGCCGGCGGTCGACGATCCAGTCGCCTCGCGCCTCGCGCAGGCCCTTCATGCAGGAGGCGAAGGCGCCGACGCCCGGCACGAGCAGGCCGTCGGCGTTCAGGGCCTTGTCGTAGTCACGCGTGATCTCGACGTCGGCTCCCGCGCGCGCGAGGGCCCGCTCGGCGGAGCGGACGTTGCCGAAGCCGTAGTCGAAGACGACCACTTTTTTCTGAGGGGCGCTCAATTCCACACCTCCAGCCTCACGACACCGGCCGCCAGGCACATCGCGGCGCCGATGGAGAGCAGCACGATCAGGCCCTTGGGCATCTTCTGCTTGACGAAGGAGTAGATGCCGCCGACGAGGAACAGGCCGACGACGATCAGCAGGGTCGAGATGCCGTTCACAGGGCGCCCTTCGTGGAGGGGAGGATGCCGGCCGCGCGCGGGTCGCGCTCGGAGGCGTACCGCAGGGCCCGGGCCAGCGCCTTGAACTGGCACTCCACGATGTGGTGGGCGTTGCGCCCGTAGGGCACGTGCACGTGCAGCGCGATCTGGGCCTGGGCGACGAAGGACTCCAGGATGTGCCGGGTCATCGTGGTGTCGTACTCGCCGATCATCGGCGCCATCTTCTCGGGCTCGGTGTGCACGAGGTAGGGGCGGCCGGACAGGTCGACGGTGACCTGGGCGAGGGACTCGTCCAGCGGGACCGTGCAGTTGCCGAAGCGGTAGATGCCGACCTTGTCGCCGAGGGCCTGCTTGAAGGCGGCGCCGAGGGCGAGGGCGGTGTCCTCGATGGTGTGGTGCGAGTCGATGTGCAGATCGCCCTCGGTCTTCACGGTCAGGTCGAACAGACCGTGCCGGCCGAGCTGGTCGAGCATGTGGTCGTAGAAGCCGACGCCGGTGGAGATCTCCGTCTTGCCGGTGCCGTCGAGGTCGATCTCGACGAGGACCGAGGTTTCCTTGGTCGTCCGCTCCACGCGTCCTGTGCGGCTCATGAACTCTGCTCCTTCTTCAGTGCACGTACCGCGTCGAGGAACGCGTCGTTCTCTTCGGGGGTGCCGGCCGACACCCGCAGCCACCCGGGGATGCCGTTGTCCCGGACCAGGACGCCCCGGTCGAGGATCTTCTGCCAGGCCGTGTGCGCGTCCTCGAACCGGCCGAACTGCACGAAGTTGGCATCGGACTCGACGACGTCGTAGCCGGTGGCGCGCAGTTCGGTGACCAGGCGGTCCCGCTCGGCCTTGAGCTGCTCGACGTAGCCCAGCAGCGTGCCGGTGTGTTCCAGGGCGGCCAGGGCGGTCGCCTGGGTGACGGCCGACAGGTGGTAGGGCAGCCGGACGAGCTGGACGGCGTCGACGACGGCCGGGTGCGCGGCGAGGTAGCCCAGGCGCAGGCCGGCGGCGCCGAACGCCTTCGACATCGTGCGCGAGACGACGAGGTTCGGGCGTCCGTCGAGCAGCGGCAGGAGCGAGTCGCCGTGGCTGAACTCGATGTACGCCTCGTCGACCACGACCATCGACGGCTTCGCCGCCTGCGCGGCCTGGTAGAGCGCGAGGACCGTCTCGGGCGGGACCGCGTTGCCCGTGGGGTTGTTGGGGGTGGTGATGAAGACGACGTCGGGCCGGTGCTCGGCGATCGCCTTCTCGGCGGCGGCGAGGTCGATCGTGAAGTCGTCGTTGCGGGGACCGGAGATCCATCCGGTGCCGGTGCCGCGCGCGATCAGCCCGTGCATCGAGTACGACGGTTCGAAGCCGATCGCGGTGCGGCCGGGCCCGCCGAAGGTCTGCAGCAGCTGCTGGATGACCTCGTTGGAGCCGTTGGCCGCCCAGACGTTGGCGAGGCCGACCGCGTGGCCGCAGGTGTCGGTCAGGTACTCGGCGAGCTTGGTGCGCAGCTCGACCGCGTCCCGGTCGGGGTAGCGGTTGAGGTTGCGGGCCGCCTCCCGGACCCGCTCGGCGATGCGCTCGACCAGCGGCTCGGGCAGCGGGTAGGGGTTCTCGTTGGTGTTCAGCCGAACGGGGACGTCCAGCTGGGGCGCGCCGTAGGGGGACTTGCCGCGCAGCTCGTCCCGTACGGGGAGATCGTCGATGCCTGTCACTTGCCCTGTGGAACCTTCCAGTCGAACCTCGCCTTGACCGCCGCGCCGTGCGCGGGCAGGTCCTCCGCCTCCGCCAGCGTGACCACGTGGTGCGCGACCTCGGCCAGCGCGTCCTGCGTGTAGTCGACGATGTGGATGCCGCGCAGGAAGGACTGGACGGACAGGCCCGAGGAGTGGCAGGCGCAGCCGCCGGTGGGCAGGACGTGGTTGGAGCCGGCCGCGTAGTCGCCGAGGGAGACCGGGGCCCAGGGGCCGATGAAGATCGCGCCGGCGTTCCTGACGCGGTCGGCCACGGCGGCGGCGTCGGCCGTCTGGATCTCGAGGTGCTCGGCGCCGTACGCGTCGACCACCCTCAGGCCCTCGTCGATGCCGTCGACCAGGACGATCGCGGACTGCTTGCCGGACAGCGCCGGGACGATCCGGTCGTCGACGTGCTTGGTGGCCGCGACCTGCGGCTCCAGCTCCTTCTCCACCGCGTCCGCGAGCTCGGCGGAGTCGGTGACCAGGACGGCGGCGGCCAGCGGGTCGTGCTCGGCCTGGCTGATCAGGTCGGAGGCGACGTGCACCGGGTCGGCCGTGTCGTCGGCGAGGACCGCGATCTCGGTCGGGCCGGCCTCGGCGTCGATGCCGATCTTGCCGGTGAAGTAGCGCTTGGCAGCGGCGACCCAGATGTTGCCGGGGCCGGTGACCATGGTGGCGGGCGGGCAGGACTCGGTGCCGTAGGCGAACATCGCGACGGCCGTGGCACCGCCGGCCGCGTAGACCTCGTCGACGCCGAGCAGCGCGCAGGCGGCGAGGATCGTCGGGTGCGGCAGCCCGTTGAACTCGGACTGGGCCGGGGAGGCGAGCGCGATGGACTCGACGCCGGCCTCCTGCGCGGGCACGACGTTCATGATCACGGAGGACGGATACACCGACCGACCGCCGGGCGCGTACAGCCCGACCCGGTCGACCGGAACCCACTTCTCGGTCACGGAGCCGCCGGGCACGACCTGGGTCGTGTGCGTCTCGCGGCGCTGCGCGCGGTGGACGGTCCGGGCGCGCCGGATGGACTCCTCCAGGGCCGCGCGCACGGCCGGGTCGAGCTCCTCCAGCGCGCGGGTGAGCGCTGCGGCCGGAACCCGTACCTGGTCGAGCCTGACCCCGTCGAACCGCTCGGCTGCGTCGATCAGCGCCGCGTCGCCCCGATGATGCACGTCCTCGCAGATCGGACGCACCTTCTCCAGGGCGGCCTGAACGTCGAACTCGGCTCGGGGCAGCAGGTCACGCAGGGCGGGGCCCTCGGGGAGGGCGTCGCCGCGCAGATCGATTCGGGAGATCACGTGCTCAATTCTCTCAGACCCGAATCACGCGCCGTCCGCTCGTATCAATGCTTGATACAGACCACCGCCGGAAGCCGGAAGATCCCCTTCACGTTTCGCGTTCGGAGCGTCACTCAGCGGGCATGAACAGCTGTACGAAGCACCTGACCCGCGAGTATCCGGGGAGGAAGGAAGAGACGTGACCGAGGGGGCCGGCGTGCGTGCCGGGGATGTGCCCGACGACCTGACGGCGGCCGAGGCCGGAATGTGGCAGGCGTTCCGCAACGGCAGCGAGTACGACCTGAGCAGCGGCGACCCGGTGGTGGACGATCCGCACGGCGGCCACCCCTGGGGCGAGGAGCGGACCGTGCGGGCCCGGATCGTCTGCTGGCTGCTCCTGGACGGCCCGCCCGCCCTGGCCGGCCGGGTGTCGTCGCTGAAGCTGGCCGGCGTGCGGATCAGCGGCTCGCTGGACCTCGCGGGCGGCACGGTGGTGCCGTACGTCGAGATGCGCCAGTGCCGCTTCGAGCAGGACGTGCTGCTGCCGGAGGCCCGCTTCACGACCGTGCGGATGGTGGACTGCTCGGTGCCCCGGCTGGAGGCGGCCCGGGTGCAGACGGAGGGCGATCTGCATCTGCCGCGCTGCCGGTTCCACCGCGGCATCCGGCTCACGGACGCGCAGATCGGCACGGACCTGATGCTCAACCAGGCGATCGCGCACCGGGACCGCAGCGGCAGGTCGATCGCCGCGGACGGCCTGACCGTCGGCCAGGACTTACAGGCGGAGCTGCTGGAGTCGCACGGCGAGCTGAGCCTGCGCGCCGCCACCATCGGCGTCTCCCTGAGCCTGCGCGGCGCCCGCCTGGCCAACCCGTACGAGCGGCTCGCCTTCAACGCCCCGCAGCTGACCGTCGAGCGCAGCCTGTATCTGACCCCGGCGGGTGTCGGCGCCCAGGCGATGAGCGGCATGACCCCGGCGCGCGGGACGCGGATCCAGCGGTTCTCGTGCGAGGGCGGGATCCGGCTGGACGACGGGCGGTTCGGTGACGCGGTCGACTTCGAGCAGGCCAGATTCACCTTCACCGAGGACCAGGAGCTGTCGCTGCGCCGGGTGCAGACGCCGGAGCTGCGGTTCCTCGGCGAACATCCCGCGCGCGGGCGTGTCGTGCTGTCGGGGGCGAAGATCGTCAACCTGATGGACCGGGCGGACGCCTGGCCCGGCCCGGGGCGGCTGCACATGGGCGGCTTCGCCTACGAGAACCTCGTGCCGCGCGGGCCGTTCCCGCTGGCCGAGCGGCTGGACTGGGTGGCGGCGGCGACCGCCGAGTACAACCCGGAGCCGTACGAGCGGCTCGCGGCCGTGCTGCGGGCCGGCGGGGAGGACGAGGACGCCCGCGAGGTGCTGCTCGCCAAGCAGCGCCGGCACCGGGAGAGCCTGCCGCCGGCCGCCAAGCTGTGGGGCTACGCGCAGGACTGGACGGTCGCCTACGGGTACCGGCCGGGCCGGGCCGCGGTGTGGATGGCGGTGCTGTGGGCGGCGGGCTCCCTCGCCTTCGCGCAGGCCGGGCATCCGCCGCTGAAGCAGGGCGAGCATCCGGAGTGGAACCCCACGCTGTTCACGCTCGATCTGCTGCTGCCGGTGATCGACCTGGGCCAGGTGGGCTTCTGGCAGTTGCGCGGCGGCTGGCAGTGGCTGGCGACGGCGATGATCCTGCTGGGCTGGATCCTGGCGACGACGGTGGCGGCGGGGGCGACGCGGCTGCTGCGGCGCAACTGATAATGCTGGTGTGACCAGTGTTGTTGAAGTGTCACACTTTTACGTTCTCTTGACCCTGGGGCGTACAACTTTCCGCGAGTTCACCGAACGATCTGGCGCCGTCATGACCAGCGGACTTTCAATGGTCGGCACCATGGCCATGCAGCTGCCGTTCATCCGCCCGGGCCGGATGACAAGGACCGCACCCCACCCCGTCAGCAGGCCGCGCGCCGACGACGAGGTGCTGCTCGACGCGCCCGACGCCCGGCTCAGTCCGGCGCTGGTCGCGGCTGCCCGCGGCGACCACGGACCGGCCTCCGGTCTGCTCCGCGCCACCCGGGCGGCGGCCGAGTGGGAGCGCCGGGACCGGTACGTGACCCGGCTGGCCGCCTTCGCCCGCTCGCGCCCCGACTGGCTGGACGCCTGGCTCGCCACGGCCCCGCACGACCCGGACGCGCTGCTGCTCGGGGCCCAGCTGGCGGTGGACCGCGCCTGGCAGTCACCGGCCCGGGCCGAGGCGCTGCGCGAGATCAGCCCGCTGATCACGGCCGCCGCCCGGGCCGACCACGCCGACCCGGTGCCCTGGCGGCTCGCGCTGGACCACGCGCGGGGCGCCCGGGCCGGGCACAGCTACTTCGAGCAACTGTGGGCGGCTGCCGTCCGCCGCGCCCCGCACCACTACGGCTGCCACGAGTCGGCCCTGCGCTATCTGGCCGCGTCCTGGCACGGTTCGCACCAGGAGTGCTTCGACTTCGCCGACCGGGCCGCACAGGACGCGCCCGCCGACGCGCTCGTCCAGGCGCTCCCGCTGCGGGCGGCCTTCGGCTACCTCACCGACGGCTGCGGACCCGAGCTGCCGCGCGAACGGCTGGACGCCGCCGCCGACCGGGCGATCGCGCTGTCCCCGCGACTGCCGGCGGCCGACCCCTGGCCGGCCCGGATGCGGAACCTGCTCGTCTTCGTCCTGGTGCACCTGGAGCGCCGGCAGGACGCCTGGGAACAACTGCGCCTGAACGGCCCGTACGCCACCTCGTTCCCCTGGGACCAGGTGTCGGACGACCCGCTCGGCCACTTCCTGCGGATACGCGACGACGTGCTGTCCGGAGCAGCCGGCCGGCCGGCCGGGCATCCACGGAGTGAACGGGGCGGACGAGTCAGCTCCGGCGACCATTAGGCTTTTGCGTCGTGACCACCGTCCGGCTCCCCCTCTTCCCCCTGAACTCGGTGCTGTTCCCGGGGCTCGTGCTCCCGCTCAACGTCTTCGAGGAGCGGTATCGCGCCATGATGCGCGAACTGCTGAAGACGCCGGAGGACGAGCCGCGCCGGTTCGCCGTCGTGGCGATCCGCGACGGCCACGAGGTGGCCCCGAGCGCGCCCGGCATGCCCGATCCCACGTCCCTGCCCGAGCGGGGGCCCGCCGCCGGCTTCGGCACGGACCCGGCCAAGGCGTTCCACAAGGTGGGCTGCATCGCGGACGCGGCGACGATCCGGGAGCGGACCGACGGCTCCTTCGAGGTGCTGGCGACCGGCACGACCCGGGTGCGGCTGCTGTCGGTGGAGGCGTCGGGTCCGTTCCTGACGGCCGAGTTGGAGACGCTGTCGGAGGAACCCGGTGACGAGGCGGCGCCGTTGGCCGAGGGGGTGCTGCGGTCCTTCCGCCAGTACCAGAAGCGGCTGGCGGGCGCACGGGAACGGTCCCTGACGACCGGCGCCGACCTGCCCGACGAGCCGGGCGTGGTGTCGTACCTGGTGGCCGCGGCGATGATGCTGGACACCCCCACCAAACAGCGCCTGCTCCAGGCACCCGACACGGCTTCCCGCCTGCGTGACGAGCTGAAACTCCTTCGCTCCGAGACGGCCATCATCCGTAATCTGCCGTCGTTGCCGGCGTCGGACCTGACGCGCGGCCCGACGAGTCTCAACTGAAGCGGACGCCAATGGCGAAGAAGTCGAAGAAGCAGCAGCAGCCGGGCGGCACCCCCGCGACGGTCGCCCTCACGGCGGCGGGCGTGGAGTTCACGGTCCACGCCTACGACCACGACCCCGCCCACCCCTCGTACGGCGAGGAGGCGGCCGAGGCGATGGGCGTCTCCCCGGACCGCGTCTTCAAGACCCTGGTGGCCGACATCGACGGCGCGCTGACGGTCGCGGTGGTCCCGGTGGCGGGCCAACTGGACCTGAAGGCCCTGGCAGCGGCGGTGGGCGGCAAACGCGCGACGATGGCCGACCCGACCCTGGCGGAACGCACGACGGGCTACGTCAGAGGCGGTATCTCACCCCTGGGCCAGCGCAAGAAGCTCCCGACGGTGCTGGACGCGTCGGCATCCGCGCACCCGACCATCTGCGTCTCGGCGGGCAGGAGGGGCCTGGAGGTGGAACTGTCCCCGGAGGACTTGGCGAAGCTGACGGAGGCGGTACTGGCCCCGATCGGACGCCCTTAGCCGCTTAGCTGCGGGCAGTCGTGCCTCCCCCAGTGCCTAAAGGGCCTGGGAGGTGCCCCCAGGGCGGCACGGGTGGNNGCGGGCAGTCGTGCCGCTGGGGCGGCACGGGTGGGCGCAGCGGCACCCCGCTCCGCCGGGCTGCGCACCCACCCGGCTCCAGCCCAAACGCCGGGCACCTATGCAGCAGGCGGTTCCTCATAAGGCCCATGCCCGAACTCCGGCTCCGGATCCCGAGGCCCGAACAACGCCATGAGCCCGAGATGCAACAGCAACGCGGCAAGCGGCCAGGCCAGCAACGCCCCCTTCGCCCCCAACTTCAACGGCGCGGAGAACGTCACCCCCCGCCCCACATCCCGCGCACGCGCGACGACATCCTCCGCGGGCCCGAGCCACACCCCGACCCGCCAGGCCAGCAACGACCCGAGCAGCCCCCCGACGGCCAGCCCCACCACCAGCGGCACACCCCCGCGCCGCCGCAGCAGGAACACGACCAGGGCGCTGACGACCCCGAAGGCCAGCCCGAGCAGGGCGAACGTGCCGTCGACCCCGACGGCCTGCTCCCCCTCGGTGTCCTTCAGGTAGACGATCCACTTGCCCTCGACCACGTCACCGACCAGCGGCACGTGCGGCGCGAGCCACCACCACAGCACACCCAGCAGCACCCCGCCGAGCGCCACCGCCACGGCGGCCACGCCGGCCTCCCGCACTTCCGTCTTCATGCCGGGCCCGTCCTGCCCGTACCAGCCGTGCCCGGAGTACGCGGCGTACTCGGCGTGCTGAGACCCGGGAGCCTGCGGTCCGTGCGCCCCGGACCCGGCGCCCGGCGGCGGCCACGCATCCTGTGCGGAACGTTCATGCGGCGGCGGTGGCGGATTCAGTGGTGCGGTCACCCTGCCATCGTGCCAGGCCCGCCTGTGTCCCGCGTCACCGGACGATCCCTCCCCGCTCACCGGACGGCCGCCCGGCGGTACGCCCAGGTCGCCACGGCCAGCGAGACGACGCCCACGAACCCGCACACGGCGAGGTCACCGAGCACGAAGGCCCAGTCGGGATGCGGTCCGAACGTCCGCGCGAAGGCCTCCACGCCGTACGTCGAGGGCAGCAGGTCCCGCGTGAAACGCACCGCCTCCGGCATCCGCTCGGCCGGCAGCACGCCCAGCAGCAGCGCCGCCGACATGCCCAGCTGCCCGAGCAGCGTGGCCAGCTCCGGCCGGGGCGCGAGCAGTCCGAGCGCCGCCCCCAGTCCGGCGAGCGCGGCGCCCGCCAGCGGGATCACGGCCACCAGGACCCACAGATGGGCCAGTGGCAGCCCGAACAGCACACAGCCGAACACCGCCGTCACGACGGTCCCCGGCACGGTGAACGACGCGTACGCGCCCGCCGCGCCCAGCACCACCGCCGCAGGCGGTACCGGCAGCGTCGCGTAGTGGTCGAGCCCGCCGCTGGCCCGCAGCTGCCCGAAGTACTGCGCGAGCAGGTTCAGCGCGACGAAGGCCACCACCAGGACGGACGACCCGGCGACGACGGCCTGCGCCTCCGCCCCGTCGTCCACGACCCCGCGCATCAGGATCATGATCCCGACCGACTGGAACGTCGCCACGAACAGCAGCGGGATCCGCGCGACCCGCGCCCGGGACAGCTGCGCCCGGTACACGGCCGCCAGCGACGGCCACAGCCGCGCCCGAGGCCCGAGCTCGGCCGCGCCCACGGCGGGCTCGTCCACGGCCAGGGCGCTGCCCGGCAGGACATCGGCGGGTACGACACTCACGTCGCGCTGCTCCCCTTCGTCGGGTCCACTGCGGCAGTCGCCCTGTTCGGTACGTACGTGTTCGGTACGTATGCGGCGGCCCGCGTACTCAAGGCCACCGTATTGCGGGCCGTCATGTTCCAGGCTTCCGTACTCCTCACGCCTTCACCAGCCCCTGCTGCGCGGCACCGCCCAGGGCCAGGTACACGTCCTCCAGGCTCGGCGTGGCCAGCGTGAAGTCGTCCAGCGCGGCGAAGGCGGCACCTCCGGTGACGGTGGCGACGACCGCCCGGGCCTCCTCGGGCCCGAGCCGGAGCGTCCACAGACGGCCCGACTCCACGGCCCGGTCCCGCAGCGCGGCCACCTCGGGGACGTGCACCGGCGCCGCGTCCCGCCACACCAGGTCGACCCGCACCTCACCGGCGACCTGCTCCTTGAGCCCGGCCGGGGTGTCGCAGGCGATCACCCGCCCCCGGTCGAGCACGGCCACCCGGTCCAGCACGGTCTCGGCCTCGATGACGTTGTGGGTGACGAGCAGCACGGTCGTCCCGCGCTCGGCCCGCCGCCGGTCGACGGCGGACCACACGGCCCGCCGCGCCACCGGGTCCATGCCGGTGGTCGGCTCGTCGAGCACGAGCAGCGGCCGCTCCCCCACCAGCGCCGCGGCGAAGCACGCCAGGCGCCGCTGGCCCCCGGAGAGCTTCTTCAGCGGCCGCCCGGCGAGCGGCGCGAGCCCCAGCTCGTCCAGGACGTCGTCCCGCTCGGTTCGCGCCCGCCGGATGTCCAGTCCGCGCAGCCGCCCGGTGGTCTCGGCGGCGAGCGACACGGTCAGCTCGTCGAGGGCGGTCGACTCCTGACCGAGGTAGGCGAGGATCCGCGCGGCCCGCTCCGGGTGGCGCACGATGTCGTGCCCGAGGATCTCCACACTGCCGCGGTCGGGCCGCATCAGCCCGGTGAGCTGCCGTACGAGGGTGGACTTGCCGGCGCCGTTCGGCCCGAGCAGGCCGAAGATCTCGCCGCGCCGGATGTCCAGCGTCACGTCGTCCGTGGCGCGGACCTCGGGTGTTCCGGGGGCGCCGCGCCGGCCGCGTACGGCCGGGTAGGTCTTGGTCAGCCCGCGCACCGCGCACACGACGTCACCCTCGTGCCGAAATGCCTGTGCCGCGCGCTTACTCACAAGCAACGAGACTACGGGGTCGACCGCCCCGGTCCGCTCTCGGGTCGGTCCACAACGGGAAATCCGCCGGCAAAGTTCTCATTCGCCCACGGGCGCGTGCTCGACTCCCGTGCGCACGCCGATCTCCTTCCAGAAGCCGGCCCGGATGGCGTACCGGTCCCGCTCGTCGATCTGGTCGTCCTTGTGGGCGAGCAGGCCGAAGCGGGCGGCGTAGCGCAGCAGCTCCCCGTCGACGCGGTGCGGGATGCGCGGGTACATCCCGGACAGTTTCTGCAGGTGGCCCTGGTCGCCGAGGCGCTCGACCCAGCGCCGGGCGAAAACCTGCCCGACCTCGTAGGGGTCGCCGCCGACGGTGGTGATGTCCTCCTCGCGGTCCGCCCACCGCTGCTCGGCCGTGGTCAGCTGGGCGAGCGTCGGCATCAAGGCGGCCTCGGGGGGCTCGGCCGTGGGCCGGTCGACCCAGCCCTTGTCTGAGGACCAGCGGAGGGTGGCGGAGGCGGGCTGCTGGGCGGACTGGGGGCCGGGAGCGCGCAGGGCGGCCAGGTCTTTGGGCGTGGGGACGCCTTTGGCGGCGGGCGCCCGTTCCTCCGTGCCGTTCTGCCCGGCGCCGGCCGCGGGGTGCTGCGGCTGCGGTGCGGGGCGCTCGGCCGCGGCGGCGAGCGCGGACTCGGGCAGCGGGGCGGAGAGGATCGCGGCGATCTCGGGCCGGGGCGCGGGCTGCGGGGCGCACACGCCGGTGTGCTCCTTGGCGCGGACGGCCTTGGTGATCCAGGTCCGGTCCAGGACGCGCCGCTCGTCGGCCTCGGCGACCAGGTCCTCGGACTGGTTGTAGTCGCCGTCGGCGGCCTGCACGGCCCACAGGTGGACGGCGACGCCGTGCTCCTTGGCGGCCATCATGCCGGGCAGCAGATCGCCGTCGCCGGTGACGAGGACGACGTCGGAGCAGGCGCGGTTGCGGGCCAGCTCGGTGAGCTCGGCGTGCATCGCGGCGTCCACGCCCTTCTGCGCCCAGCGGCCGTCGCTGCGGGTCAGCGCGCCCAGCCGGACGGTGACCCGGGGCATCACGCGCAGCCTGCGGTGCTCGGGCTGCGGGACGCGGTCGGGGGCGCCGTCGAACCAGTAGATCCGCAGCAGGGGCTGCTGCGTGTCCGACTCGGCGCGTTCGCGCAGCCCCTGGATGAGGGCGGTGTGGTCGACGGTGATCCGGGATCGTGAGGGCTCCCCGGCGAGGAGACTCGCCGCCGCCCCCAGCAGATACCCCGCGTCCACCAGGACGATGCAGCGGTCCACACGACTCACCCTCTTCCCGGGAGGTTTGCTTCGGGCTTGCTTCGAGTCTGCCCGACGGCGCGGAGGTTAACGGCCGGAACTCGATCTTCGGCGTGGCGTTTCGGGCGGTCCCGCTCCGACTGCCCCTGTCACGCAGGGTAATTGTCCGACATGCGATCGTTGTCGGCCTGTGTGAATCTGGTCCCGGCCCTGGCCCCTAGATCCCCCACAGGAGGCATCACCATGGCCAAGAACAAGAACCGTGACCGTAAGCAGCAGCGTCCGACCGAGCGCGGGCAGCGCGCGGACCGCAGCCCCGCGGCCGAGGCGGAGCCCCAGCCGGAGGTCGAGCTGACCCCCGGTGACGTGGCGTCCCGCAAGCGGAAGCGCAGCTTCGGCCACAACTGACATCTGTGTAACGGGTTGTTGAGACCCGCGCACATGCGCGAGGGGCGTACCAGGTACCGGGTACGCCCCTCACGCGCGTCAAGCGCCGTCCAGGTCATCCCGCCAGGCAGGACGGCCCGAGCAGCACCTTCAGGTCGCCGAAGAGCGCCGGGTCGGGCTTCACCCGGTGGCGGTCCAGCCGCAGCACGGTCGTCTTGGTCGGTCCCTGGAGCTTGATCCGGACCTCGCTGTCGCCCTTGTGGTGGCTGAGGACCTCGCCGAGGCGGCTGACCAGCGGCGGGGTGACCCGGGTGGCCGGGATGGTCAGCACGACGGGCGCGTTGGTGCCCGCGTTCGACAGGTCGGGGACCTGCAGCTCCATCGCGACCAGCCGCGGCACGTCCTCGCGCTTGTCGAGGCGGCCCTTGACGAACACCACGGCGTCCTCGACGAGTTGGGTCGAGACGAGCTGGTACGTCGCCGGGAAGAACATGCACTCGATCGAGCCCGCGAGGTCCTCGACGGTGGCGATGGCCCAGGCGTTGCCCTGCTTGGTCATCTTGCGCTGGAGGCCGGAGATGATGCCGCCGATGGTGACGACCGCGCCGTCGGAGTGCTCACCGCCGGTCAGCTGGGAGATGCCCGCGTCGGCCTTGTCGGACAGGATGTGCTCCAGGCCGAACAGCGGGTGGTCGGAGACGTACAGACCGAGCATCTCCCGCTCCTGGGCGAGCAGATAGGTCTTGTCCCACTCCTCGGTGGTGAACTCCACGTCGAGCCCGAAGCCCGGCTCGCTGCTCTCGGCCTCGCCCATGCCGCCGAAGAGGTCGAACTGTCCCTCGGCCTCCTTGCGCTTGACCGCGACCACGTTGTCGATCATCGGCTCGTACTGCGCGGTCAGGCCCTTGCGGGTGTGGCCCATGGCGTCGAAGGCGCCGGCCTTGATCAGCGATTCGGTGGTGCGCTTGTTGCAGACCACCGCCTCCACCTTGTCGAGGTAGTCCGGGAACGAGGTGTACTTCCCCTTGGCCTTGCGGCACCTGATGATCGACTCGACGACGTTGGTACCGACGTTGCGGACGGCGGAGAGGCCGAAGAGGATCACGTCGTCGCCCTGGGCCGCGAAGTTGGACATCGACTCGTTGACGTCCGGCGGGAGCACCTTGATGCCCATGCGGCGGCACTCGTTGAGGTAGACGGCCGACTTGTCCTTGTCGTCCTTCACGGACGTGAGCAGCGCGGCCATGTACTCGGCGGGGTGGTTCGCCTTGAGGTACGCCGTCCAGTACGAGACGAGTCCGTACGCGGCGGAGTGCGCCTTGTTGAACGCGTAGCCGGCGAAGGGGACCAGCACGTCCCACAGCGCCTGGATGGCCTCGTCGCTGTAGCCCTTCTTGCGGGCGCCCTCCTGGAAGAGCACGAAGTTCTTCGCCAGTTCCTCGGGCTTCTTCTTGCCCATCACGCGGCGGAGGATGTCGGCCTCGCCGAGCGAGTAGCCGGCGATGATCTGGGCGGCCTTCTGCACCTGCTCCTGGTAGACGATCAGGCCGTAGGTGACGTCCAGGACCTCCTTGAGCGGCTCCTCCAGCTCGGGGTGGATCGGCGTGATCTCCTGCTGGCCGTTCTTGCGCAGCGCGTAGTTCGTGTGGGAGTTCATGCCCATCGGGCCCGGGCGGTACAGGGCCGACACGGCGGAGATGTCTTCGAAGTTGTCCGGCTTCATCAGCCGGAGCAGGGAGCGCATGGGGCCGCCGTCGAACTGGAAGACGCCGAGGGTGTCGCCGCGCTGGAGCAGTTCGAAGGTCGTGGGGTCGTCGAGCGGGAGGCTCAGGAGATCGATGTCGATCCCCTTGTTGGACTTCACCATCTTGACGGCGTCGTCCATGATCGTCAGGTTGCGCAGGCCCAGGAAGTCCATCTTCAGCAGGCCGAGCGACTCACAGCTCGGGTAGTCCCACTGCGTGATGGTCACGCCGTCGGTGTGCCTGACCCAGACCGGGACGTGGTCGGTGATGGTCT
This sequence comes from Streptomyces africanus, assembly GCF_002150735.1. GTDB lineage: Bacteria > Actinomycetota > Actinomycetes > Streptomycetales > Streptomycetaceae > Streptomyces > Streptomyces africanus. Next base: position 29,175 of record NZ_MUKA01000165.1, read on the forward strand.
CGCTGGACATGATCACGCCGGCGGCGTGCACGCCCATCTGCCGGACCAGGCCCTCGACGCCCTTGGCGGTGTCGATGACCTTCTTCACGTCCGGCTCGTTCTCGTACATCGCCCGGATCTCGCCCGCCTCCGAGTAGCGGGGGTGCTCGGGGTTGGTGATGCCGTCGAGGTTGATGCCCTTGCCGAGGACGTCGGCGGGCATGGCCTTGGTGAGGCGGTCGCCCATCGCGTACGGGTAGCCCAGCACGCGCGCGGAGTCCTTGATCGCGTTCTTGGCCTTGATCGTGCCGTACGTGCCGATCATGGCGACCTTGTCGGCGCCGTACTTCTCCGTCACGTACCGGATCACCTCGACGCGCCGGCGCTCGTCGAAGTCGATGTCGACATCGGGCATGGAGATGCGCTCGGGGTTGAGGAACCGCTCGAAGATCAGGCCGTGCGGGATGGGGTCGAGGTCGGTGATGCCGAGGGCGTAGGCGACGATCGAGCCGGCCGCGGAGCCTCGGCCGGGGCCGACCGCGATGCCCTGCTTCTTGGCCCACATGATGAAGTCGGCGACCACGAGGAAGTAGCCCGGGAAGCCCATCGAGATGATGGTGTCCATCTCGTACTCGACCTGCTTCATGCGGTCGTCCGGGATGCCGTCCGGGAAGCGGCGGTGCATGCCGCGGATGACTTCCTCACGGAACCAGCTGACCTCCGTGTACCCCTCCGGGATGTCGAACTTGGGCATGAGGTCACGCTTTTCGAACATGCCCGTGGTGTCGACCATCTCGGCGATCAGCCGGGTGTTGGCGCAGCCCTCCTGCCAGGCGTCCGAGGAGTCGATGGCGTACATCTCGTCCGTGGACTTCAGGTAGTAGCCGGTGCCGTCGAACCTGAAGCGGTCGGGGTCGGAGAGGTTCTTGCCGGTCTGGATGCACAGCAGGGCGTCGTGGGCGCTCGCCTCGTGCGAGTAGGTGTAGTGGGAGTCGTTCGTGACCAGCGGGGGGATGCCGAGCTTCTTGGCGATCTCCAGCAGGCCGTCGCGGACCCGGTGCTCGATCTCGATGCCGTGGTCCATCAGCTCCAGGAAGTAGCGGTCCTTGCCGAAGATGTCCTGGTAGTCGGCGGCGGCCTTGAGGGCCTCGTCGAAGTGGCCGAGGCGCAGCCGGGTCTGGACCTCGCCGGAGGGGCAGCCGGTGGAGGCGACGATCCCCTCGGACCACTGGGCGATGGTCTCCTTGTCCATCCGGGGCCACTTCTGGAGCCAGCCCTCGGCGTACGCGTCCGAGGAGAGCCGGAAGAGGTTGTGCAGGCCGGTCCTGTTCACCGCCCACATCGTCTTGTGGGTGTAACCACCGGAACCGGAGACGTCGTCCCGCTTCTGGTGCGGCTGGCCCCACTGGATCTTGCGCTTGTTGCGGCGCGACTCGGGCGCGACGTACGCCTCGATGCCGATGATCGGGGTGACCCCGGCCTTCTGCGCGGAGTGGAAGAAGTCGTACGCCCCGTGGAGGTTGCCGTGGTCGGACATGGCGATGTGCGACATGCCCATCTCGTTGCACGCGTTGAACATGTCCTTCAGCCGCGCGGCACCGTCCAGCAGCGAGTACTGGGTGTGGACGTGCAGGTGCGTGAACGGCGGCTTTGACACGGCTGCGGCCTCCAGAGAAAACATACGTCGAATGGGGCCCGACAGGCTGCGGACAGTCTGGGGGACAGCGTCGAAGTCTATGCCTCGGCACTGACACTCCGAGGCCTGACCCGCGTACCTTCGTGCGAGGGTCGCGGGCACTCCCGCGGACCGCCGCACGTTAGCCGGAGGGCGGACCTGCCGCCCGAGACGTACGCACCAGGAGGCACCCAGCGATGTCGTTCCCGCAGCTCGACGACGAGCACCGCGGCGAGGAGATCCTCGCCGTCTTCGACACCGCCTTCGGCGAGCTCCTGGCCGCCGACCCGGCCGCGTTCCGCGTGAAGTTCCGGAAGATGGCGGCCTCGGCCTTCGCGTTCTACCGGGGCACGGCAGCGCTCTTCTACCACGACCTGGACGAGGAAAAGCGGGGCGGGCCGTTCCTGGACGAGCGCACCTCGCGCGTGTGGATCCACGGCGACCTGCATGCGGAGAACTTCGGCACGTACATGGACGCCAACGGCCGCCTGATCTTCAACGTCAACGACTTCGACGAGGCCTACGTCGGCCCCTTCACCTGGGACCTGAAGCGCTTCGCCGCCTCCATCGCCCTCATCGGGTACGCGAAGGCGCTCAGCGACGAGCAGATCTCCGAGCTGGTGACGATCTACGCGGTCGCCTACCGCGAGCGGATCCACGCCCTGGCCACGGGCGCCAAGAGCGACGAGGTGCCGCCGTTCACGCTGGACACCGCGCAGGGCCCGCTGCTGGACGCGCTGCGTGACGCCCGGTCGCTGACCCGCTTCGGGCTGCTGGAGTCGATGACGGAGATCCGCGACTTCGAGCGCCGCTTCGCGGCCGGGGGCGGCTCCGTCGAGCTGGACGCGGCCACGCGCTACAAGGTCCTCGCCGCCTTCGACGGCTATCTGGAGACGCTCCCGGACAGCTCGCTGGCCCGCCCGGACTCCTACCGCGTGAAGGACGTCGTCGGCCGGCGCGGCATCGGCATCGGCTCGGCGGGGCTGCCGTCGTACAACATCCTGCTGGAGGGCCACAGCGACGCCCTGGAGAACGATGTGGTGATCTACATCAAGCAGGCCCAGACCCCGGCCGTCTCCCGGCACATCACGGACCAGGCCATCCGCGACTACTTCCAGCACGAGGGGCACCGCACGGTCATCTCCCAGCGCGCCCTCCAGGCGCACGCCGACCCGTGGCTGGGCTGGACGGAGCTGGACGGCGCGGGCCAGCTGGTCGCCGAGGTCTCGCCGTACGCGGTGGATCTCGACTGGGGCGACATCGACGACGCGGAGGAGATCGCCCAGGTGGTGGCCGACCTCGGCCGGGCCACGGCCACGATGCACTCGGCGGCGGACGACCAGTCCGGTGAGTCCCTGGTGCCGTTCTCCACGGAGCGGGCCATCGACGCGGCGATCGCGGGGGACGAGGAGGGCTTCGCGCCGCTGCTGATCGACTTCGCGCACAGCTACGGCGCACGCGCGCGTGCCGACCACCAGACCTTCGTGGACCTGTTCCGCAACGGCCGGATCCCGGGTCTGTAAGGTCTCCTTTCGCTATGGACATATCCGGGATCCAGCTCAGAGCCGTACGCGCGGCGCTGTTCACGGCAGTGGTCGTGACGCTCAGCACCGCGTCGCACGTGCTGCTGTCCCAGGTCCCGCTCCCGGTGGGCACGGTGGCCGCGGTCGCCGCCGCCGTGTTCGTGATCGCCTACGCCCTGGCGGGCCGCGAGCGCTCCTTCGGACGGATCGCGGCCCTGCTGATCCCGCTGGAACTGGCCGCCGACACGGTGTTCACCACGGGACAGCACGCCTGTTACGGCCGGTCGGGCGGCCCGGTCGCCGGCCCGCTGCGGTCGGTCGGCCTGGACGTGCTGTGCGGGGGCGGCGAGATCGGCACCCCCCTGGCCCGGATGGCCGGGGCCACCGGCACCGACCGGCTCGCCGCCGCGGTCGCGCACGCCGACCCGGCCACCGCCTGGCTGCTGCTCGGCGCGCACATCGGCGTGGGACTGGCCGCCGCCGTCTGGCTGCGCCGGGGCGAGCGGGCCCTGGCCCAGCTGCTGCGAGCCGTGGGGGCGACCACGTTCCGGCCGCTGCTGCTGGCAGTCGCCGCGGTGACGGTAAGGCGCGCCCCGGCCGGGCGCCGGCTGCCGTCGCGGGCCGCCGACCGCACGCCCACCGCCCGCGAGCGGATCCTCGCCCACTGTCTGGGACGGCGTGGACCGCCGTGCTCGCCCGCCTTCGCGTGAGGCACCTTTCGAGCACCGGCAGTCCCCCTTACGTATCCCGCACACGACCTGTGCGCGTCCCCGACGGAGACATCACCATGAGCAAGCGGAACACCCAAGCGGCGAAGACGGCGGCCCGTGAGCGGCTGCGCATCGAGCGCGAGCGCGAGGCCAAGCGGGCGAAGGCCAAGCGGCAGATCATCGTCGCCGCCTCCATCGTCGGCGTCCTGGCGATAGCCGGCGGCATCGGCTACGCGGTCGTCCAGGCCAACAAGCCCACCTACTGGGAGGCCCAGAAGGACGCCAAGGTCGTCACCCCGGCCAACACCACGGGCACCAAGGGCACCACGGTCGTCATCGGCAAGGACTCGGCCAAGAAGACCCTGAAGGTCTACGAGGACCCGCGCTGCCCCGTGTGCGCCCAGTTCGAGCAGACCGTCGGTTCGACCGTGAAGAAGGACATCGACGACGGCAAGTTCAAGATGCAGTTCATCGGCGCCACCTTCATCGACAACAAGGACAACGGCGAGGGCTCCAAGAACGCGCTGAGCGCCCTGGGTGCCGCGCTGAACGTCAGCCCCGAGGCGTTCCTCGACTACAAGGCCGCGCTGTACTCGTCGAAGTACCACCCGGACGAGACGACCGACAAGTTCAAGGACGACAGCTACCTCATCAAGGTCGCGGACACCGTCCCGGAGCTGAAGGGCAACAAGAAGTTCCAGGACGCGGTCGAGAAGGGCACCTACGACGCCTGGGCGATGGCCATGTCGAAGACCTTCGACGACAACAAGGACGGCGTGCAGGGCACCCCGGGCTTCGTCATGGACGGCAAGCAGCTCACCGCCGACAACCAGGGCACGCCGCTGATGACGGTGGCCGACTTCAACAGGGTGGTGGGCGAGGCCCTCAAGAAGTGACGGCGAGTCCGGGACCGGCCACCGTGCCGTAACCGGCCTCCACGTAAAGAGCGGGCGAACTTCCTTCGGTTCGCCCGCTCTGGCGCATACCGATCAGTAACCTGATCGTCCGTGACCAGTCGATACAGATCGTCGAAGCCGTCAGAGGACCTCAACTCCCGCACCCCGCGCCGCCGTACGGTCGTCAAGGCCGCGGCGGCGACCGCTGTCCTGGCCGGACCGCTGGCAGCGACCCTGCCCGCGCGCGCCGTCGACCAGGCCCCCGCCTTCCTGCACGGCGTGGCCTCCGGTGACCCGCTGCCGGACGGCATCCTGCTGTGGACCCGCGTGACGCCCGTCCCGGAGGCCATACCCGGCTCCGGACTCGGCCCGGACACCGAGGTGAGCTGGACCGTCGCCAAGGACCGGGCGTTCGGCACCGTCGTCGCCAAGGGCTCCACCACCGCGACGGCCGCCTCCGACCACACCGTGAAGGCCGACATCCGCGGCCTGGAGCCGGGCACCGACTACTGGTTCCGCTTCTCCGCCGGCGGCACCGACTCCCCGGCCGCCCGCACCCGCACCGCCCCGGCACCCGACGCGGCCGTCACGGGCCTCCGCTTCGGCGTGGTCTCCTGCGCCAACTGGGAAGCCGGCCACTTCTCCCCGTACCGCCATCTCGCGGCCCGCGGCGACCTGGACGCCTGGCTGCACCTCGGCGACTACATCTACGAGTACGGCACCGGCGAGTACGGCACCCGCGGCACGGTCGTCCGCCCGCACGCCCCGGCCCACGAGATCGTCACCCTCGCCGACTACCGCATCCGGCACGGACGTTACAAGACGGACCCCGACCTCCAGGCGCTGCACGCGGCGGCCCCGGTCGTGGCGATCTGGGACGACCACGAATTCGCCAACGACGCCTGGTCGGGCGGCGCCGAGAACCACACCGAGGGCGCCGAGGGCACCTGGTCCGCCCGCCAGGCCGCCGCCAAGCAGGCCTACTTCGAGTGGATGCCGGTGCGCCCGGCGATCGCGGGCACCACCTACCGCCGGCTGCGCTTCGGCAAGCTGGCCGACCTCTCGCTGCTGGACCTGCGCTCGTTCCGTTCGCAGCAGGTCAAGGTCGGCAACGGCCAGGTCGACGACCCGGACCGCACCCTCACCGGCCGCGCCCAGCTCGACTGGCTCAAGGCGGGCCTGAAGGCGTCCGACACCACCTGGCGGCTGGTCGGCAACTCGGTGATGATCTCGCCGTTCGCCATCGGCTCGCTCTCCGCCGACCTGCTGAAGCCGCTGGCCAAGCTGCTGGGCCTGCCGCAGGAGGGCCTCGCCCTCAACACCGACCAGTGGGACGGCTACACCGACGACCGGCGCGAACTCCTCGCCCATCTGCGCGCGCACGCGATCCGCAACACGGTCTTCCTCACCGGCGACATCCACATGGCCTGGGCCAACGACGTGCCGGTGGACGCCGGTACGTACCCGCTGTCCCCGTCGGCCGCCACGGAGTTCGTCGTCACCTCGGTCACCTCCGACAACCTCGACGACATGGTCAAGGTCCCGGAGGGCACGCTCTCCGCGGTCGCGGCACCCGTCATCCGCGCCGCCAACCGGCACGTCCACTGGGTCGACACCGACCGCCACGGCTTCGGCGTCCTGGACATCACGGCCGAGCGCGCGCAGATGGACTACTACGTGGTCTCCGACCGGACGCGGCGCGACGCGACCGCCACGTGGTCCCGCTCGTACCGCACGCGCAGCGGCACGCAGAGGATCGAGCGCGTCCACGACGCCGTGTGAGCCCCGGGTAACCGCCGGCTACAGGCTGTCGAGGAAGCCGAGCGCCACCCGCCAGGTGGCCTCGGCGGCCTCCTCGTCGTAGTCCGGCAGGTCGGGGTCGGTGTAGAGGTGACCCGCCCCCGCGTACCGGTACACCTCGACGTCCGCGCCGGTCCGGCCCATCTGGAGGTACCAGGCGCTGAGCCAGTCGTCCGTCTCGAACGGGTCGGGCTCCGCCACGTGCAGCTGGACCGGCAGGTCGTCCGCCGTGACGCCCGGCGCGATGTCCGACGTGCCGTGCAGGAGCAGCAGCCCGCGCGCCTTGTCGTCGCCGAGGGCGAGGGTCTGGGCGATGGACGCGCCGAGCGAGAACCCGGCGTACACCAGCCCGCGCTCCGAGTAGGGCGCGGCGGCCAGCACGGCCCGCTTCAGCAGCTCGTCCTTGCCGATCTTCTCCTTGTGCTCCATGCCCTCCTCGACCGAGTCGAAGGTGCGTCCCTCGAAGAGGTCGGGCGTCCACACCTCGTGTCCGGCCGCGCGCAGCCGGTCGGCGGCCTGGAGCACCGCGGGCCGCAGCCCATGGGTCGAGTGAAAGAGCATGATGTTCATGAGCCCATGGTGCCAGCCGGGTGTGACAGGCCCGCATCACGGCACTACCCAGGCCGCCGCCGAAGTCACATGTTCATGCGCCCCGCGAGCCGGTTAGGTTCGGGGGCATGGAAAATCTGCTGCGACCGCTGATCGTGGTCGGTGGCTCGGTCGTGCTCACGCTGGTGATCGGCTGGGCCACCGACTTCCTGCTGCGCAAGGCCGACGAACAGCACCACGAGACACCGCTGTGGGGGCTGCTCCGCCGCGGCCGCATCCCCTACCAGCTCGTGCTCCTCGCGGCCCTGCTGAGAGGGTCGTACGACGAGGCACAGCTGCTGGAGAGCCGCCGGGAGGGCATCGGTCAGACGCTGACCCTGGTGCTGATCGGGTCGACCGCCTGGCTGGTGATCCGGATCGCGTCGGCGGTCGTCGAGACGTCGTACAGCCGGTACGCCCATTCCCGGGCCCAGCGGGACCCGGCCAGGGTCCGCCGGGTGCGCACCCAGGTGACGCTGATCATGCGGGTGGTGTCGGCGATCGTCGGCGTGGTGGCCGCGGCGAGCATGCTGCTGACGTTCCCGGCGTTCCGCGCCGCGGGCGCCTCGCTGCTGGCCTCGGCAGGCATCCTCGGCATCGTCGCCGGTGTCGCCGCGCAGTCCACGCTGAGCAACATGTTCGCGGGGTTCCAGATCGCCTTCGGCGACATGGTGCGCATCGGGGACACCGTCGTCGTGGACGGCGAGTGGGGCACGGTCGAGGAGATCACCCTGACGTTCCTGACCGTGCGCACCTGGGACGAGCGGCGGATCACCATGCCGGTGTCGTACTTCACGTCCAAGCCGTTCGAGAACTGGTCGCGCGGTACCCCGCAGATGACCGGCACCGTCTTCTTCCACGTCGACCACACGGCCCCCGTGGACGCGATGCGCGAGAAGCTCCGTGACATCCTGCGCCAGTGCCCGGCCTGGGACGGCCGCGCCTACGACCTGTCCGTCACGGACACCACCCCGAACACCATGCAGGTGCGGGCCCTGGTGACCGCCAAGGACTCGGACGACATCTGGACGGTACGGGTCGCGGTCCGCGAGCAGATGATCCGCTGGCTGACCGCGGAGCACCCCTACGCCCTGCCCCGGGTCAACACGGCGGACGCGACCCCGCCCCCGTCCCACAACGGCCACCGCCCGTCCCAGGACGGCGTCCCCCACCAGCAACGCCGCTACCACGGCTCCACGAGGCCGGACCGCTGACGGAAGGCGAGCAGCCAGGGGCGGGCCCGCGGACCGGGACTCACCGCATCGACCGCACATCAAGATGCCGCAGCACCCGGTCCACCACCTCCGGATCCGCCCCCGGCTCGCTCCGCGCCGCCAGCACCTCGTGCCGCGCGGCGCTCAGCATCTCCTGCTGGATCCGCCGCACCCGCTTCAGCCGCCGGGCCCGCTCCCGATAGGCCTCCCGCCGCTCGTCCTCGGCCACCGCGGGACTGATCCGCACCGCGATGTCGAACGCCCGCCGCAGCATCTGCTCGGACAGCTCCTCCGGCAGCTCCTCGACCTCCTCGATCTCCCGGAGCCTGTGCTTGGCCGCCTTGGCCGCCCGGACCGCCAGCGCCTTCGCGAACTCCTTCTCGACGTCCGTGTCGGCCCGCACCCCCAGCCGCCGCACCAGCCAGGGCAACGTCAGCCCCTGCACCACCAGCGTCACCACGATCACCCCGAACGCGATGAAGATGATCTCGTCCCGGCTGGGGAACGGCGCCCCCGCGTCGGTCTCCAGCGGAATGGCCAGCACCAGCGCGACCGAGGCCACCCCCCGCATCCCCGACCACCACATCACCACGGTCTCGCGCCAGCTCACCGGGATGTCCTCGTCGTAGTCCCGCCGCGCGTGCAGCCGCTTCGTCAGCCAGGTCGCCGGCAGCAGCCACAACAGCCGTACGAACACGACCACGCCGACGACCACCGCCGCCCAGCCGAGCAGCTCGCCCCACCGGCCGGACGCGGTGTGGATCGCGTTGTGCAGCTCCAGCCCGACCAGCCCGAACGCCACGCCGGTGACGAGCGTGTCGACGATGTTCCAGAACGTGTGCCCGGCCAGCCGCGTCATGACGTCGTCGGCGTCGGAGCCGTACTCCGCGAGGAACAGCGCGGTGGTCAGCACGGCGAGCACTCCGGACCCGTGCATCTCCTCGGCCAGGACGTACGAGGCGTACGGCACCAGCAGGGTCAGCCCGATCTGGAGGGTCGCGTCCCCGAGTAGTTCCATCAGCTTGTTCGCGCCCCAGCCCAGTGCGAGCCCCACGGCCACCGCCACCACGGCCGACAGCACGAGGTCGAGCCCGGCCTTCCAGGGCGAGAACGTCCCGCTGACGGCGGCGGCGATCGCCACGTGGTACAGGACGATGGCCGTCACGTCGTTGAACAGCCCCTCGCCCTCCAGGATCGACACCAGTCGGCGCGGCAGCCCGAGTTGCCCGGCGACGGCGGTCGCGGCGACCGGGTCCGGCGGCGCGACCAGCGCGCCGAGCGCGAACGCCGCGGCCAGTGGCAGCCCCGGCACGATCGCGTTGGCCGTGGCGGCCACACAGGCCATGGTGACGAACACCAGCGCCACGGCCAGCAGGAAGATCGGCCTCTTGTTCGCCGCGAACTGCCGCCAGGAGGTGCGCCGCACCGCGGCGTACAGCAGCGGCGGCAACAGCAGCGGCAGGATCAGGTCCGGCGGGATCTCGACGTTCGGTACGAAGTCGAGCAGCGCGAGGACTATGCCCAGCAGCGTCATCAGCACCGGCGCGGGCACGCTGAACCGGTCCCCCACCGGGACGCTGATCACGGCCCCGAGCAGCAGCACGAACAGCAGGGCCAACTGATCCACGGTCAGCGCTCCGGAAGGTCAAACGTTCACACGACTGCCCTCAAGCCTGCCACGCAACTCCCGGGACAAACCGTTTCGGCACCCTTCAGGACGGGCTAAAGCGAACGCCGCATCCCCTGGTGCGGAATCCCCGCCTCCACGTACTCCGGTCCGTACGGCTCGTAGCCGAGCCGCTCGTAGAAGCCCAGCGCGTGCGTCTGCGCGTGCAGGTCCACGGCCGCGAGACCACGCGCGCGTGCCGCGTCCTCGACGGCCTGCACGAGGGCGACGCCGACACCGAGTCCGCGCGCGTGGGCGGCCACGGCGAGCCGGCCGAGGGAGCCCACGGACGGGTCGGCTCCGGTCTTTGCCACGGCCGCCTCCCCGAGCAGCAGCCGCCCCGTCCCGAGCGGCACGCCGTCCTCCCGGACCGCCAGCACATGGACGGCACCCGGGTCGTACGCGTCGTACTCGATGTCCTCCGGCACGCCTTGCTCGCCGACGAACACCTCCTTGCGCACCGCGAAGCACGCCTCACGGTCGGCCGGGTCCTCGGCGACACGCACCACGTACGACGGGACGCTCATGCGTAGGTCTCCTCCCGGACCTGGTCCAGGGCCTTCTGCAGGTCCTCCGGGTAGTCGCAGGCGAACTCCGCCCACTGCCCGTCCCCGGGGTGCTCGAAGCCGAGCCGCACCGCGTGCAGCCACTGGCGGGTCAGATGGAGCCGCTTGGCGAGCGTCGGGTCGGCGCCGTACGTCAGGTCGCCGACGCAGGGGTGCCGGTGGGCGGCCATGTGGACGCGGATCTGGTGCGTGCGGCCTGTCTCCAGCTTCACGTCGAGCAGGGACGCCGCGCGGAAGGCCTCGATCAGGTCGTAGTGCGTGACGGACGGCTTGCCCTCGGCGGTGACCGCCCACTTGTAGTCGTGCTGCGGGTGGCGGCCGATGGGCGCGTCGATGGTGCCGCTGGTCGGGTCCGGGTGGCCCTGGACGAGCGTGTGGTACCGCTTGTCGACCGTGCGCTCCTTGAACTGGCGCTTCAGGGACGTGTACGCGTATTCCGACTTGGCGACCACCATCAGCCCGGACGTTCCGACGTCGAGCCGGTGCACGATGCCCTGGCGCTCCGCGGCGCCGGAGGTGGAGATGCGGTACCCGGCGGCGGCGAGGCCGCCGATGACGGTCGGGCCGGTCCAGCCCGGCGACGGGTGCGCGGCCACGCCCACCGGCTTGACGATCACGACCACGTCATCGTCGTCATGCACGATCTCCATGCCCTCGACCGGCTCGGCCACCACCTGCACCGGCGCGGGCGCCTGCGGCATCTCGACCTCCAGCCAGGCGCCGCCGTGCACCCGCTCCGACTTGCCGACCACCGATCCGTCGACCGTGACCTTCCCCGCGGCGGCGAGCTCGGCCGCCTTGGTCCGGGAGAAGCCGAACATGCGGGAGATGGCGGCGTCGACGCGCTCGCCCTCCAGTCCGTCGGGCACGGGCAGGGTACGGATCTCGGGAATCGTGCTCACCCGTCGAGTATGCCGGACGGCCCCGACAGCCCCGTACCGAGCCTGTGGACAACCCCTCGCGGGCTCAGTCCTTGTGGACGGTCCCGTCGGGGTCGAGCCCCCTGAACGACAGCAGCACGATCAGGACGCCGCCGCACACGATCGCAGAGTCGGCCAGGTTGAAGACGGCGAAGTGCTTGGGCGCGATGAAGTCCACGACCGCGCCCTCGAAGACCCCCGGCGCCCGGAAGATCCGGTCGGTGAGGTTGCCCAGCGCACCACCGAGCAGCAGGCCGAGCGCGATCGCCCAGGGCAGGCTGTAGAGCTTGCGGGCGAGCCGGGCGATCACCACGATCACCGCCGCCGCGATCATGGTGAAGATCACCGTGAAGGCCTCGCCGAAGCCGAAGGCCGCGCCCGCGTTGCGGATCGCCTCGAACTTCAGCCAGTCCCCGATGATCTCGATGGGCGGGTGGTGCTCCAGCTTGGCCACCACGAGCATCTTGCTGATCAGGTCGAGGGCGTACGCGAACGCGGCGACCGCGAACAGGACCGCGATCCGGCGCTTGCCCCGGGGCCGCCCGGCCGCCGTCGGCTCATCCGTGCCGGACGCCCCGGCGGCCGCCGCCTCGTCGGGCCGCTCCCGCCCGTTGCCGGTCGCGTCCGGTGTGTCCGGCGTACCGATGATGCGCTCCGCCTCTGCCACGTGAGTCCCTCAACCTAGGTGCCTGACTGAGGACGAGGGTACGGCACACCCCGGGCGCCCCACGTGCTCAGGAGGCATTCGGCGGCCGGTCAGTACCGGCGCTCCTGCTTCTGCTTGCACTCCACGCACAGAGTCGCCCGCGGGAAGGCCTGCATGCGGGCCTTGCCGATGGGATTGCCGCAGTTCTCGCAGAGGCCGTAGGTGCCCGCGTGCAGGCGTTCCAGGGCGCGCTCGGTCTGGACGAGCATCTCGCGCGCGTTGGCGGCCAGGGCCAGCTCGTGCTCGCGGGTGATGTTCTTGGTGCCGGTGTCCGCCTGGTCGTCGCCCGCGCCGTCCCCGGAGTCCCGCATCAGACCGGCGAGCGACCGCTCCGACGACGTGATCTCCTCACGCAGCCGGATCTCCTCGGACGTCAGCTCGGCACGCGCCTCCTCGACCTCCGCCTCCGTCCAGGGGTCCTCGCCCGGGCGAACCGCGAGCTCACCGGGCTCCGCCGCTGCCGCCCGTGCCTTCGGAACAGCGGTCTTGGCCGCCGTCGCCGTGCCAGGAGTCTTCTTCGCACCCACGGTCGTCGCTCCCGTCTGCTGCGCGGCCCTTGCCGCGCCCGCCTTCTTGGCCGTGCTGCTCCCGGCCGTGTCCTGTGTGACCGCGCCGGTCCGGGCAGCGCCCTTCCCGACAGCGCCCTTCGTGGTGGTGCTCTCGCCAACGCCCTCGGCCTCGACGCCCTGCTTCGCGACGCCGGCCTTCTTCACGACACCGGCCTTGGCGGCCTTCGCCCGTTTGACAGCGGCTTTCTTCGCCGCCGCCTCCTTGGCCGGGGCCTTCTTCTCCGCCGCCTCCTCGGCCGCCGCGCTCTTGGCCGGGGCCTTCTTCGCCGCGACCTTGGCCGCGGCCTCCTTGGCCGGGGCTTTCTCGGCTGCGGCTTTGGCTGCCGTCTTCCGAGCTGCCGCTTTCCTGGCCGGGGCCTTCTCGGCCGCAGCCTTGGCCCCCGTTCTCTTGGCCGTCGTCTCCTTGGCCGATGCCCTCTCGGCCGCAGCCTTGCCCGCCGTCTTCTTGACGGCCGTCTTCCGGGCAGCCGCCTCCTTGCCGGCCGCCTTCTTCGCCGGGGCCTTCTCGGCCGCAGTTCTCTTGTCCGCCGTCTCCTTGGCCGATGCCCTCTCGGCCGCAGCCTTGCCCGCCGTCTTCTTGACGGCCGTCTTCCGAGCAGCCGCCTCCTTGCCGGCCGCCTTCTTCGCCAGGGCCTTCTCGCCCACGACCTCGGCCGCCGACTTCCTGACCGCCGCCTCCTTGCCAGCCGCCTTCTTCGCCGGGGCCCTCTCGCCCGCGACCTCAGCCGCCGACCCCCTGGCCGCCGCCTCCTTGCCAGCCGCCTCCTTGCCAGCCGCCTCCTTGCCAGCCGCCTCCTTGCCAGCCGCCTTCTTCGCCGGGGCCCTCTCGGCCGCGACCTCAGCCGCCGACCCCCCGGCCGCCGGCTTCCGGGCCACCGTCTCCCCGGCCGCCGCCTCCTTGCCGGCCGCC
>NZ_MUKA01000166.1 GCF_002150735.1 Streptomyces africanus
CGGCTGCCCCACCCGGCGGAGAACGATCAACCCGTCCACGGATGACCGCACCGCGCGCCGGGGTGAGTAGCCAGGCGGCCGACGGGCTGGCCGCCCGGGCAGGGTGGTGGTGCGGCCGGTGTACTGCAGGCGGCCGCCGTCGTCGTACCTGCCGAGCAGAAGACTGCCGGGAGAGGCCAAGGCGCCGGTGACCGCGCCGACGATCGCCGCAGTCGTCTCGCGCACCTACTGGCGAAGAGGCAGTATTCGATTCATGCACTATTCGTGCAGCGGACCGCGGCGGACGGTGCGCACCGCCCGCTGTACGCCGATGCGGGAGCTACTGACGAGCCTTCAGAGGCCGTTGCCCAGGGCACCGGTCATCCGCCCTCTGGTGCGTCGTAGGAGAACCTGTATCCGGCGAAGTCGGCGAGATGGACGTAGCCGCTGTGCCTAAAGCGCTCCGCAGTGAACGCGCGCTTGCCGGCCGCGGTCCCCATCGTGGCCGATGGGGCGCCGGTGGAGTGGGGACCTGCGACGGTCCGGCGTGTCGCGGTTTCCCACGAAATCCGGTGGAGTCTCAGCGGCCGGAAGTGGTTGGGTCCTGCTCAATGCTTCGCTGACACGGCCCGGCACAGTGCGAGGCGCAAGGTCCGAATCGCAGGCGCGGTCTAGCCCGCGTGTCGTCGAGTGATGGAGGTTATCGCGGTGGCTGGTTATGGGGCGCTTTCCGACGTATACGAGTGGCTGATCGGGGACGACAGGTTGACCCCCGCCAAGGCAGCCGCGGTTTACTACAGCGATGTCGTGGGCTCTCTGCCGCCCAACGCGCGCGTCCTCGACTGCGCGTGTGGAACCGGCCAGCTCGCCGTCGGTCTCGCGAGTCTTGGCCTTGACGTGGTCGCCGCAGACGCCAGCAATGGGATGGTTCGCCGGACCGAGAAGGCCGCCGACGAGCAGGGTGTCTCGCTTCGAGCCCTCCGCGCGAGCTGGGACGAGCTGCCCGACCACCTGGAGGACTCCACGTTCGATCTGGTGTTCTGCGTCGGCAACTCGCTCGGGCACGCTGAGGGCGCAGCCGGGCGCCTGACCGCACTGGAAGCGATGTCGCGGCTGCTGAATCCGGGCGGACGCCTTGTGCTCCACTCACGCAACTGGGAGCTCGTGCGCTCCGCCGGCTCACGGGTAGACGTCCGCGATCGACTCATCCGCCGCGACGACCGAAATGCGGTCGTCAGCTACTACTGGCAGATCGAGCAGTGCTGGGAGCAGGAACACTTCCTTGAGATCGTGGTCGCCCAGATCGAGCCGGATGGGGCAGTGCGGGCTTGCTCGGAGCGGTTGTCCATCTGGCCCTACCGGTACGAGGATCTCGTGGCTCAGTTGCGGAGTGTCGGGCTCACGGTGCAGTCCACCACCTTCGACCCCGAGAGCGATGGATACCTGGTGGTCGCCAGCCGCGACCAGGCGCGAGGCACGTCTGAGCCGGCACCCTGATCCGCCTTTCGTCGTTGTCGTTGCCGACCTGCCGGCTCGCAGCCGCCTGCAGCGGGTTCTTCGCGAAGTGTTCAGCGCTTGAGGCGGTTGCTGCGGGTGCGGTCCTCGCCGCGCTGGCTTCGGACCTGCGGCCCGCGGGCTGCACCGCCTCCACCAAGGCATTCGTAATCCTGGACGGCACGTTGCTGCCGATCGACCGAATCGCGGCCGACTGGCCCTTCTGCTCTGGGAAGCATGAGAAGCACGGCATGAACGTGCAGATCATCACCGATCCTGCCGGGCGTCCTATCGTTGCCTGATGCACACACCCCATCAACTCGTTTGGCGCGGGTGCGGGCGAGCCGCGGCCAGGTAGTTGGACCAGTTATCGCCGGTCATGGCTGCGAAGCGTTCTGCGGTTCTCGGCTGGATGCCGATCAAGTCGGAGAGGACGACGGGTGGCAGGTCGGCGAGCGCTTGCATCATGGCCGTGTTCCGGGCTGCGCGGGCGGGCAGGCCGTAGCGCTTGAGTTTGTCGGACAGTCCCGCAGGGTTGCGGGGGCGCCCGGGGGCTCGGCCCGGTAGCAGGTACCTGGTGGTTTCGTTGCTGTGCCGGGATCCATTGTTGAGATGGTCGTCGATGAGGCGGGCGAGCTTCGGTGGCAGGACGACGGGGTGGCGGGTGATCGTCAGGTAGGTGTGATCCGCGTCGTGGTGGAGGTGGTCGGTGGTGAGTTCGACGATGCGGGTCAGAGGGAGGGCGTAGAGGCGGATGAGGGCTGCGGCGATGCGAACGTCCGACGGAAGCGTGGGGTCGTTCAGGCACCGGCGTAGTTCCTCGTAGTGGTCTTCTTCGATCTGGAACTGGCCGGGGAGCTGGGAGGGTGGGTGGTCGATGGTCAGGCCGGCCCGGGTG
The DNA here is from genome assembly GCF_002150735.1 of Streptomyces africanus. Classification (GTDB taxonomy): domain Bacteria; phylum Actinomycetota; class Actinomycetes; order Streptomycetales; family Streptomycetaceae; genus Streptomyces; species Streptomyces africanus. The sequence continues at coordinate 2,372 of NZ_MUKA01000166.1, forward strand.
AGGTGGCGGGCGCCGGCCCAGCGGATGAAAGGGATGGAGCGGGCTCGCAGGGTGGGCCTGGAGATTGCCCAGATGTCCAGGTCTTCCTGTGTGAGGTTCTGGAGGGTGTGTTGCTGGGTGTCCAGCCAGGTGAGGAAGTCGATGGCGGCGCGGATGTTGGCGCAGTCGCCCTTGTGGGCGGTGTAGGTGTAGCGGCCGCGCGCCGAGCGTCGGCGGGCGTCTCGGATGATGTGCCACTCGGCGAACGGGCGGATCAGGGTCGCCTGATGTCCCGGCAGCTTGGCCAGCGTGCGGGCCGTCCAGTTGATGAGCAGGGCGAGGTTCTCATCGCGTGGCGGAAGTAGGCCTGCGGTGGTGAGCAGGCTGCGGACGTAGGTGGTGGCGTGTCCTTGGGGCAGCGCATCCAGGGCCGCGTGGTCGAGTTCGTCGGGCGCGGTTACCAGCTGGCCCAGGAGGCGCGCGGCGGGGCTTCGGCGCAGCCAGGCCAGGACCGGGTAGGGGTTGGGAGCGTCGCTGAGTACATCGGCGAGCGGCCGCAGGGAGGCGTCGAAGGTGGTTCCGTCGCGTGAGAGCAGGCTGGTCACCTTGGCGAGCAGGGTGCAGCGTGGACAGCGGCGTCCCGGCAGGAGATCAGCCGGTTGCTGGCAGGACGAGCAGTAATCGGGCTGCTCGTCGGGGAAGGAGTACGCCTTACAGATCCGGCCGCCGTCCGGGGTACGGCCCACGAGAATGCGCTGCCGTCCGCACATCGTGCACGATTCCGGCTGCGTCAGAGCAGTCCGGTAGCACAAGGGGCAGACGGGCCCTACCGGCCAGAACACGCCCACCTTCCGCTCCTGGCCGCACAGTGCGCACATGTGCAGCTGCCGCTTGCGGGCCTCGCGTGGGACACACCCATCGCAGTGGAACGGTCCATTGCCGTGGTCGATGTGGTGGCCGCGACGGATCTGCCCGCATACGGTGCAGAGCTTCTCCGGCCGCACGTAGCAGCGGTAGCAGATGTCGGGAGCCTCGCCTTTTGCCCGCACCCTGATGGGCCCCACCTGCTCGCAGACGCCACACCGGCGCGCAGGGCTCGCGTAGCAGGTCCCGCAGACGGGCCCGTCGTCGGTCAGCGCGTTCGCCCGCCGCCGGCGGCCACAGCGGCAGCACGTCTGGAGCTTCTTGGGGGCGCACGTCTGGCACAGGTAGGTGCCGTCGGGCAGGTGCCGGGTGGGAATCATCATCCGGCGGCAGCTGCCGCACTCCTTGCGCGAGCCCGGCTCCTTCTCCTTGCACACTTGGCAGATCCGTCCGTCCGGACGTCGTGCCACTGCCTTCGCGAGCTTGCCGCACCGTGCGCACGCGACCGCCAGGCGCCGACTGGAGCAGCCATGGCACAGCCGCCCTTCGGGTCCGGCGTACGTCGGCAACGGGTTCGTCCGTCCGCAGTCGGCGCAGGGCACAAGGCCCACCTTCTCGCCGTGACCGCCGGCGATCAGCAGTGCGATCAGCCGTACCCCGCAGGGCGGGCAGTCCGGCGTCGGCGCGCTCAGCGCGTCGGGTCTGGACGCGAGGTAGCGCAGCAGACGGAAGGCGTTCGCACCGCTCCACGCCCGCGCCTTCTCGACGAACCCCTGCGCCTGCTCCATGCCGAGGGACTCCCCGACGGCCAGGTTCAGCAGGACGATGATCCGGTCACGGGCCCCGGCCAGCTCCTCGCGCAGCCGTACCTGGTCCGGGGTCAGGTACTTCCTCACGGCGCACCCGGGCGCCGGATCGTGGTCCTGCGCTCCGTCAGCGGCAGCGGTGCCTCCTCGCCGCACGCGGTCTTTTTCACCTGCGCGTTGACGACCGTCGGCTTGATGAGGTCGTTCGGGGTACAGCCGAAGATGTCGCACAGCGCGACCAGGGTGTCCATGCTCATCCGCTGCGGGGGCTGCCTCACCAGCCGGTAGACCTGCTCACGCGACAGGCTCACCCCGCGCTCCGCGAGCAGCGGCACCAGGTCCGAGGTGTGGAACATCTCCCGCTCGGCCATGATCTGCCGCAAGCGCCACTCGTAGCCCATTTTCTTGATCATGTCAGGTCCCAGTCGTCGCCGAGCCGGCGCCTCAGCGAAGCCTCCAGCATGTGGTTGCGGTACTCGTCGGAGACACCCATGTAGATGGCTGTCGTCGAGCCGTGGGAGTGGCCGACCTGCTCCTGCACGAACCGCGCGGGGTAGCCGAACTCCGTGAGGTGCGTGATGTAGCTGTGGCGGAGACAGTGCAGATCGAGGGCCCCATCCAGGCCGGCCGCGTCCCGAGCTGTGGTGAAGGCTTCGTTGATTGAGCGCGGCGACATCCGCCCGGCCCGCTCGGTCACCCACAATGCCGGATGCCGGCCCGGCGCCAGCCGGGGACGCACCTCATGCACCCACTCGCCCAGGACATCGACCACCCAGTCCATCTCCGGCACCAGCAGCACGGTCCGCCGCTTCGGCGGCGCCCCCTTGGACGACTTCCCGTACCGCACTGCCAGTGTGCCGAACTGCCCGAACTGCGGGCTCTTCCGATGCCGTCGTAAGTCCACCAGGTCGACCATGGAGGACTCGGTGCGTCGGGTTCCGTAGGCGTAGATAGTCTTCAGCACCGCAGCGTCGCGCAGCGCGGTCAGCGTCCCCTTCCGCCCGTGCCCGCGGATCTGGGCCGGCCGTGAATCGGCCGCGTCGAAAAGGGCCTGGACCTCGTCGTAGGTCAGCGGCCGACGCCGCGGGTCGCCCTCGTACTCCAGCGTGTGCACCACCGAGTTGGCCTCGTGAAAGACGACCTGAGGTGCCTGCCCGAACCGCTCCCGGCAGGTGTCCGCCCATCCGTACCGGCGGTCCAGCAGGTACTCCACGAACAAAGTGATCGTCACCTCGTACGTCCGCGCCGTCGACATTCGGATCGGATTGGCGCCGCTACGCAGGTGCGCGATGAACGCTTCGCCGTCCGCTGGAGTCCATTGCCACGGGTACAGCCCCGTGAACACCTCGAACCGGTTGATCAGACGCAGCCGCGGTTCGATCGTCGAAGCCTCCAGGAACCGGGCGTGTTGCTGCCGGGCCCAGCCCTCCTTCATCGCCGTGAACACCGCTGATTCCGGGGCCAGGTGTACGACGTTCGGAGCGAGGAGGAGACGCGCCGAACCGGGTGCCTCAGCGACCATGGCGCTGTTGTATCAAACGCATCAATGTTGCGTCTATTGCTACCGTACTGGTCGCGGCTCCGCTGTGACGCCGACATGGCAGAGGAGTTGGGGGAGTGATCAGCGGAAACGGCGATTCTGGTGAGCCGCGGTATGTTGCATCAACTGCAATTCATCGCGTTTTTGTACTTCCGCCAGCCGCGCGCTGCAGGCTCGTACACGCTGTCCAGCCGCTTGAAGAGGACGCCCTCCATCCCGACCGACGCCCGCGTCAGCCACTCACCGACGGGGCCGGTGGCTGACGGCCACCGCCCGTCGGTCGCAACATCCGGCTGGTCCGCCTGGCTGTCCAGGACGGCTCCGCCGCTGTGATCACACCAGCCAGCCAGAGATGAGTTGCCGACACCCCTCACACGACGGATCCTGGCACTGGGCAAGCAAGGGGGACAAGTTGGGACTGGTGCTCTTCCCAGGCGACGACGACGTATTGAGCCCGGACATCTCCTGGTCCTACACCGGCTTCAGCATGTTCAGGCAGTGGTTGGCCCAGGTGGATGGGTTCACGCTCGCCGAGATGGAGGGGTTCGGCGGGGACCGCCAGTGGAGCAGCGTCTCCACCACGCTGGCACCGCTACTCAACCATCCAGACGCCGATGGACCAGACCTCGCGCCCGCTCAATGCGCGGCCATGTTGTCCCGGCTGGAAGCGCTACTCGAACATCAGCCTGACGACAGCGACCCCATCCTCCGACGGCGCATGGAAGACGTCCATCAGTTGGTCGCCGTCCTGCGCTTCTGCGTGGACATGGATGTTGAGCTCATCTTCGGCTGACCACGCGAGTGCAAAGCGAACCGTCACGGGATGGACGGCCCGCAGTTACGGGAGAGCCTTTAGCCGGCGGCACGTGAGACTCATGTCTTCGGCGTGGTACTGGTGGGCTCACCTCATTCGAGAGGGCGTCGTCGTACGTCAGCCGAAGCCGCGGAGCGAGGGGGCGACGTACCCCAGCAGGACGAGGCAGAAGCTGCCGACGGCGACGAGCATCTGCGGAAGGCTCGACTGGCTCCCCAGCATCAGGGGACTCCAGCCCCAGAACACCAGTACGGTCAGCGCCGTGCGCACGGTCTGGAACGGCGCCGACCAGGCCACCTCCTGAAGGTCGTCGGCGTCGGGCGCGAGGGCGAACACCGGGGTCAGGATCGCGCCGATGAGCGCGACGACGATGAAGGCGATCAACGAGCCCATGCCCAACTCGTCGTCCTGGAAGGCCTTCCAGCGGTTCTCGGCGAGCGTGGGCAGGTCCTTGCTCTCATTGACGTAACCGCCGAGACCGGGGTCGGACCGGGCCCACAGGACGTCGACCTCGGTTCCTTCGCCGGGCTTTTCGTGCGTGAAAGCACCGCGCACGGTGAGCCGTTCGGTACCGCCGGGCACGGATACCACGAGCCGGGACACGTATCCCTTCACGACGCCGTCGCTCAACTCCTGTCGTGATGACTGCCGTTCCACGACCGCCGCGGTGCTCACCTCCGCGCCCGCGTCTCGTAGGGCGTCGAGCTTGTCGCCCGCGTTGGACGAGGTCAGGAGAGCGACGGCGAACACGGCGGAGGAGAACGTGACGAGGGCCCAGAGGACACCGGTGCGCGACTTGACCCAGAACTCGTCCGTGAACCCGTCGTCTTTGGGCTCGCCGCGCAGCCCCCACAGCGCCACAACCCGCACCACCGCACACCCTACGGCGACGGCACCCCACACGAAGGGTTCGTGCCAGGGCCGGGCCATGGCGGTGGCCCCCAACAGCCACATGGAGGCGACGCCGGCCGCGACCCACGCCGCGAGCGAGCACACCCGTACGAGCCATATCAGCGCCGAACGCACAGATCCTCCGGGGAACATGTGACACGGCCTCACCGAGGCGCGCTCATCGACGTGCCGACGTACGCGGCCGGGACGAGCAGGAAACCACCCCCGGCGAACGCCATCTCCGTCGGGGGTGTGGTGAGACCTGACAGAACCGCCTCGTGACCACCGGCTGTCTGACCGTCCTGATGGCGTCGATCGTCGTTCTCGACATCGTCGTCTCCTGGTTGTGGTACCGGCACGGCCACGAGGGGGACGTCAACAGGGAGCGCGAGGAGAAGGCATTCGCCTTGCCCCAAAAGCAGGCCCGTGCCACGGCTGACGACACGGCCCGCGCACGCGGCACGGGCGGCACCGACGATGCGGTGTTTCGTCGTCACCTACACCACCCACGGCCCGGGCCGGGCATGGTTTCCGAGCGGGACGACGACGTGTCCGGTCCGAGCAGCCAGATCGGCAACCGGGTCTCGCGGTGACGCGCATCTCGAGCATGTACGCCGAGGACATGACGCGTGCCGGGGTCCAGGAGACTCTCGACCCCACCGGACGGCGTTCCATCGAGGTCACAAGCGTGGTGCGTGAGGGGGGGGCACGACGACTGTCTCCGGCGTCGTCTCGAGCTCGGGGGCAGCGGTCGACCAGTGCTACCGCTTTACCGGCACGCCCCCGACGGCGACGGCCGGGGATCCGCCATCGCGGTTCCCACGTCTCGTGCTGAACCTGCGGCCCTGACACCTGAACAACGAGGCGGGACCGCGCCCCGGGCGATGACCCTGAGTACGGTCCCGCTCGCCGTACCGGTGCGGCCCCCGTAGGCACGCCGGAGGACCGCGGGTGGTCGGTTGTTTCCTTGACCGTCTACTCCACCTCGCCGCCGACGGGGGGCACAGGCCGCCCCCGGACGTACGCGTCACTTCCCGATCCGGTGGGTGAGGGGCTGTTGAGAGGCGGCCGGGGTGGTGAATAGTGCCTGGACGGTTTCGGTGGCCAGCTCTCGCAGCCAGGTGTGGGCGCGGTCGTTGTCGTAGCGCTGGTGCCACAGCAGGTACAGGGGTACGTCGGGCAGCGGGAGTGGCGGCTCCAGTGTGGCCAGGCCGAGTTGTTCCCGGGCCGTGCGGGTGACCGCCTCGGGGAGGGTGACGACCAGGTCGGTGTCGAGGGCGAGTTGCAGTGCGAAGGCGGCGGTGGGCCCGACGGCGACGACGCGTCGTTCGAGGCCGCGTGTGGTCAGGGCGTCATCGATCGGGTCGCGCAGGCTTCCGCGCCGCGAAACGGTGAGGTGTTGGGCGTCTGCGTATCGCTCAAGGCTCAGCGGGCCTGCGGTGAGCGGGTGGCCCGGGCGGGCGGCGACGACCAGTCGGTCCTTGCCGACGAGGCGGTGGCGGATGTCGGGGAGCGTCGGAGCGCTGGAGCTTGATTCGAGGTCGACCTCGCCCCGGCGAAGCTCGGCGTCGTCCATCCCGGGTTCGGCGGACAGGCGCAGCCGGACGCCGGGGGCCTGATGGTGGACGGCCGTGGTCAAGGCGGTGCCGCACGCGGCGGTCAAGGCGTCGTGCCAGCGCACGGTGAAAACCCGGTCCAGAGCCGCCAGGTCGAGTTCCTGCTGTGCGGACAGAAGTTGGTGGGCCCGCTGCACGAGGGCGTGGACCTCGGCGCGCATGGCCAGCGCGCGGGGTGTGGGAACCATGCTGCGGCCGGTGCGGACCAGGATCTGGTCACCGGTGGCCTTGCGGATGCGGCCCAGGGAGCGGCTCATCGCCGGCGGGGTGACGTGGAGGCGTGCTGCCGCGCCGGCGACGCTGCCCTCTTCCAGCAGGGCATCCAGGGCCGTGAGCAGGTTCAGATCCAGTTGCATGGCAGTAACTCTACAAGTGACAAGCATGCACTTGTTGTTAATGACCAAGCGGCCTACGTTCGAAGTGCGGGGGCGAGACAACCGCCCCGCTCGACCGAATCCCAGGGAGCCCACCATGAGCACAGCCATGCCTTTCGACGCCGGTACGACGCTCCTGTCCGACGTGACAGCCGCAGTGAAAACCGCCGGCGTCACGCTGCGCGACCGCCACACCTCGCACGCCCGGGGCGTGAGTCTGGACGAGGTCGTGAGCGAGATCCACGCCAACGACGACGCGGTGCTGGATGTGCTGCGGGAGCCGCTGCTGCGGGCCCGGCGAGGGTCGCAGTGGGCCGAGGACGAGCTGGCCGGCGGCGCGCTCCCGCCCGGGGAGTGGTGGGTCGTCGACCCTGCCGAGGGCAACATCAACCACGTTCACGGCATGGACGACTGGGCCGTCATCGCCACCCTGGTCCGCGACAACCAGCCGGTACTCACCGTCGTCCACCTGCCGCTGACCGGCGACACCTACACCGCAGTCGCCGGCGGCGGTGCCCGCCTCAACGACCGGCCTCTGAAGGTGTCCGCCAAGACCGACCTGGGCGCGGCGCTCATCGGCACCGGCCAGGCCAAGCCCGGCGAGGACGAGCGCACCTTCCGGCGGATCGGTGACTCGGTCACCGCGATGCTCATCAACGGCCTGGTCGTGCGTGTGTCCGTTCCCGCCACGATGCAGCTCATCCACGTCGCCGCCGGACGCATGGACGCGTTCTGGCAGTTCTCCGACGTCCGCTCCGGCCTGGTCGCCGGCGCCCTGCTGGTCTCCGAGGCCGGGGGCACCGTCACCGATCTGGCGGGCGAACCCTGGAACACCGGCAGCCGCGACTTCCTGGCCGCCGCCCCCGGTATCCACGGCGCCGCCCTCAAGGTCCTCTCGCCGATCGCCTGACCGGAAGTCTCCGCTCTTCTCCACCCCGATACCGCAAGGAGCATCACCGCATGACCAGCATCGGCATCCTGGGCGTCGGCCGCGTCGGCACCAACCTCGCCGGCAAGCTCTCCGCAGCCGGACACCATGTCATCCTCGGTGGCCGGAGCCCCGAGGACACCGCCGCCCGCACCGCCGGGCAAGCCCCTCGGATCACCTTCGCCGACCAGCGCACCACTGCCCGCACCGCGGAGATCGTGATCAACGCGATGCCCGGCGACAGCTCCCTGGACCGCCTCACCGACCTGCGCACCGACCTCGCCGGCAAGATCCTCATCGACGTCTCCAACGCCACCCGCGACGACAGTGACGGCCTGCCCGGCGACCTGTGCTATCCCGGCAGCAGCCTCGCCGAGAAGCTCCAGACCGCGCTCCCCGACACCCATGTGGTCAAGACCCTCAACACCATGCTTTTCATGGTCATGACCGCTCCCGAAACCCTGGCCACCCCACCGACCGCCTATCTCTCAGGTGACGACGAACACGCAAAGAGGACCGTTACCGGCCTGCTCGGCGACCTGGGCTGGCAGCCTGAACGGATCGAGGACCTCGGCGACATCACCACGGCCCGCGCCACCGAAGCCATGATCCTTGTCGTGCCCCACATTCTGCGCCGACACGGCTTCAAGCCCTTCGCCGTCTCCCTCGCCCGCTGACCCATCAAGACCGGGTTCGCACAAAACCAGGTAGGGGCGGGGCTGGTGGCGGGCAGGCGCGATACGAATGAGGCGGGATCGTCGACCGGGCACCGCGCTGACGCGCTGCGCGTGCTCGAGGTGCTCAAGGCCGCGACGGCCCATCAGATCCAGCGGCTGTCCTCACCGCACCTGGCGTACCGGCACACCACGAAGACGACGGCAGCCGCGCGGAAGGAGGCACGCACCGCCTTCCGTGCCGGCGCGCTCAACGATCTGCGCAGGCACGGCCTGTCCGTCGAAGGTGGCCGCACCTGAGGGGGAGAGGAGGTGCGCTGCTCACCAAGGACGGCCTGGCCGCTGCCGGACTCGAGTTGGACCGGGGGCTGGAGGAGATGGGCGCCACGCCCAAGAGCGAGGGCCGCTCGGGTGATGAGTACGGAGGTTTGCACCGACACGCCTGCTGACCGGTCCCGAACAGTGCCTCGCGCGCCGTCAGCGGTCGGCGTCTTCGGGTTCTGCCTCGGCATCGGCCGCGGCCGTCGGCTGTGACGCGGGGGCGGTGTAGAAGACGGAACGACCCTGCTTGGTGCGTTCGGCCTGGCTCTTGGCCACCAGTCCCTCGAGCGTGACGCGCACGACCTTGGCCGCAATGTCGCGGTCGGGATGAGCCTGGTTGAGTGCCGTCGAGATCTCCGCAGCGGAGCGCGGTTCCTTCTGCTCGGCGAGGTGGAGGCGAATGAGCTCGACGAGGGTGGGCTGGGCCGCCTTCACGGCGCCCGCAGTCTTGACCGCGGACTTCCTGGCCGCTCGCCGTCCCGGCGCGGCAGTGGGCTTTCCTTCCTTCTGCTTTCCACCGGGCGAGGCGGCAGCCTTCTTTCGCCGTGGAGAGGGCACCGCGGCGGTCTTGGACTCCTTTGCAGGCTTGGTCGGCGCCGTCGTGATGCCGAGTGCCTGCTGCATGCTCACCAGCACGCTGTGGTCGTGTTGCAGAGCGGCAAGCTGCTCCTGCAGGGAGGCGATTTCCGCACTGATGCGTTCCTGCTCCTTGAGGTTCGACTCGAGGTCGCCGGTCACCTGGGTGATGTACTGCGATGCCAGTTCAGTGGCGGGAGCCGTTGTCTCGGGCATGTCGCTGACCTTTCAAAGGCGTTGGAGGGGTGCTGCGGGTTGTGCCTGTCTTGGGTGAGGTCTCGGCGGCCGGCAGGGCACTGCATGTGCCGCAAGATGCTTTGGTGTAGAGATAGTACGGACAGGTGGATCCGATTGTTCCCGCCGAATGGTGTCCTTTGCTTGGCACTGGCCTCAGAGCTGCGGTGTCCGGTGACAACGAGGCAGTAGACAAGCAGGTGTTCGTCTGCGGCCGGTCAGCCGCAGGGCGGGCGCTACGGCCGGTCGTCCCAGCTTTTCCGTCCTGACGGTGGAGCATCCGGCCCGCGCCCCAGCTTCACCAGCCCAGGCTTCCCAGGACTCGAGCGCCTTCCGGAGCGACACAGGCACCGTTACGTCACCCTTTACCCAAGCTCTCCGCATCGCCCACGTCGAAAGGGGCCAGGCCACGGTAGGGGACGTAGGCCAAGGCCACCAACAGGGAGGGGAGTCGCTCTCCTTTGGCCGCTCTCGACAGGATGGAGACCGAGACCTCCACTTGCCGAGCAACGCCACCAGACGCAGCAGCGCCTCCAGGCCGCCATGGACATGTACGGGCGCGACGAAGTAGCCCGCGGCACCGTCCTCCTCGTCGGTGTCCTCGCCGCCTACCTCACCCAAGACGCCGGACAACCGGGCAGCATCGACCCACTCAGCGAAGGGCGACCATGAGTTCGAGGCCCGCCAATTGGTCAGGTGTGCGCGGTTCGGGCCCGGTGTCTGCGGACGGCGTCGCGGTTGGCGCAGCGGTGGGAGCAGTAGCGCTGTCGTCCGGTGCGCGAGGTGTCGGGGAAGGCCGTGTCGCATTCAGTTGTCTCGCAGCGCCGCAGCCGGTGCATGCCCCGGCCCGCCAGATGCAGTGCGGTACCGACCGCGAACAGCGTGAACAATACGGAGCCGAGTGGCTGTTCGGCGTCCCGGTAGTGCAGATGCCAGCCGGTACCGGGGTGGGAGGTCAGCCGCGGGTAGGCGGCGGCCTCGGCCAGCATCCGGTTCAGCAGATCGGCGCGCTCCTGCCCCCCGGCGGCGTCGACGACCCTCTCCCAGGCGTCGAGTGCGGCCTGGGCTCGGCAGAGATCGTCCGCTGTCACCGGGCGCTCCAGCATGAGCCCGGCGGCGCGGCAGCGGTCTGCCAGCTCATCCGCGCTCTCAGGCCGGCGGTTGGCCAGGTCCGCGGCCAGGTTCACCGCATCCTCGCCGTAAGGGTTGAGTAGCATAAGACCATTACAACAGTGTGGTCGGCATGACACAACAAACCGCCGGACGCGCCGGATCCCAGGGCCGCGATCCGTGGCGCTATCGCTGGATCGTGCTGGGCATTGCCACCTTCACCCAGGCCGCGTCCGGCTTCTTCGTAGGCGGCATCGGAGCGCTCGGTGTCCACCTTCAGAGCGCCTTGGACCTGAGCACGGCGCAGCTGGGTCTGCTGGTCTCGGCGGCCCAGCTCGTGCCGTTGGCCGGGCTGCTGGTGGCCGGTGAACTGCTGGACCGCTACAGCGAGCGCTGGGTGGTCGGGATCGGGGCCGGCGTGGTCGGGTTGGCTTTGGGCGCGGGGAGCCTGGCGCCGGGATACACGGCCCTGCTGGTCGCGCTGTCGTGGTCGGCATGGGATACAGCACCGTCCAGCCGGGTGGGAGCAAGTCGGTGGCGTCTTGGTTCGACGCGTCACAGCGCGGCTTCGCTATGGGTATCCGGCAGGCCGGGCTGCCGCTGGGGGCGGCGCTCGCCTCGGCCGTACTCCCACTCGTCGCAGAGGAGTTCGGCTGGCGGGTGACATTGCTGACCGGCGGCTTCGTCGCGCTGCTGGGAGCCGGCCTCTTCATGGGCTCCTACCGTCGGCCACCCACACTGCCCGCCCCGCAGGGCAAGGAACCGTCGGACCCGCTCGCGGCACAGCTTCGCGCCCGGCTGCGAATGCTCCGTGAACCGTCCACAGTGAAGATCATGCTGTCGGGAACCAGCCTGATCTCGGTGCAGTACGGCGTGCGCATCCTGACGGTGCTCCACCTCCACCAGTCGTCGTCGGTCGGTGCCGGGAAGGCGGCCCTGGTCCTGGTGGCCTCCCAGGGTGCGGGCGTTGCGGGCCGGATCTGCCTGGCGGCATGGAGCGACCGGAGCAGGTCCGGGCGCTATGCCGTCGTGCTGGTCTGCATGGTCGCCGTGATCGCCGGGCTGGCCGTGCTGATGACACCGGCCGGGAGGACACCGGTCGTCGCTTCCGGCGTCTTCGTCTGGCTCGGCTTCTTCGGCTTCGGCTGGTACGGCCCGTGGGTCGCCTACGTCACCGAAGCGGCCCCACCGGGCAAGACCGGCTTCGCCCTGGGTCTGGCCATGTCCGTCAACCAGATCGCCATCGTCACGGTTCCGCCTGTGCTCGGTCTGCTGGTCGACGTCACCAGCAGCTTCACCCCGGCCTGGGCACTGCTGTCCCTGCTGACCGTCGTCGCCCTGGCGGTCACGGCCGAGGCGCGAAACTCACCGACATTCAGAAGTGCACAGACCCTCTACTGACATCCCAGCCAATCGACTATTGACACGGCGGCCGGAGGTGGGCCGGTACTCCTCGGCATGGCTGCACGGCGATAGCCTCTGGGCATCGCCTACGGGGACATCGCAGTTCCCTCTCTGGCTGATGCGCGTCGCAGCCCATGGCGATCGAGTCGACTATCGAACCAATACGCGTAAAACGCTCACGAAATGACCGGTTTACGTCACGTGCTCTGGCAGAGTCGCTGCATGTTCAGGGATGCGTGAAGCGAGGTGCCCCAAGCGCCCCAGTGAGCAGGGAAATGCCATGAGCGACGCAGGAGGCTCCTCCGGCCGGAACCCGGACCGGAGTACGGACCGCGGTGCCCGGGACAGTGCCGCGTCGCCTGCGCCCCCGGTCCCGGGCGCGGAGAGTCCGGCTCCGGCGGCCCCGGGTGGGCTGGGTGGCGGGCGCGCCGCGTCCACGGGGCGTGACGAAGGGCCGAGGCCGCCGTCCCCGGGCTTTGATCACCGGCCTGCTGATAGCCCTGGTGATGGCCACCATCATGGTCACGACCTATCTATCGGCGCAGCATGCCGTGGGGGCGCGCGACCTTCCGTGGGGAGTGACCGGCAGTTCGTTGACCCAGCCGTCCAGGAACAGTTTTCGCTGAAGACCCACCAGTACCAGGACCAGGGTGCCCTGGAGGACGCCGCCAACCGCAGCGAGATCTACGGCGGTTTCGTGGCGCAGAGCAACACTGTGGTGATCGCCGAGGCCGCGAGCCTGGTCGCCCCCGGCCAGATGCCCGCTCTCCACGAGAAGGCCGCCAAGGCCCAGGGCCAGCATCTCGCCTTCAAGGTGACCAGCCAACTTCCCAAGGAGAACCCGCTCGGCGTGGTCCCGGGCATCGCTGTGTTCGTGCTGCTCGTGGCGGGTTACCTGGGCTCCACCCTCGCCATGCCGCGCACCGGCGCCGCGGCAGCCCGTCGACGCGTCCTCAGCCTCATCGGCTACGCGATCATCGCCGCCCTGGTCTTCGACGTGGTCATCGGTCCGATCCTCAACGCCTACCCGGACGTCGGCACCAACTTCTTGCCCCTGTGGGGAGAGTTCGCCCTCATGTGCCTGTCCGTCGCGCTCCTCGCGGCAACCCTGCAGAGCCTGATCGGCCCGATGGGCACCCCTGCTCACTGTCGTCATCGTCGTCTTCTTCGGCAACCCCTCCACGGGCGGGGTCACCGGAACCACCTACCTGCCGGCCTCGTCGTCCTGAGCATCTACGTCGTCGTCAAAGCCGCACTCGTCACCATGTCCACCTACGGCCGCCTGCTGTGGTGGCGCGGCACCAAGCGACGCCCGCCCATCAGCCCCGAGGAAGAGGGCGGCATCGCCGCCTTCCCGCCCGCATGAACCGGCCGCGCCCCGCATCACTCCGCCGAGACCGGGCCAGCCAGGCACCATGCCACACCTCCGCAGGCTGCAGCGACGGCGCGGACCGACGGCGGTTCGCCCGCCTTCCCCTCCCGCCTGAATCTCCAGGCTCGGCCCGTGGGACAAGCTGAGCAGCGCGCTGAGGGCGCGGGACCGTTCACCACTCGGCTCACCTGGCACCCTCCCGGCGGCGGCACCGCCGTGTGGGACTCCCGGCTCGCGCGCCGACGCGGACTACTCGCCGTCCGTCCCCACGACACGACGGCAACCCGGCACATCCATGCGGACGCCGTCGCCCTCGCCCGCCTGCGCAGACTCAACGCCATCGCGGCGATCGGCTTCGTCATCGGCGGGGCACTCTTCGCCGCCGGCGCGGCCGTCGCCCAGTTCGGCTCCGGAGACGCCACCGCGTGCGCCTCGATCTACTTCGCGGGCGGCCTGTTCTTCACCACCGGCGGATACGTCTCACTGCTCCAGGTGATCAACGCGCCCCGCCACGAAGGCGGCGGCGAAGGCCGGCTGGTCACCCACCACTGGCGGTGGTGGAGTTACGAACCGATGCGGGTGGACTGGCTGAGCACGTTCGTCCTGTTCGCGGGCACCCTCGTCTTCGCCGTCGACCTGCTGGACTCCTTCCTTCAGGGCCTGAACGTCCACCAGGTCAACCGGCTGATCTGGGTGCCAGATGTGATCGGCTGCGCCCTCTTCCTGGTCTCGGGCCACTTGGGCTTCGTCGAGATCTGCCACGGCCGGCCCTGCCTCCGCCCGCACAGTCTCGGCTGGCGGATCGTGGCCGTGAACCAGCTCGGCTCCGCCCTCTTCATGATTTCCGCGCTCGCTGCCTACACCCGCCCCGCCACCGGCAGCCTCGTCAACGCCGACATCGCCAACTGGGGCACCCTCACGGGCGCCCTGTGCTTCTCCCTCGCCGGCCTCCTCCAACTCGGAGAACACCCATAGAGCTCGCAGGCGAGGTGACGGAGCATTGCCCCACCGTCGCAGGAGCAGGGCGCTTCGCGAAGCCGGTCAGCAGCCGTAGTTCAGAGAAGTCACGAGACCGAAGCTGATGGCACCTGACCACACGGTTCGGGGCATGGCAGACCCCCGCGGCTTCCCCGAGCAACACCAGGTTATGAGGGCAACCACAGCGGCGCAGGTGCACCAAGAAGTAGCCCCAAGGGGCCCGGTATATGGAGTCGTGCTGGTCAGTGCTGTTTCGGAACCCTTGATCGTTTGTTGGGTAGAGCGTGGATGTTGGCCACGATGACGCGGAGCCCTTTGCGGCCTGCCGTTCCGCCGCGATGTCCTCCAGCAACGAGGAAGCGGTCTCGCCGTCCATCGCGGCCAGAAACAGCACGAGCTGGCTCGCTATCGCGGGACCGTGCTCGGCGACGTCGATCTCCTCGACGATGCCCAGGTCGATCAGGGCGCGGCGAAGTTGCAGTTCCTCGGCGTCCGGCGGGGTCTCGCAGCGGAGGACGTACAACTTGTCGTAGAGCAACAACGCGTCACAGAGGGCAGACAGATCGGCAAGGCGGGACCCGCGGACCGGCGCCGTCCCGCAAGTCGCCGCCTACGACTACAACGAACGCGTGTGGAATCCACCCCCGCCACCGCTTTTTTCAGTACGACCGCAGCGGCGAGATCTCCGCCATGAACGGCGAGTTCCTCCGCAAATGCCTCAACGACGTTGTTGACGCCACCGGCATGACCGACGCCGATGGCCGCCCCTTGGACTTTGACCCACACGACTTCCGGCGGATCTTCATCACCGACGCCATCCGCAGCGGACTCCCCCCGCACATCGCCCAGGTCATCGCCGGACACGCCGACATCAACACCACCATGGGCTACAACGCGATCTACCCGGCCGAAGCCATCAAGCCTCACCGCGCGTTCATCGCCCGCCGCCGAGCCCTGCGTCCCAGCGAGGAATACCGCACCCCCACATCCGAGGAATGGGACGCCTTCCTCGGTCACTTCGAACGACGCAAGCTCTCCGTCGGCATCTGCGCCCGCTCGTTCGGCACCGAATGCATCCACGAACACGTTTGCATCCGCTGCTCCATGCTCCGCCCCGACCCCGCACAGCGCCACCGCCTGAGCGAAATCCGCGACAACTTCCTGGCACGGATCCTCGAAGCCGAACGCGAGGGATGGCTAGGCGAGATGGAGGGGCTCGAAGTCAGCCTAGCCGGTGCCCAGGACAAGCTCGTCCAGCTCGACGCGGAGGAAACTCGTCAACGCACCATCGACCTCGGCATGCCCACGTTCTCCAACATGGCAGGACGCACATCAACGGCAAATCTCACTCGACGATCCGCAACGAACCAGCTCCTGCAGCCCTGCGGCCGGGCGCCGCGGCATGACCACGGCCGAAAGTGCGGAGTTCTATGGCACAACCGGCCAAGGTGCCCTGGTGGAAGTACATCAGCCAGCCGCCACACGATCCTCATTGGGCCGCCACAGCCAGCGCAGAGCATCCGGCAGCAGGACGCCACCGTGATTGGGGCTGTGTCCGCCGTCTCCCAGGACAAGGCGGAAGTCGTAGCCCGCTTCAGCGAGAGCGGCTGCCACGCGCAGGTTTTCGGCGAGCCAGTTCCACTGTGGCTCATTCCAGTGCAGGTCGCGGTGGCCGCCTTGCATGAAGATGCGCAGCGGCTTGCGGGGGACGCGGGAGATGAGGTCTGGGTAGGGATTGCCGCCCGGCATCTGCGCAAAGCTGGACAGGTATCCGATGACGCGGCGGAACTTGTCCGGACGCAGCCACGCGGCGGTAAAGGCGCAGTTGCCGCCGCTGCTCCCGCCGCAGATGCCCCACCTTTCGGGCGACTGGGCGATGGTATAGCGCTCCGCAACCTGCGGGATGATCTCGGTGAGGAGGAAGGTGACGTACTGGTCGTCGAAGGCGTCGTACTCGTTGTTGCGGTTCTTCGGGTTCTCCGTGTTGGGGAAGACGCCAGGATCGACGAAGACGCCGATGGTGACGGGGATGTCGCCGCGGTGAATGAGGTTGTCCAGGACGATCGCGCCGCGTACCTCCCCTGCGGGGTCCAGGTACCACCATCCGTCCTGGAACACCATCAAGGATGCCGGTTTCGCTGGGTCGTACCGTGCAGGCACGTGTACCCAGAACTTCCGGAACGTTCCGGGGTAGACCTCGCTGCCCCTCCTCTCGAACTCGACTGTCTCGCCAGCGGGTACGCCCGGCTGTAGAGCGGAATCGGGTCCGTGGACGTAGCGCACGTCCGACTGGTCGATCGGAAGTGGTTGGTAGGGCATCTCGATGGTCACGGGGAGCAACCGTAGGGCGATCACCACCCTTGATGGCAAGGGAATTTTCGTCCAGACCCTCCACCTCACAGCTTCAGTGCGAGGTTGGGAAAGGCTCACTTGGTTCAGAGAAGCCACGAGGCCAAACCTCATCGCCCAGAACGGATGCGGCAACACTGCAGGTTCAGGGCGCGGGTGAGGGGCTTTTGTCGTACGCGGGGTTCTGAGTGGCCTTGGCGCCAACGCTGGGCTGGTGTCCGAGGGCGCCGGACGGGCCGGGGAAAGGGACTGCCGGGCTTGTGGCCAACGGCTGAGGCCGGGCGCCCGGCCGGGAGCCGTGTTCTTCCTCGGGGTGTCAGAGCCAGTCGGCGTAGCGGGTGGGGGCGAGGTGAGCGTCCTTGTCGGTGAGGACGTCACCTTTGACGATGGCGAACATTCCGGCGGTGGGGTCGGTGACGACGGTGCGGTTGTCGCCCTTGCGGGACAGGGTGATCCGGCCCAACTCGTCCAGGGAGAAAATCTCGGGGCCGGCGATGTTGCGAATGCCGTTCAGCGGGGTGGCCGCGGCGACCTCCGCCACCGCGTCGGCCACGTCCTTGGCGGCGATCGGCTGGATCGGCGTGGCGGGCAGCCGGACGGTGTCGTCGGTGGCGGTCCAGGACAGGACGGCGTCCATGAACTCCATGAACTGCGTCGACCGGACGATCGAGTAGGGGATCGGCCCGGCAGCGAGGATGTTTTCCTGGAGCACCTTGGCACGGTAGTAGTCCAGCTCCGGCACCTGGTCCGCGCCGACGATCGAGAGGATGACGAAGTGGCCGACGCCGCCCTTCTGGGCCGCGGCCAGAAGATTGTCCATTGAGGTCTGGAAGAAGGCCGGGGAGGCTTCGTCGAAGGTCGGGGAGTTCGTCAGATTGGCGACGACGTCGGCCCCTGCCACCGCCTCGTCCAGTCCCTGGCCGCTGATGACGTCGACTCCGGTGGACTGCGAGTGCGGTACTGCCTCGTGCCCGGCGGCATTCAGGTTCTTGACGACCTGCGACCCGATCAGCCCGGTACCGCCGATGACTGCGAACTTCATGACATGCCTTTCGTCAGGATTAATGCCCGCAATGCGTAGGAATCTTGCGCTTGTTGTCATGAAAGTCGCTGCATCTGCGAGCGCGTGAGCGATCGCTCCACACCCAGCGGAGCTACCTGCCGTGAGTCGGCCGATACCTCAACTGGGACGTGCGGAACAACGCGCGGAAGCGGAAGAAACCATCGCGTCGATCCGGCTCGCCCTGCGCAAGGCCTATGCGGGCAGTGCCTTGATCTGATCAGCGTCGCAGCATGCGGCGCCAAGGGCACAGGGCAGTGGTCGCGCGTCCCCGGTGTCCGGTCAGGCCCTCGGCTATGAGAGAGAGGCCGACGCCCAGCATCCAGACGTCCTTGGCCAGTGCAGTTCCTTGCTCAGTGGGGCGCAGACTGCCTTCCTGACGCATGCCCGGCGTGTGCAGGTAGAGCCCGAGACTGCCACAAGAGAATGCGGTGAGCGCAGCCCCGGCGACAGCGGCAGGGATGACCGGCAGGAGCAGCGCGGTGGCAACGGTGAGCTCCCCGGTGGAGAGCAGCCGGGTGAACTTCTGTGCGCCGAGCTTGCTCAGGAAGGGGTAGGTGGCGCTGGCGAATTGCTGGAGTCCCTGAGCGGTGGCCTGGTCCGCGTCGCGTTTCGCCAGCCCGGAGTTGAGGAAGAACGCACCGACGGTGAGCCTGAGTGGTAGTTGCCGCGCTGCGGAACGCCATACTGAACCGGATGCCACGCCGAGCCTCCCAACCTTCACCCCCGCCTACCACCATTGCCACCGGTCCGAACCATGTCAAACGGGGAGTAATTGCCACTGGCGCGTATCCGGGCAGGTGGCGGCACCGTAACTGCGCCTCCTGCATCTCCCTTGAAGCATCTCCCTTGAGGTCGAGCAAGTCTGTGACACGGCCACCGGTGTGAGGAGTAGTGCTTGGCGAGCGCAAACCTCGACGGGACGCCATAGAGTCAGCTTGTGGCGCCGAAGAGCGGACGGCCTGTCGCAAGCTCTGGACGGTGCCGGGCTCGGCGAGCCGCGGGATGGGACAGACGGTATCGCCGCTCCCCGGGCGAGAGCCACGGGAGGCGCTGAGGAGCCGCGCCACCTCCGTGCGCTGGAGAAGCCCCTTTTGAGGGTGTTAGATGGAAAGCGTCACGAACGTGGAGACGTGCCGCCGCAACGGCGGGCAGCCGACAGGCCGCGATTGCCTGGTCAACGGGGAGAACCGGTGCGTGACGAGCGGGCGCCGATGATGCGCGGCGCGCTCTTGGCCAAGTCCATGTCTGAAGCCTTCGCGTGAAGGAGTACTGTCATGACTGCTGCCAGGCCGGTCGTCCTTGAGCCCGCGGCACAGGATGTCGCTGAGGCGTTCGCGAAACGGCCGTTCTTGTACGAGATGGCGCCGGCCGATGCCCGGAAGATCCTGACCGACGCGCAGTCTGCCCCGGTCAGCAAGCTCCCGGTCGACGAAGAGTGGATCACGTTGCCCTCCCGGGCGGGAGACGTCCGGGTGCGCATCATCAAGCCGCAGGGCGCTACGGGCATGCTGCCGGTCATTGTGTACATGCACGGGGGCGGCTGGATCCTCGGAAACGCCGGCACCCACGACCGGCTCGTGCGCGAGCTCGCTGTCGGCGCTCGTGCGGCGCTCGCATTCGTGGAGTACCCGAACGCGCCGGAAGCGCACTATCCGACCGCGATCGAGCAGGGCTACGCCACCGCCCAGTGGATCACCCGAGAAGGGGCGTCCAAAGGCCTGGACGCCGGCCGCATGGCGGTGGCCGGCGAATCGGTGGGCGGCAATATGGCCGCCGCGCTGGCGCTGATGGCCAAGGAACGCGGCGACGTCACCTTCGTGCAGCAGTCGATGTACTACCCGGTGACCGACGCGGCGATGGACACCGCGTCATACGAGCAGTTCGCCACCGGCTACTACCTCACCCGCAAGGCGATGGAGTGGTTCTGGGACGCCTACACGACCGACCCGGGACAGCGCGCCGAGATCACGGCGTCCCCGAATCAGGCCAGCACCGAGCAGGTCACCGGGCTGCCGCCCACGTACCTGTGCGTCGACGAGGCCGATGTGCTGCGCGACGAGGGAGAAGCCTACGCCGCCAAGCTCCGCTCGGCGGGCGTCCCCGTGACCACCGTGCGCTACGACGGGACCATCCACGACTTCATGCTGCTCAACACGCTCAGCGAGACCCAAGCCACGCGAGGCGCTGTCAGCCAGGCCACCGCTTTCCTGCGCGCCGGGCTCGCAACGGGCTGAGGCGTCCGCGGACGAAACCTCACAACAGCAGAAATGTCCCGGCTCACCAGGAGGAACTGCCATGACCGACGCAGGGTCGAACTCCCCGCCGGACGGCAAGACGATCACCGAGCACGAGCTGGAGCAGTGCCAGCGTGCGAACGAGACCGGCCGCCAGCCGGTGGTGTTCGTCCACGGTCTGTGGCTGCTGCCCAGCAGCTGGGATCGCTGGGCGAAGCTGTTCGAGGACAACGGCTATGTAGCCCTGACCCCAGGCTGGCCGGACGACCCCGAAACGGTCGAGGAAGCCGCCGAGCACCCGGAGGTGTTCGCCGGCAAGTCGATCGGCCAGGTCGCCGACCACTTCGAGACCATCATCCGCGGGCTGGACCACAAACCGGCGATCATCGGCCACTCCACGGGCGGACTACTGACCCAGATCCTGGCCGGGCGGGGCCTGGCCGCGGTGTCGGTGGCGATCGATCCCGCCCCCTTCCGCGGGGTGCTGCCCCTGCCGATCTCGACCCTCAAGTCGAGCTTCCCGGTGCTCGGCAACCCGGCCAACCGCAACCGCGCGGTGCCGCTGACCTACGAGCAGTTCCGCTACGCCTTCGCCAACGCCGTCAGCGAGGACGAGGCCAAGCAGCTCTATGACACCTACGCGGTGCCGAGCCCGGGCAAGCCGCTGTTCCAGGCGGCCGCGGCCAACCTCAATCCCTGGACCGAGGACAAGGTCGACACCAAGAATCCCGACCGCGGGCCGCTGCTGCTCATCTCCGGCGAGCGGGACAACACCGTCCCGTGGGCGATCGTCAACGCCTCCTACAAGCAGCAGCGGGACAACCCGGGCGTGACCGAGATCGAGAAGATGCCCGGCCGGGGGCACGCGCTGACCATAGACAGCGGCTGGCGTGACGTCGCCGAGAAGGCGCTCGCGTTCGTCGGGCGGTTCGTCAAGAGCTGACCCGCCACGGCAGCGTCATGGGGCATAACAGAGTCGACCGGCGGGCTACCGCACCCTGGGGAACGGCAGCCGCGTGTCCCGGCCAGCTCTGTTAGATCTTGGACTGGTACCTGCGGTGGTCCGTCACCTGGCGGCGTGCCGCACGCGCCGGGGTCGGTCATCAAGGGGGTGGTCCGCCCGGTATCCGCGCTCAGCGCGAGCGTCCGAGCATGAAGGAAGCCCATGGAGCTCTTCCCACCGATTCCGCTCGCCGAATGGCGGGACTGCAAGGAGACGCTGCACCGGTTCGAACAAGTCGTCGGCAAAATCCGGCTCGCCGCCAGCGCCCGGAGCAATCACTGGTGGAACGTCCCCTTCCACCTCACCGGCCGTGGCCTCACTACACGTCCGATGGGGCAGGCCACCGGTCACGCGTTCACCATCGACTTCGACTTTGTCAGCCACCGGCTGGTGGCCGCCGCGCTGGGCGGCACAGAGGTGTCCTTCTCCCTCTCCGGCCGGTCCGTGGCGTCCTTCCACCGCGCGACCATGGAGGCTCTGGCCACGCTGGGTGTCCGAGTGGAGATCCCGGTCCCCAGGCCGTTCGGCCTGCCGGATGAGTTCCGGCCCTTCGTCGAAGACACCGAGCACGCGGCCTACGATCCGGTGCAGGCCAACCGCTACTGGCGGGTCCTCAGTCAGGTGGCGCTGGTCCTGGAGGAGTTCGCCGCCGGATTCTCGGGAAAGGCCAGCCCCGTACATCACTTCTGGCACACCTTCGACCTCGCTCACACCAGGTTCTCCGGCCGGCATGTCCCACAGCCACCAGAGGCTGACCCGATCAGCCGGGAGGCGTACTCCCGTGAGGCGATCAGTTTCGGCTTCTGGTTCGGGGACGACGAATTCCCCGAGCCCGCCTTCTACTCCTACACCGCACCGGAGCCCCCCGGGCTGCCCGAGCGGCCGCTCGCACCCCAGTCCGCCGACTGGGTGGCGCGCCGCGGCGGTCATCTGGCCGTGCTGCGCTACGACGCAGCCCGCGCCGAAGCCGCCCCCCGCGCCGCTGTGCTCAGCTTCTACGACAGCGCCTACCAGGCCGGAGCCGGGCGTGCCGGCTGGGACGTGACCGGGCTTGCCTGCCCCGGAGGAATAACCGACCAGCACCTCTCGGCCCCTTCCGCCTGAACGGCCACGGTCGGGCGCGGACGCTCGCGGTCGAAGCCTCACGGCGGGTGCCGCCCATCGCTTCTTCCTCCACCGGTTGCTCCGATGCGCCACGTCATCAACGATGGCGGAGAGCGCTTTCGCAGAATTGGCGGCACGGCATGGCTGTTGTCTCACGCGGATTCCGCGGCCGACCAGGCGATACGCACCACAGACTGCCTCCCGGGCAGTACGAGACCACCGACTTCCCGGTCCCGTCCGCCGGGCCCACGCCGAGGGTGGACCGTGACGCGTGGGAGCTCACCGTCCGCACCGAGACGGGCGCGCGGCACAGCTGGAACTGGGCGCAGCTCATGGCGCTGCCCAGCCAGACGCCGACGGTGGACCTGCACTGCATCACGAAGTGGTCGAAGTTCGCCACGGAGTGGCAGGGGGTCTCCCTGGACGTCCTTCTGGAGGACGTGGAGACCGCCGCGGAATAACACGACGAACCTGCCGCTGGAGGACCTGCTCGACGGACAGGCGTGAATCGCGTACTGCCACGACGGGGAGGACCTGGCGCCCGAGCACGGCGGCCCGGCCAGGCTGCTGGTCGGGTGGCGATGCCGCGCCACTGCTTGAGGCGGTTGATGCACCGCTCGACGGTGTGCGCTGCTTGTAGGTCTCGCGGTCGAAGGCCGGTGGCCTGCCGCCGCGGCTGCCCCGACGTAACCGGTGTCCGCGCTGGTCGGCGGGGACGGGGATCACTGCCCGGATGCCACGCTTGCGCAGGTGCTCGCGGATCGCGCGGGAGGAGTATGCCTTGTCGGCCAGGACCAGGTCCGGTCTGGTGCGGGGCCATATCGCCCGCGGGGAACGCGCAAGCGGACCATGACGTCGGTGAAGGCGGGTGGTCGCCGACCTGGCCTGCGGTGAGAACGAACGCAGGGGCCGGCAGCGGGTATCGGCAGCGAGGTGGATCTTCGTGGTCAGTCCGCCGCGGGAGCGGCCGATGGCGTCGTCGTCGGGTTCGTCTGCCGGGGCCCCTTTTTGCGGGCCCCGGGCCGCGTGTTGGTGAGCCCGCACGATCGTGGAGTCCACCGAGCCGGCCCAGTTGAGGTCCTCGTCCGCTTCGGCCTGGGCGACCAGGGCGGTGAACACCTGCTCCCAGGTGCCGTCGATGGCCCACATCCGCAGCCGGTTGTATGCGCCTCGCCAGTTGCCGTACTTCTCCGGCAGGTGAACCCACTGCGTGCCGGTCTGGAACTTGATGAGGGCCAGTACCCGCTTGTCGACCGTCCGATCGCGGTCTCCGCCGCGTTCGAGGGCAGCGAGGAGATCGCAGAGGCCCGGGAGATGGCCCGCGACGAGCTGGTGACCAATGCCCGAAAATACGCTCCGGGCCCGTGCCTGCTGGCCCTGGAGATCAGCGACGGCGCCGTCCGGATCAGCGTGTGGGACAGCAGCACCGCGCAGCCGTCGGTCCAGGCGGCCGACCCGGTCCGGGTCGGCCAGCACGGGCTGGAGATCCTCATGGCGGTGTCCCAGAGCTTCTGTATTCACCGGGAACCGGTGGGCAAGCGGATCTCCGTGACCCTCGTACTCGCCGACGACCCCGGCGGGGACGCCGCCGGCCGTCAGGCCATGTGACCTCAGGCTGCGAAGACCAGGGGTGGGGTGTTCTTGCCGGGCCAGGGGGCTTCCTGGCGCTGTGTGGCCGCGCCGGCCTGACACCACAGCGGCCCAGCAGAGGTCTTTGACTCGACCATTAAGCAAAGGAGCAGGCCAGCTCGACAAGGCGTCGCCGGGTCCCGCTACGATCGCGGCTCGGCAGCGCGACGATCCGGGGAGTGACCGTGCAGGAGACGAGCACCGTGGAGTTGGCCTACGTGCCGACGACCGCGGACGCAACAGGGGCACTGCGCGCGCGGGTGCGGGCCACACCGGCGGGGCGGTTGCAGAGCGGGATTATCCTCGCCAGCGCGATCGTCGTGCTGGGCGCTCTGGTCGTGACCCTCACGTTGCCGAAACGGCCCCACCTTGGGGTGACAGTGCTCTGCCTCGCGGCGCTGGCCCTGCTCATCGGTCTGCACATGCTGGTACCCGCCCTGCAGGCACGGCAGATACACCGAATGGTCGCCTCGCAGGGGGAATTCCGGGCTGTTGTGGGCGAAGCCGGGGTGCGGCTTACCTCTCAAGACAGCGAGACAACGTTCCGATGGCCGATGATCACCCGGTACGCGGAGACTGACACGCTCTTCGTGCTGATGACACCCGACAAGCACAGCGTCGGCCTTGTAGTCCTCCCCAAGCGCGGCGCCGCGATACCGCCGGATGTCGACCGCTTGCGGGCCATCCTCGACCGGAACGCAACCCGAGTCTGATCCAAGGGCATCGCCATGCCGCAAAACAGCCAGTCCGGGCTCACGGTCACCGACTATCGGCGCCAGTTGGGTGTGAGTCGTCCTGGGCCGAAGATCCCGCTGTTAATGGTCACCGAGGCCCAGCGGGAGGTGCTGCAGTCGCAGGTGCGCCGTTCTTCGACTGCTCAGCGTTGGCGTTGAGGTTCGCGGACTTCCCTTAGGGCGGTTGGATCTTCGACGAGTTCGACGACCTGGCTCTCCGACCGGGCTCAGCCCACCGCGGTCGCCCCCTTGCCCCCTCGTCAGCCGTTCCCGTCGTCATCCGGCAGCACACCTTCCGCTCTGGATGGGAACGTAGCCGCCGGTGGCTCGAATTTTCGCGACGAGCTTCCCGAGTTCGGCCAGGGCGTCCTCGCCGAGCAGCGAAGGGTTCGCCTCGAGCATCAACGTGACGTACTCCCCGATGCGCTGAGGCGTGAGGTCGTCCGTCGCGCCCAGCTCCACCGGGCCGTCCTCCCCTTCGTCCACGCCGGTCGCGGCGGCCGGCTACCGGGTCGACCAGTGGCCCGGACCAGGCGTTCCGGCAGTGCGTTCCGTACCTCCGGCGGCAGATCCTCGTACTGGCGGGCGAAGACCGGATGTGATCGCGTCCGGTGCGAGCGCGGGCTCGGTGAGCGCGGCACGGTAGACGCTTCGGGCCCCTCCCGACGTCGCGTCGGAAGGGGCCGGTTCTCGTAGCGGGGCCAGGATGTGAACCTGCGACCTCTGGGTTATGAGCCCAGCGACTGTTCCACCAGGCACTCACACCCCCTCCTCCGGTGCGGATGGGCCTGCTGGAGCGGGCACAGCCTCCGGCGCCTGAGTCGGGTGTGACATCTGCGGCGTTCGGTGCGCTGTAGCAGGTGGGCCGCGAGGGCGGCTCTGTGAGGTCCGCTTTCCCCCATGAGCGGGTACTCGTCATGCAGGGGCAGGAAGGTGCACCCCCCGTCGCCTGCCTGCCCCTCTCAGCCGCATGACTTGGGGCCGGGCAGCCGCACTCGGACCCCGGTGTGGGCCCGGCCGGGACGGGATGTCTGCGCCTATGTACGCTGTGGCACGCACCGGCGTAAAACTGCTCATAGCGCATGAATTCCGGCGTCGGGCGATGAGGGATTCACGGGGGAAGGATGGATGTGCACGTGCTTGTGGCGGACCGGTACCAGCTCGACGAACCGCTGGGACGCGGCGCCATGGGCGAGGTCTGGCGTGCCACCGACCAGACCCTGAGCCGACCGGTCGCAGTGAAACTCCTGCACACCGACCAGCACGAGCAGGTGGCGGCGACCGATGCCGAGCGCTTCCGCCTGGAGGCCCAGACCGCCGCCCGCCTCAACCACCCCCATCTCGTGGGTGTCTACGACTTCGGCTCCCACCATGGCGGGCTCTACCTGGTCATGGAACTCGTCGACGGCTGGAGTCTGGCCCAGGAGCGATCGATGCGCGGCACCCTCGCCCCGCAGGACGCCGCCGAGATCGCGGAGCAGACGGCGTCCGGGCTGGCCGCCGCGCACCGCCAGGGCGTGATCCACCGGGACATCAAGCCCGCCAACGTGATGCTCACCGCCGACCGCACCGTG
>NZ_MUKA01000711.1 GCF_002150735.1 Streptomyces africanus
GCCGCCGGGGTGGACGCCGACCGCGAGGTCGTGCACGATCCCGACCGGCATGCCGGCCTCGCGCCCGGCGCGCTGAGCGGCGGTCAGCTGGGTGTCGGTGAGCCAGGCGAGCCGGGACCAGAAGTCCACCCGGTCCATCAGGCCGTTGCGGGCCCGGACGGTCTCGGCCGAGCGCGGGTCGCGCAGGCCGGTCGGCCAGCGGTGCCAGTCCGAGCCGTGCAACTCGGCGAGCGCGCACCAGGTGGCGTAATCCTCCAGGGCCTGGCCCTGCTCGGCGAGGAAGTCGCAGTAGGCGGCGCGTCTGCCGGGGCCGAGCGGCACCTCGCACAGCAGCTCGAGCGCCTCACGCTTGAGCTCCCACACGGCGTCCCGGTCGATCAGGGCGCCCTTGTCCAGCACGGCTTCGCGCAGCCGGCCGGATCGCTCCAGCAGCGCGCGCAGCCGCTCGCGGTCCTCGACGTAGGCGCATTCGGGGACGTCTTCGATGCGCAGGTGCACCGGGTCGGGGAAGCGGCGTGAGGAGGGGCGGTACGGGGAGGGGTCGGTGGGGGCGCCGGGCACGGCCGCGTGCAGCGGGTTGACCTGGAC
>NZ_MUKA01000712.1 GCF_002150735.1 Streptomyces africanus
GCTCAGCTGGTGCTGGGGCCGGTGTTCGGGCGGGGGGTCGGCTGAAGGGTGTGCCGGCGCTGGGACGCCGCTGAGAAGCCTGCTCGGTCGGCTCAGGTGTCCGCCGACCGGGCGGATTCGCGCCGCCGTTCGGGGGCGTTCCCGGCGACGTCGGCTAGCCAACGGCTCCATCCGGCAAGGTCACATCTCCATGCGACTCTGCACGCCCGCTCACCTCTGTCTCGCGGCGGCAGCCGCCGTTCTGCTCACCGGGGCCCGTCCGGCGTACGCGGACGAGCCGGCGCCCGCCTGTGCCGCGCCCGACGACCACACCTTCCCGCTCACCACCCGCATCCACGGCGGGCCCGGCGCCTACGAGGCCGGGGGCGGATTCGGGACCTGGTACGTCGATCTGACCAACACGACCGACCGGCCGTGCACCGGAATCCATCCGGTCGTCGTGCTCGTCGACGACAAGCGGGCGCTGGGGCCCTCGCAGCCCCGGCTGGAGTTCTTCGAGGGGGCGCGGGCGCACCCCGTGCGGTTCGAGAAGAGTGATGAGGACGAGCTCATCGGGGCGTTCGCCGACGACCAGGACCGCTTCGCCGGGTTCACCGTCGGGCCCGGGAAGACCGTCTCCGTGAAGGTGCGGCTCGCGGTCACCTCGGACGCCGTACCGAACAACGTCACCGTCAACGCCGCCGTGGTGCAGCGGCACGACGACGACGGCGACTGGGTCGGGCAGTCGAACGACTACCGCTTCGGCATCGAGGACGGCGGGCCGATCGACGGGGGTGAGCCGGACGCCGTGGTGCTCATCCAGCG
>NZ_MUKA01000167.1 GCF_002150735.1 Streptomyces africanus
GCACCGCCCACGGCCGGCGCGCCGGCCGTGGGCGGTGCTGCGGGGGGAGCGGCGGTCTGCGTGCTGCCGGAGGCGGAGGGGGCACCGATGCCGGACGCGTATCCGAGCACGATGACCACGGCGCCGACGAGCGCGCCGGCCACCAACTCGTCGCGGTGATCCCGCGGCCACTCCGCCCGGGAGAACAAGGGCATGGGGCACTCCTGGCATGGTCTGGTCAAGCCAATGGAAGGTGTGGCGAATGACGACCAGTGGAGTGGAAGGGGGATTCCGTGCAACTACGCGTCGGTTAATCGATTGTTGCCTGACCCTCTCTCCCGGTGGGTCGGCCTGTGAGAACGGTCGATTCAGCGTGCTGCTCGAATAAAATTCGAACTCACATTGATGATTTCGCGGGCGGTGGCGTCTGCCGAGGCTGCATGGGGGGTTCCGTCCTTGGGGGGCCTGCCCGAGTGGGGCCTCGCGGCAGCGAAAGACGTACCGAGAATCCCCGCGGATCCACTCAGTCCTTCACCGATCCCACGGGAATTCCCGGACCCCTCACACATCCGTCAGGAATTCATGGAAGCCCACCGAATTCCATGGACCGACCACACTCAGGCGGTCGGCCGCCCCATCGCCCGGTACGTCCACCCGGCCTTGCGCCAGCGCTCCGGGTCGAGGGCGTTGCGGCCGTCGAGGATGACCCGGGCCGCGGCGACCTCGCCGAGCGCCTCCTCGTCCAGCTCGCGGAACTCCCGCCACTCCGTCAGGTGCAGCACGATGTCGGCACCGCGCACCGCCTCCAGCGCCGAGTCGGCGTAGCCGAGGGTCGGGAAGACGCGGCGGGCGTTGTCCATGCCCTTGGGGTCGTAGACCGTGACCTGGCCGCCCTGGAGGTGGATCTGCCCGGCGACGTTCAGCGCGGGGGAGTCCCGGACGTCGTCCGAGTCGGGCTTGAAGGTCGCGCCCAGGACCGCGACGCGCTTGCCGAGGAACGGCCCGCCGCCCAGCGCCTGCCGGGTCAGCTCGACCATCTGCCCGCGCTGGCGCATGTTGATGGAGTCGATCTCCCGCAGGAAGGTCAGCGCCTGGTCCGCGCCCAGCTCACCGGCCCGCGCCATGAACGCCCGGATGTCCTTCGGCAGACAGCCGCCGCCGAAGCCGATCCCGGCCCGCAGGAACTTCTTGCCGATCCGGTCGTCGTAGCCGATGGCCTCCGCCAGCTTGGCCACGTCACCGCCCGCGGCCTCGCACACCTCGGCCATGGCGTTGATGAAGGAGATCTTCGTGGCGAGGAAGGAGTTCGCGGAGGTCTTCACCAGCTCGGCGGTCGGGAAGTCCGTCACCACGAACGGCGAGCCCTCGGCGATCGGCGTGGCGTACACCTCGCGCAGCAGCTTCTCGGCCCGCTCGCTGCGCACCCCCACCACGATCCGGTCGGGGTGCAGGGTGTCCTTGACGGCGAAGCCCTCGCGCAGGAACTCCGGGTTCCACGCCAGCTCGGCGCCCTCGCCGGCCGGCGCGTGCGCGGACAGGTAGGCCGCCAGCCGGTCGGCGGTGCCGACGGGCACGGTCGACTTGCCGACGACCAGGGCGGGACCGTGCAGATGCGGCGCGAGCGAGGCGAACGCGGAGTCGACGTAGCTCATGTCGGAGGCGTACTCGCCGTGCCGCTGCGGGGTGTTCACGCAGACGAAGTGCACATCGCCGAACGCGCCGATCTCGGCCCAGTCCCGCGTGAAGCGCAGTCGCCCGCTGGCGCCCTCGATGCCCGCGACATGACGCCGCAGCAGCTCGTCGAGCCCCGGCTCGTACATCGGGGCCTCGCCGCGCTCCAGCTTCTCGATCTTCTCGGGCACCACGTCGAGGGCGAGCACCTCGAAGCCGAGCTCGGCCATGGCCGCCGCGTGTGTCGCGCCGAGATAACCGGTGCCGATCACGGTGATCTTCAGGGCCATGGGTGCTCCAGGGGTCTACGGCAGGTGCGCGCCCGAGCATATCCGGGGCATGGGAGCGCGCTTCACTGGGCAACTTTCCCGCTGTCGTCCAGGTCACGTATCCCTCCCGTGGGCGAGCCCATAAACTTTGATTACTTAACGGTAGTTAGCGCCACCATCGCAGCGTTTTGGAGCGTGAGAGACCTTGGCCGGATCGGCTGACTTCGACCTGTACCGCCCGTCCGAGGAGCACGACATGCTCCGCGACGCCGTCCGCTCGCTGGCCGAGGCGAAGATCGCGCCGTACGCCGCCGCGGTGGACGAGGAGGCCCGCTTCCCGCAGGAGGCGCTCCAGGCACTGGTCGCGAACGACCTGCACGCCGTGCACGTACCGGAGGAGTACGGCGGCTCGGGCGCCGACGCCCTGGCGACCGTCATAGTGATCGAGGAAGTCGCGCGCGTCTGCGCCTCCTCCTCCCTCATCCCCGCGGTGAACAAGCTGGGCTCGCTCCCGGTGATCCTCTCCGGCTCCGAGGAGCTGAAGAAGAAGTACATGACCCCGCTGGCCAAGGGCGACGGCATGTTCTCGTACTGCCTGTCCGAGCCGGACGCCGGCTCGGATGCCGCCGGCATGAAGACGAAGGCCGTCCGCGACGGCGACCACTGGGTCCTCAACGGCGTGAAGCGCTGGATCACCAACGCGGGCGAGTCCGAGTACTACACGGTCATGGCGGTCACGGACCCGTCGAAGCGCTCCAAGGGCATCTCGGCCTTCGTCGTCGAGAAGTCGGACGAGGGTGTCTCCTTCGGCGCCCCGGAGAAGAAGCTCGGCATCAAGGGCTCCCCGACCCGCGAGGTCTACCTCGACAACGTCCGTATCCCCGCCGACCGCATGATCGGCGAGGAGGGCACCGGCTTCGCCACGGCGATGAAGACCCTCGACCACACCCGCATCACCATCGCCGCCCAGGCCCTCGGCATCGCCCAGGGCGCCCTCGACTACGCCAAGGGCTACGTCCAGGAGCGCAAGCAGTTCGGCAAGCCGATCGCCGACTTCCAGGGCATCCAGTTCATGCTCGCCGACATGGCCATGAAGATCTCGGCCGCCCGCGCCCTGACCTACCAGGCCGCCGCCGCCTCCGAGCGCGGCGACGCCGACCTCACCTACCTGGGCGCCGCCGCCAAGTGCTTCGCCTCGGACACGGCGATGGAGGTCACCACGGACGCCGTCCAGCTCCTCGGCGGCTACGGCTACACGCGCGACTACCCGGTGGAGCGCATGATGCGCGACGCCAAGATCACACAAATATACGAAGGTACGAACCAGGTCCAGCGCATCGTGATGGCGCGCAACCTGCCGTAACAGGTCCTGGGACGAGCGAGTGGGCCTCCCGCCCCCCGGGCCGGAGGCTCGCTCAGTCCTCGAACCCCTCCGCCGCCCGCTTCTCGCGCAGTTCCATGATCGCCCGGCGGCGGGCCAGGCGGTGGGTGCGGCGGATCTGGGCCTCCTGGTAGCGGCGCTTGTCGCGTTCGGTCTCCGGCAGGACCGGGGGCACCCGGCGGGGCTTGCCGTCGGCGTCGACGGCCGCGAAGACGAGGTAGGCGGAGCCGACCTGCGTGGGCGGGGCCGACTCGTTCCAGCGTTCGGCCAGGACGCGGACGCCGACCTCCATGGACGTGCGGCCGGTCCAGTTGACCTGTGCCTTGACATGGACCAGGTCGCCGACGCGGACCGGCTCCAGGAACGCCATCTCGTCCATGGACGCCGTCACCGCCGGCCCGCCGGAGTGCCGCCCGGCCACGGCGCCCGCCGCGTCGTCCACCAGCTTCATGATCACGCCGCCGTGCACCGTCCCCAGAAGGTTCGTGTCGTTGTGGGTCATGATGTGGCTGAGGGTGGTGCGGGAGGCCGAAGTCGGCTTGCCCGGGATATCCGCAGTGCCGGAATCCGCAGCTGGGGCCTGATCTGTCATGGCCCCTACCTTAGGGGTCCTTGCGCTATGCCCGTCCGGGTCGCGCGGCCTGGCACCGCACCTCGCCGCGTTGCCGGAGCGCCCTGGTAGCTCCGCTACCAGGGCGCTCCGGCGCCTTGCGATGCACGGCACCAGACCACGCGACCTGATCGGACGCTCATAGCGCAAGGACCCCTTATGCCGAGGCGGTATGAGGGGGTTTTGTGTCAGCTTCGCCACAGCCGTGCTCTGATTTTCCGACGACTCTTGTATGGCGTACTACGGGGACCTGCACACTGGGGCGCATGAATGATTGGCCCGAGGGATTCTCCGGTGACAACCGCGGCAACCGCTACGGACGCGGCAGCTCGAGCGCACAGCCCGAGAGCGCCCGTGTCATGCGGCAGGTCCGCCGCGGTCCGGCGGCATCGCCCGGGCAGGCCGGCTACGGCGGCGCCCCGCCGTACCAGGGCGGCGTGCCGCAGCAGCCGTCGTACGTCGACGGCGGCGGCTACGGCCCCGGCGACGGCTACGACAGCGGCTACAACACCGGCCAGGTCTACGGCTCACCCGGCGGCAGAGGCCCCGGCGGTCCGGGCGACGGCATGTACGAGCCGCGCCCCGCGCCGAACTGGCGCCGCCGTATCAAGGTGACGACCATCATGCTCGTGACGGTGCTGGTCGTGACGAGCGTCGCCACGTACTTCTGGGCCGACTCCAAGCTCAACCGCGACGTCGACCTGTCGAAGGTCATCGACCGGCCGGAGACGGGCGAGGGCACCAACTACCTGATCGTCGGCTCCGACAGCCGCGCGGGCATGTCGGCCGAGGAGAAGAAGAAGCTGCACACCGGGTCCGCCGAGGGCAAGCGCACGGACTCGATGATGATCCTGCACACCGGCGGCAACAGCCCGACGCTGATCTCGCTGCCGCGTGACTCGAACGTCACGATCCCGTCGTACAAGGGCTCCGACTCCGGCAAGCTCTACCCGGCCACCGGCCGCCAGACGAAGCTGAACGCGGCGTACGCGGAGGACGGCCCCGAGCTGCTGGTCCGTACCGTCGAGGCCAACACGGGCCTGCACATCGACCACTACGTGGAGATCGGCTTCGGCGGCTTCGCGAACATCGTGGACGCGGTCGGCGGTGTCGAGATGGACATTCCGCAGGACATCAAGGACACCAAGTCCGGCGCGGACTTCAAGAAGGGCAAGCAGACCCTCAACGGTGAGCAGGCCCTCGCCTTCGTCCGCACCCGGTACGCGCTCGCCGGCTCCGACCTGGACCGCACGAAGAACCAGCAGAAGTTCCTCTCCGCGCTGGCCAACCAGGTCGCCACGCCGAGCACGGTTCTCAACCCGTTCAAGCTGTACCCGACCATGGGCGCGGGCCTGGACTCCCTCGTGGTCGACAAGGACATGGGCCTGTTCGACCTGGCGTCCATGTTCTGGGCGATGAAGGGCGTCAGCGGCGGCGAGGGCAAGTCGATGAACATGCCGATCGCGGGCAACTCCGCGAACGGCAACCTCCAGTGGGACACCACGAAGGTGAAGACGCTGGTCGACCAGCTGAAGAACGACGAGACGGTCACCGTCTCGGGCAACTGAGCACCGGCATGCGTCGGGGGCACCCACGGGGGTGCCCCCGACTGCTGTGAGGCGGTCCTCACATCGCGGCGGCCGACATCGACCGGCACGTCTCGGCACAGCGGCGACACGCCTCGGCGCAGCGCATCATCTGGGCGTCGTCCGGCATGGACATACACGCCTCGGCGCACATGTCACAGGCCCGGGCGCACATCGCGCACATCTCGGCCGACAGCGGCGAGCGGCGCATCATCATGTCCGCGCACAGACGCGTCATCTCGGCGCAGTCCATGACGGCGCGCATGATCTGCATCTGGGCCTGGCCGCCCATCTGCAGGCAGGAGCTCATGGTCTCCTCGCACACGCTGTGGCAGGTCATGCACGCCTGGACGCAGTCCTGCATCTCCTTGCTCAGTGGGGTCATGGTGGCGGGCTGCTGGGTCATGATTCCTCCCGGGGGGCGGGTGAGAGCCGCGTTCGGTTCTCGTGCCTTCCGTCCTACGCCTGCCGGGGCCCGACCGCCACGGGGCGGAAGGAACCAATCCGCCATGCGTGCGTCACGGCCCCTCCGCGCACGCCACCTCGTCCCCGCGTACCACCCCGACCTCGCCCTGCCCGGGGTCCTCGGCGCGTACCTTGCGTACGCGGTCGAAATCCGTGCCCGCGATGACTTTCAGGGTCGCGCCCAGCCCGTTGACGGGGCGCAGTTCGCTGCCCGGCAGGGCCGTGGCGAGCGACTTGGCCGAGCGGTCCCAGCGGGGGTCGTAGGCGACGATCGTGCGCTTGACGTCATGGGCGGCGGCGTCCACCGGGGCCCGGGTCGTCCTGAAGCCCGTCGAGGCCAGGGCCGCGTCCACCCGGCGGCCCAGCCCGGGCGTGCGCGTGCCATTCTCCACCTGGACGCGGATCTGCTGCGGGGCGACCGAGACGATCCGGGCCGCGCCGCGCGCCTTGTGCACGGACAGCGGCTGGTCCTCGCGCAGGGCGTGGAAGAGCCGCTCCGCCTTGACGGCGTCCCACTTCAGCGTCGAGCCGACGCCCTTCGCGGCGAACTCCATCTGCCCGATCGGGACGGTCGTGAACTCGGAGGAGGAGGGGGAGAAGTTCCGCATGGCCCGGCCGAGGTCCAGCATCTCGTGCGTACCGAAGCCCTTGTCCGCCCGCACGGAGCCGAGCACCGCACGCGTCACGTCCCGGAACTTCATCGGGTTGAGAAGGATCCCCGAGGAGGTGATCCGTTCCACGAGCGCCGCCATGAAGCGCTGCTGGCGTTTCATCCGGCCCAGGTCCGAGGCCCCGTCGAGGTGGCGGGCGCGCACGTACTGGAGCGCCTGCCCGCCCGCCAGCGTGTGCCGCCCGGCCGGGAGGTCCAGGCCGGTGTAGCTGTCCCTGAGCGGGGCGGCGGTGCAGACCTGCACGCCTCCGACCACGTCCACCGTCCTCATGAAGCTGGTGAAGTCGACCTCCAGATAGTGGTCGATCTTCACCTTCGTCATGCTCTCGACCGTCCGCACGGTCAGCTGCGGCCCGCCCTCCGCGTACGCCGCGTTCAGCTTGATCGGGTGCCCGCCGTGCCGCTTGCCCGTCGTACGGTCGACGTGCGCGGGCGTCACGGCGTACGAGTCGCGCGGCAGGCTCACCACACTCGCCCGTTCCCGGTCCCCCGAGATGTGCACGATCATGATCGTGTCGGTGCAGTGGCAGGGCGCCCCGCCCAGCCGGTACTTCCGCCGCTCCTGCCTGCTGATCTTCTCGCGGCCGTCGGTGCCGACCAGCAGCACGTTCATGCCGTGGCCCGACTGCGGCCGGTTCTTCATGTCCTTGAAGGGGTCGACCCGGGCGATGTCCGCGTCCAGGCTGGTCATCACCGCGTGCCCGATACCGGCGGACGCGAGGACCACCACGGACAGGGTGGTGACCACGCGCAGGCCCCAGCGCGGCTTGCGGCGCCGTGCGGGCGGCGCGGGCCTGCGCGGGGTGCGCCCGGGGGAGGGCCGCGGGCGGCGTTGCGGGGCGGCGGTGGACCGAGGGGACCGCGGCGTGGGCAAGGGGGCACCTCCGGACGACGGCCGTGCGCGGGATCGGTGAAACCGTAGGCCGATACGATCTGCGGCCCGCTGTACCGCCCCTGCGGCGCGCACCGGTGTCCCTCGTTCGCGGTAACGTGAGGCCCCTATGAACGCCAATCCCGACGTGCGGCTCCCCGCCGTTTCCGTGATCATGCCCGTCCTCGACGAGGAACGGCATCTGCGGGGAGCAGTCCAAGCGATCCTCGCGCAGGAGTACGCCGGCGAGATGGAGGTCGTGATCGCCCTCGGTCCGTCCACGGACCGCACGGACGAGATCGCCGCCGAGCTCGTGGCCGAAGACCCGCGTGTCCACACCGTCCCCAACCCCACCGGCCGTACGCCCGCGGCGCTGAACGCGGCGATCAACGCCTCCCGCCACCCGATCGTCGTCCGCGTCGACGGGCACGGCATGCTCTCGCCCGACTACATCGCCACCGCCGTACGGCTCCTGGAGGAGACCGGCGCGCAGAACGTCGGCGGCATCATGCACGCCGAGGGCGAGAACGACTGGGAGCACGCCGTCGCCGCCGCGATGACCTCGAAGATAGGCGTCGGCAACGCCTCCTTCCACACGGGCGGACAGGCGGGCCCGGCCGAGACCGTCTACCTCGGGGTCTTCCGGCGCGAGGCGCTGGAGCAGCAGGGCGGCTACAACGTGGAGTTCATCCGCGCCCAGGACTGGGAGCTGAACTTCCGGATCAGGGAGGCCGGGGGCCTCATCTGGTTCTCGCCCGAGCTGAGGGTGTCGTACCGGCCGCGGCCGAGCGTGAAGGCGCTCGCCAAGCAGTACAAGGACTACGGCCGCTGGCGGCACGTCGTCGCCCGCTTCCACGAGGGTTCCATCAACCTGCGCTACCTCGCCCCGCCGACCGCCGTGTGCGCGATCGCGGCCGGCACCCTGGTGGGCGCGCTGCTGACGCCGTGGGGCTTCGTCGTGCCCGGCGGCTATCTCGCGGCGATCCTGCTCGGCTCCGTTCCGGCGGGCCGGGGGCTGCCGCTGAAGGCGCGGCTCCAGATCCCCGTGGCGCTCGCCACCATGCACATGTCGTGGGGCTGGGGCTTCCTGACCAGCCCGCGGTCGTTGGCGAAGAAGGTCATCGCCTCCCGGCGTCCGGCGGTCCGGGCGGACGCGGACGCGACCACGAGCTGACCAGGGCGCACTCACGGGCCCCTTCCCGTGCGGGAGGGGCCCGTTCGTCGTCACCAGGTGAAGTTCGGGTTCACATGCATACAGGCCTTGTCGTCCGCGCCGTTGAGCGCGTCGGCCGATTTCGGGGTCCGGTCGTCCCGCTTGGGTGCCTTGTAGTCCGCGCCCTCCCGCCAGTCGGCGCCCACGACGAGCGTGACGCCTGAGACGCCGGTCGACCGCTTGACCGAACTCAGCGGAATCCCGAGGGCCGTGGCGACCCGCTGCGCGTCGCCCTCCAGGTCGGCGCTCGGGTATCGGACGACGGTCCGCTCCTCGCTCCACGAGCCGGTGGTGTCGGCGACGGCCTGGGCGAAGCCCTGCTCCGTCAGCAGCCCGGCCACCGTGCTCGCGCGCCCGCGCGCCGCGGCCCGGGTGCCGGTCCGGGTGCCGTTGCGGACCTGCACGGGAATCTCGTCGTCGGCCGCGGCCGGGTCGGCGGAGACCTTCTCCTGCGCCTTCTTCTTGTCCTTGTCCTTGCCGTCCAGCGCGATGTCGTCCCGCACCAGCCGGAACAGCTGCTCGGCGTCCTCCGTCGGCTCCACACGGGCGCCCACGTACCGGTTGGGCATCGTGGTCATGGTGATGCGCGCCGGCTCGACCTTGCGCAGCTCGTCGCTGAGGTCGTAGAGCTTCTTGACGGTGTCGAGGCCGGGGTCGACCGTCAGTGCGCGGGTGGCCTCCTCGGCGAGTCTGCGGAGGTTGTTGGGGCTGCTGAGGGTGGCGTTCTCGCGCAGCCGGCGGACCATCGCGTTCATGTACATGTGCTGGGCCTTGGCGCGGGCGAGGTCGCTGCCGTCCTCGAAGCCGTAGCGGGTGCGCAGCCACTGGAGGGCCTGCTCGCCCTGGATGTACGAGGTGCCCTTCTCCAGCTTCAGGCCCGAGCCCTTGCCGTCGGAGGTGCGGGAGTGGATGTTGGCGTCGACGCACACGGGGACACCGCCGACGGCGTCGGCCATCGCCACCACGCCCGCGAAGTCGACCATGACGAAGTGGTCGATGTGGATGCCGGTGAGCTCCTGCCAGGTGGCCACCGTGCAGCCCGGGCCGCCGTGCCCGAGGCTCTGGTTGGTCATCCTCCGCCCCTGGCTCTCCGGGTACACGTCCCCGTCGTCCGGGTCGGTGCACTTGGGGATCGTCACGAGCGTGTCGCGGGGCATGCTGATGACCGACATGTTGGTGCGGTCGGCGGACAGGTGCAGCAGCATCTGCACGTCCGCCAGCGGCGCGGCGCCGAACGTCTCACGGGCGCCGCCGAGTTTCTGGTTCTCCTTGCTGTCCCGCGCGTCCGAGCCGATGAGCAGGATGTTCAGCGGGGTCTGCCCGGCGGCGTTCGGCGTCGGCGCGGCGACCTTGTGGTCGCCGAGGTTCAGCGCGTCCTTCTTGATGTTGCCGTTCAGATGCCGGTAGTAGAGGTATCCGGCCCCGGCCGTCCCGAGTATGAGGACCGCGAGCACGGCTGCGGACCACCTCAGCAGCCGCCTCGGACGCCGGCGCGGCCCCTGGCCGCCGGGCGTGCCGCCCCTCGCCGACGGGGTCTCGCCCGGGTCCGGTTCCTGGCGGACGCCCTGCCGCGATTCGTTCTCCCGCACACCGCTCTGCGTCACTTCCCGGTCCTTCCCGCCCCCCGCGCACGCGACAGGCCCGTCCTGCCTCCTGTTAGACGCATGACGGGCCCGTCAGTTGCCCTCAGCGGGTCAACTCGCGCACTTCACCTTGTCGGCGGTGGACTTGTCCACGTCCGCCGTCTCGACCGGGGCGTC
The DNA here is from genome assembly GCF_002150735.1 of Streptomyces africanus. GTDB lineage: Bacteria > Actinomycetota > Actinomycetes > Streptomycetales > Streptomycetaceae > Streptomyces > Streptomyces africanus. Next base: position 10,476 of record NZ_MUKA01000167.1, read on the forward strand.
GAGCTTCACGCCGGCGCCCTTGAAGTCCTTGCCGAGGGTCAGGGTCATGGCGGGCAGCCCCTGGGCGTTCTTCACGCTCTCGCCGGGCTTCATCGCCGCCCCGGACAGTCCCATGATGGCGGCGAGGCGGCGGGCCTGGTCGGCCTCGCCGGGGCCGTACTCCAGCGTGGTCCTCGCCAGTTCGGCGGGCGCGTTGCCGCCGTTCTCGGACTTGGTCACGCCCTCCTCGACCTGGAGGTACTGGAGGGTCTTCTGCGCGCTGCCGGGGTCGGCACCGCCGTTGAGGATCCGCACCCGCACCTCGGCTGCCGGAGCCTTGGTGCCCTTCAGCCGCGCGGCCTCGGCGTCCTTGACCTTCTTCTTCTGCTGCTTGACCTCGGTGAGCGAGACATCGTTGCGGATCATGTCGAACAGCTGGGGAGCCTTCGACTCTTCGAGGACGACCGTCACCTTCACCGTCTCCGCCGGGTTGTCCCTCACCGGGACGGTCGTGAAGGCGATGTTCTTCGTCGGCACCTTCTTCAGCTCCAGGGCGATGTCCTTGAGCGTGCCGACGTTGCCGATGGCCTCGTTCACGGTCAGCGCCTTGGTCGCGGCCTCGGCCAGCTTCAGCAGCTTCGAGGGGCTGGTGAGGGTGTCACCGGAGGACATCTTGCGCATGAGCGAGCCCAGGAACTGCTGCTGCACCTTGATGCGGTCCAGGTCGCCGTGGTTGCCGAAGCTCTTGCGGGTACGGACGAACGCGAGGGCCTGTTCGCCCTCGACCTTCGACGGGCCCGCGGGCAGGACGAGTTTGGACTGCTTGTCGTTGACCGGCTTCTCCACGCAGACGTCGACCCCCTCCACCGCCGTCGTCAGCGTCTTCACCGCGTTGAAGTCGGCCATCATGAAGTGGTCGGCCTGGATGCCGGTGTTCTCCTTGACCGTGCGCATCGTGCAGCCCGGGTCCCGGCCGTTCTCCCCGAGGCTCCGGTTGAACTGGACGCCCTGCTGGCCCGGGACGACCTTCTCCGAGCCGTCCTCCAGCTTCGTCGGGCAGTCCGGGATGTTCACGATCAGGTCCCGGGGGATGCTGAGCGCGGTCGCGTTGGAGCGGTCCTTGGCGACGTGCAGCAGGATCGTGGTGTCGGCGTGCCCGGAGCTGCCCTTGTCGCCGTAGCCCTCGTTGCCCTCACCGGTGCGTTTGTCCGTGCCGATGATGAGGATGTTGAAGGCCTCGTCCTTGCTGAAGGTGCTGGCGCCCGCGCTGCCGATGTCGGTCGTCGTGACGTTGCCCTCCAGGTGCCGGAGGTAGAAGTAGCCGGCCCCGCCGACGCCGACCAGCACGAACGCCATCGTGCCGCCGGTCCACATCAGCACCTTCTTCGCCTTCTTCGGCTTTTGCTGCACCGGCCGGCGGCCACCGCGCCGCCCGGGCGGCGGCTCCTGGGGCGCACCGCGCCGCCGGCGCTGGGGCGGAACGTCGGTGCGGGTGCCGCCCGCCCTCGGCGGGGGAGTGGATCCGCGTGCTCCGGACGCCGGCGACTGCGTTCCGGAGGGAGTCAGTCGCAGTTCGTATTCGCCGGTGTCCGGATTGAGTACCCACTGGTCTGCCGGGTCGATCTGTTCCCCCCGGCCACGGCGTTGCGCGTCCACGGTTGTCTGTTTCCTCCGTCGGGGCACGCGGCGCCTTCTCCCCCCGGAAGGCGCACGGGTACTGGTCATCACAGAAGCTCTGGATCGCTCACACTATCCGCCCAGTTGAACGTCGATGTGCGCTGAATGACAAATTCAAGGTCCATGCAGGCGGGCAATTCCGCCCAATTCCCTGTACGGGGGTGGAAGAAAGTCGTCGACCGGTGTGCGCGTCGCTCCTCCGCTCGCTACCAGCGGTAGGGCTTGTACACGTCCATGCACTTCCCGGTGTCCGAGCCGTTGAGGGCGTCCACGTCGCCGGGCAGGTCCCCGGCCTTCGGAGCCGGCTGCTTCGGATAGGCCGTACCCGTACGCCAGTCGGCGCCCACGACGACCGTGACGCCGGAGACGTCCGTCGACCGTCGCACCGAACTCGCCGGAATGCCCAGCGACTTGGCGACCCGCTGCGCGTCGCCCGCCAGTTCGGCGCTCGGGTAGCGCACCAGGGTCCGCTCCTCGGACAGCGCGCCCGAGGTGTCCGCGGCGGCCTTCGTGAAGCCCTTCTCCACCAGCGACCGGGTGATGGCGCCCGCGCGGCCGGTCACCGGGCCGAGGGTGGCCGAACGCGTGGCGTTCTGCACCAGGACACCGATCGCGTCGTCCGCGGCGGCGGGGTCCTTGGAGGTCTCGGGCGCCTCGGAGGTCTTGGAGGCCTTCTTCGCGCCCTTGCCGTCGAAGGGCACGTCGTCGCGGATCATGTCCCACACCCGGTCGGCGTCGGCGCCTGCCGGGATCAGGTGGTTGCGGTCCTTGGGGTCCTCGGTCGTGGGCAGCGTCGTCATGGTGATGCGGTCCGTCGGGACCGTCTTCAGCTGCATCCCCAGGTCGTACAGCTTCTTCACCGTGCCGAGCTCCTCGGACACGTGCAGCGACTTGGTCGCCGCCTCGGCCAGGTCCGTCAGCCGGCCGGTGTCGGTGAAGACGTTCTGCGCCTTGAGCGTGCGGATCATCGAGTTCATGTACATGTGCTGCGCCCGGGCCCGCAGCGGGTCGCTGCCCCAGGCGTGCCGGGTGCGCAGCCACTGGAGGGCCTGCTCGCCCTCGACCTTCTTCCGGCCGGCCGTCAGCTTCAGACCCGAGCCGCCGGGCACGCCGGGCAGCGGGCGGTCCCACACGTTCTGCCGCACGCACACCTCGACCCCGCCGATCGCGTCGGCCATCTTCACCACGCCCGCGAAGTCGATCGTCATCCAGTGGTCGACGTAGATCCCGGTGAGGTTCTCCCAGGTCGCCAGCGTGCAGCCCGCTCCGCCCCGGGCCAGCGAGGTGTTGATGATCGTGTTGACCGGCGGGTAGGTCCGCCCGGTCTCCGGGTCGGTGCACTTGGGTATGTCGACCCGGGTGTCGCGCGGAATGCTCACCACGGCGGCGCTCTTGCGGTCCGCGGCCAGGTGGATGAGCATCTGCACGTCGGCCAGCGGCGGATTGCCGCGGTCCTTGCGCGCGCCGCCCAGCTTCACGTTCTCGTCGGAGGCACGGCTGTCGGAGCCGATCAGCAGGATGTTCAGGGGCGTCTGCCCGGCCGCGTTCGGGGTGGCCTTCGTCGCCTTTGAGTCGCCGCTGCTGCGCCGGCCCTTCTCGATGTTGCCGTTGAGGTGCTCGTAGTACAGGTAGCCGGCGCCGGCGGTCGCGAGGATCAGCACGGAGAGGGACGCCGCCGACCAGCGCAGGACGCGGCGCCCACGACCGCGGCCGGGTCTGCGGCCTCCCCGGCGGTGCCCGTCGCCCGGCCGCGCCGGGCTGCCCGGGTCACCGGGGCCGCCCGGGACCGGCTCCTCCGGGACGGCCCGCGGCCTGGTCCCCTCTCCGTACACACTGCTGCTGCGTGCCATCTGCTCTTCCCCACCCCCGTGTCACCGGACAAGGCCTGCCGTACGCCCTGTGAGACGTACGGCAGGCCCGTCAGGTCACTCGGCGCACTCGACCTTGTCCGCCGTGGACTTCTGAACACCCTCCGGCGCCTTCGACGGAGCGGTGAGGGAAGCGCCCGCACCCTTGAAGTCCTTGCCCAGGGTCAGCGTCATCGCCGGCAGTCCCTGGGCGTTCTGCACACTCTTGCCCGGCTTCATCGCCGACCCGGACAGCCCCATGATGTCGGCGAGGCGGCGGGCCTGGTCCGCCTGGTCGGGGGCGTACTCGAGGGTCGTCTTCGCCAGCTCCGCGGGCGCGTTGCCGGCGTTCTCCGACTTGGTCACGCCCTCCTCGACCTGGAGCCAGCTGAGCGTCTCCTGGGCGCTGCCGGGCTCGGCGCCGCCGTTGAGGATCCGCACCCGGACCTCGGAGGCCGGCGACTTGCTGCCCTTCAGACGGGCGGCCACGGCGGCCGCCTCCTTCTTCTTCTGCTCCTTCACCGCGGTGAAGGAGACATCGTTCTTGATCATGTCGAAGACCTGCGGGGCCGTCGACTCGTTCAGCACGACCGTGCTCTTGACCTTCTCCGTCGGGTTGTCGATCACCGGGGTCGTGGTGAACGTCAGGTTCTTGGTGTTGAGCTTGCCCAGCTCCAGACCGAGGTCCTTCAGCTTGCCGATGCTGTCCAGCTGCGAGTCGACGGTCAGGGCCTTGGTGCCCGCCTCGGCCAGGTCGAGCATCTTGGAGGGGCTGGTGAGCGTGTCGTTGGACTTCAGCTTGCGCATCAGCGCGCTCAGGAACTGCTGCTGGAGCCCGATCCGGCTCAGGTCGCCGCCGAAGCCGACGGCGTGCCGGGTCCGCACGAACGCCAGCGCCTGCTCGCCCTCGATGGTGTGCGTGCCCTTCGACAGCTTCAGATGCGAGTCCGGGTCGTCGATGTCCTTGCCCAGACAGACCTCGACCCCGCCGACCGCGCTGGTCAGCGTCTTGACCGCGTTGAAGTCGGCCACCATGAAGTTGTCCGGCTTGACCCCGGTCAGCTCGGTCACGGTCCGCATGGTGCAGCTGGGCGTGCGGCCGTCCTGCCCGAGGCTGGTGTTGAAGCGGGCCTTCTGCGTGCCGGGGATGACCTTCTGCGAGCCGTCCTCCTGCGTGGTCGGGCAGTCCGGCACGTCGACGATCAGGTCACGCGGGATGCTGAGCGCGGTCGCGTTCGAACGGTCCTTGGAGACGTGCAGCAGGATCGTGGTGTCGGCGTGCCCGACACTGCCCGCGTCGCCGTAGCTCTCGTTGCCCTTGCCGGTGCGCTTGTCCGTGCCGATCAGCAGGATGTTGATGGCCTTGTCCTTCTGGAAGCCACCGGTGCTCGCGCCGTCGTCGGAGACGGACGCGATGTTGCCGTTCAGGTGCTCGATGTAGAAGTACGCGGCGCCCGCCCCGGCGACCAGCACGAACGCCATCGTGCCGCCGGTCCACAGCAGGACCTTCTTGCCCTTCGCGGCCTTCTTGGCCGGCCGCCGTCCGCGCCGTCCCGGCAGTGGCTCCTCCGGCGCTCCGCGGCGCCTGCGCGGCGGGGCCGCACGGCCCGGCGCGTCCGTGCGACTGCCGGCATCCCTGCGGCCGCCGGCATCCCTGCGGCCGCGCCCGGACGGGACCCCGTCGGAGGCCGGTGGCCGGCGAGGACTGGGGACGCCCGACTGCGGTGCGGAAGGGGGCAGTCGCAGTTCGTATTCGCCGGTGTTCGGATTGAGCACCCACTGGTCTGCGGGATCGATATCGTCCGCCCGCCCACGGCCTTGCGCGTCCACGGTTGTCTGTTTCCTCCGTCGGGGCACGCGGCGCCTCCCCCTCCAAGGCACCCGGGTCTCGGTCACACAGTGCGCGACCTCAGGACCGTCCTCAGAGCCGGGCGCACCGGATCGCTCACACTAACCGCCCAGTTCAGTGCCGAACGACGACGGTGACAAATTCCACGTCCCTACACCTGGGCAATTCGCCCATTTCCTGGGTGAAGAGTCCATTGCCTTGGAGCGGCCTTGGTGCCCGCTTTACTCACAGGTGTCCTCGGCTGCCGTGTTCCCCCGGAACGTCGGTGGAGGAGAAACGGTGACGGCGGGCTCGGTAAACGGCCCCGGATGGGAATCCCCGTACGACCCGTCACGCGAATCGGTAGGCCTCAAGGGGGCGGGACCGTGCGGAACCTTTCCGGCCACCACCACGGGTGTGTCCGTACGCAACCGCTCGAACAACCTCTCCGCCTCGGGCTCCACGAGTTGGTCGCGATTGGCGTCGTACGCGTACGACTCCCGTGGAACGGTCAGGAATTGCACACGTTCCATGGGGATGTCGCGCAGCCCGCGCACGAGTTCGTACAAACCGCGCAGGCTGGCCAGATCCGGGTCGGTTGTGAGGGAGGACGTGGCGGCGTCCAGCACGGGATACAGCTTCACCGGATTCAGCAGGACGTCATTGCTGCGCACCTTGTTGACGAGTGCTCCGAGGAACCGTTGCTGCCGTTCCATTCGTTCCGTGTCGCTGCCGTCACCGAGCGTCTTGCGGACGCGGACGTAGCCGAGCGCCTGCTCGCCGTCGAGGGTCACCCGTCCGGCGGGGAGCCGCAGCTTGGCGGCCCGGTCGTCGATCGGCTCCCGCAGGCACACCTCCACGCCGTCGACCGCGTCGACCATCTCCTTGAAGCCGTGGAAGTCGACGACGACGTGGTTGTCGACGCGGATGTCGGTGAGCTTCTCGACGGTCCGGATGGTGCAGGCCGAACCGCCCACCTGGAACGCCCGGTTGAACATGGTGAACCGCGGTACGCTGCGCGACCCGTCCGGGCGCCGGCAGCCCGGCACGTTCACCATCAGGTCCCGGGGCAGGGAGACGGCGGTGGCGCTGCCCCGGCCCGCGGACAGGTGCAGCAGGATCGTGGTGTCCGACCGCTCGGTCCCGGAGTCGCGCCCGTAGCGCGCGTTGTCCTCCCCCTCGCGCGAGTCGGACCCGATCAGCAGGATGTTCCGCGCGTCCTTGACCAGCGAGGTGGGCCGCTCCTTCTCGTACCGGGCGAGCTCGGCGGCGGCGGCCTCGTCGGGCGTGATGTTGCCGCTGAGCTTCGCGTACACGGCCCATCCGGCCCCGGCGGCCGCGGCGACGACACCGGCGACCGCGAACGCCCCGATCCGCACCCACCGCCGCCGCCGACGCCGCACCAGCCCCGGCCCACTGGCGGAGGCCCCCGCCGGCCCAAGCCTCCCGGTGTCGCCCACGACAGAGACCACCCCTCACGACGTACGAACGTGCGCGCGCACTGCTCCTACGACTGTGGCGTGGATGGGGGGTGGG
>NZ_MUKA01000713.1 GCF_002150735.1 Streptomyces africanus
AGCCCAGGGAGAGGACCCGGGGGGTGAGGGTGAAGGTGCGGGGGTTCGGGGTCGTCACCAGGCCCAGGTGTTCGTAGGTGATCAGCGCCCGGCGGGCCGTGGCCCGGGCCAGGCCCGTCGCCTGGGCCACCTCCGTGAGGGTCAGCTCCGGCCTGCCCTCGCCGAAGGCCGTCAGGACCGTCAGGCCGCGGGCCAGGGATTCGATGAAGTCGCGGCCCAGCTGCTGCTTGGACGCGCCCGTCCAGAGCGCCAGGTTCGAGGGGGGCGGGCCGGGTTCCGGGGGTGGCGTGCGGCGCAGTTCGCGTTCCATCTCCGTCACCGCCGAGCGCAGCCTCGGGAGCAGGGTGGTGCGCAGGTCGTGGGCCGTGTGGCGGCTCGTGTGGCTGACCACGCTCGCCACGCACGCGATCTTCCGGCTGTCGCCCGCGTGCGGGGACCGGACCGGGACCGAGACCGCCACCAGGCCCGGTTCGATCAGTTGGTCGTCCAGGGCCCAGCCGTTCGCGGCCGCCTCTTCCGTGCGGCCGGCGAAGGCATCGTCGTCTCGGTGGTCCGCTCCGTACGTGCGCGGTGGTACGGCCGTGAAGGACAGGTCCCTCGGGTCCGACGCCCTGCGGTCGCGCCAGCGCTGCCAGTCGGTGTCCGTCCACTCCGTCGCGAACAGCGGTCCCGGTGCGGTGCGTTCGGCGGGGAGCAGGTCGCCGATGCGGAAGCTGAGGGACATCGCGCGGCGGCGGGTGGCCTGGTGGATGAAGCGGATGCCGTCGCGGTCGGCGACCGCCAGGGACACCGACTCGTCCAGTTCGTCGGCCAGGGCGTCCGCTCGGGCGGCGAGGAGGGCGGGGAGGCGCAGCGCGCAGAGGTAGGCGTTGCCCAGTTCCATCAGGCGGGGGGCCAGGTGCACGTCCCTGCCGTCCAGGCGGACGTAGTCCATGCGGGCGAGCGTGGCGGTGATGCGGTCGATCGTGGAGCGGGCGAGGCCGGTGGCCCGTTCGAGGGCGCTGAGGCTCAGGGTGCCGTCCGCCTCGGTCAGTTCCCGCAGGACCGCGATGCCGCGGATCAACGGCGTGACCGCCTCGGTGGGCGCCCCGCTCCCGGTCCCCTCGTGGGCGTCGTTCGTGGGCTTCGCTGGCATCGGCTCTCCGGTACGGCGGTGGCGGCACGCCTACCGTAATCCGGAACCCGGAACCCGGAATCCGCCCGACCCTTGTGCGCTGATCGACCCCCGCCGGGCCCTACCTCCTGCTGCCTGCCGCTATCGCCCCTCGTGTCACCCGCACCCGGTAGCCCCCCGCCCGATCCGTCCCCACCACGCTGATCA
>NZ_MUKA01000018.1 GCF_002150735.1 Streptomyces africanus
TGCGCGGGGTGGGCGGTGTGGTCACGTTCTCGGCGAGGATGCGTCGGTCGTCGGGGCTGATCCCGGGCCTCGCCTCGGCCGGGTTGGGCCGCTCCCGACGGGTCCCGCGCACGGGCAGGGGCGCGGGGCGGCCGCTCTGCGGGCTTGCGCCCGAGGGCCGTTCGGCCTCCTGCTGGTGCGCCCGGGATACGGTGCCCGCGGTCTGCGGAACCGACGGCAACGCCTGGGACGCGGCGCCCGACCCGGACGTGAGCCGGTACACCGCCGAGGCCCCTGGCACAGCCTCCTCGGCCCCGTCGGCCAGGGGACCGTGCTGCCCGGTGCTCCCGGGCGCGCCCGCTTCGGCCCCCAGCAGCGCCTGCGGCACGACGAGCACCGCCTGCACTCCGCCGTAGATGTTGCTCTGGAGGCGGACGGTGATGCCGTGCCGCCGGGCCAGCTGCGAGACGACGAACAACCCGATGCGGCCGTCCGCGAGGAGCCGGGCGACGTTCACCTGGTCCGGGTCGGCGAGCAGGGCGTTCATCCGCGTCTGCTCCTCCAGGGGCATGCCCAGGCCTCGGTCCTCGACCTCGACGGCGAGCCCGGAGGTGACGAGGTTGGCGCGCAGCAGCACCTGGGTGTGCGGGGCGGAGAACACCGTGGCGTTCTCGACGAGTTCGGCCAGCAGGTGGATGACGTCGGCCACGGCGTGTCCGCGCAGGGTGCCGTCGATCGGCGGCACGAGCTTGACCCGCGAGTACTGCTCGACCTCGGCGATGGCGGAGCGCAGCACCTCGGTCATGGAGACCGGGTTGCTCCACTGGCGGCGGGAGACGGCCCCGCCGAGCACGGCGAGGTTCTCGGCGTGGCGGCGGATGCGGGTGGCGAGGTGGTCGACGTGGAAGAGCCCCTTGAGCAGGTCGGGGTCCTCCATCTCGTTCTCCAGCTCGTCGAGGATGGAGATCTCGCGGTGCACGAGCGACTGCAGGCGCCGGGCGAGGTTGACGAACACCTCGAGCTTCTGCTCGCTGCCCGCCTGGCTGGAGAGCTGCGAGGCCTGGACGACGGCGGTGACGGCACCGTCGTGCGCGCGGGTCAGGTCGGCGGCGAGGAGTTCGAGGTCGTCGGCGCCCTCGGCGGGGCCGGAACGCGGACTGCTCTGCGGGCCGGGCTGCGGCGGTCCGTCGCCGCGGCGCAGCGCCTCGACCAGGGTGCGCAGGTCGGCCTCGCGCCGCGCGGTGGTGCGGCGCAGGACGCCGATGCGGTCGTTCATGGACCGGGCGGCCCGGCCCGCGGCCACCGCGGCGACGACGATGCCGACGAGGGTCACCGAGACCGCCCCGGCGAGCACGGCCCACAGCGTCGGCCCCGGCCGCGCCCCGGTGGACCGGACGGTGAACAGGACGGCGGCACAGCCGCTGAGGGCGACGGCGATGGGCGGCAGCACGGCGAGACGCAGCAGCTGGGGCCGTATATGGGTCTCGTGCGGCGCGGGTGCGGTGCGGGCGGCCGGCCGCCCGTGCCGCCCGCCCTCACGGCGGTCTGCGCGTGCGCCCGGGGCGCGGAGGTGAGACATCGGTGTCCTCGTACTGGTCCGTCGGTCCTGGGTGCCAGGGGGGCTTGCGGTGGTACGGCCGGGCGCACGCGGCCGCGTCAGCGCACCCTGGGCCACCCGGCGGGACTCGCCCGCGTCGGTCGTGCGCGGGCAGCGGGGATCCCCTTCGCGTCGACTCCGCCGTCCGCCTTGCGCCTGCACGTGCCGGCCCCCGCTCCCTGATCCGCCCTGTTTCCCGACGGCCACTGACAGTAGTCACCAGCGCATCATGTGCGGTGGGCAGTTGACAAACTCATACGGTGAGCGTCCCGCTCTGGTATGAGGTCTCGTACGACAGACCGATAAGTCCTCGACTTAAGGCTTCCGCGAAGAGAAAGAGTTCGATCTGACCTGGTCAGAAGTGGTCACGGGCAGACGGCGAGGGCCGAGGGGCTTCACACCCCTCGGCCCTCGCCGTCTGCCTTTCACCCGCCGGTCGTCCGCCCGCGGTCAGCCCGTCGGCAGCGTTTCAGCGCCCCCGGGGCACGTGGTCGCCCCTCGCTGTTCGTCACTGAGCGTGTCGGTCTGGGCCATGGCTCCCCGCGCCCGACCGGCACCGGTTGCCAACCCGGACACCGTCTCGGCCGCCGTCTCCCCCGCCGCCGGAGCCGACTTGAAGCCGGCGCCCGACCAGCCCGCCGCCACGACGGTGCGCGCAAGGCCGGGCACGGGTCCCAGCAGAGCCGCCGGACTGACGAACAGATCGCGGCCGCGCACGCCGGCGAGCGCCCTGGCCGCGGTCAGGAACGGCAGTCGCGGACCGACCCGTTCCCGGAGCAGGCCGATCTGAGCGGGTGTCAGGGCGGTGTCGGCGGTGGGCGGCACGTTCCACTCCTCGACGGGAAATCCGGCCAGCACCGCGTCCAGGCCGTCGGGCCGTGCCCACATCCCGGTGGTCAGGTCGACCAGCACGGGGAACGGTTCGTCCTCCGTGCCGGACGGCCGCTCGAAGATCGCGTACTGGATCCGTTTGGTGCGGGCGGTGTGCCCGGCCGGCCAGTGCTCACCGAGCAGTTCCGGTGTGCCGCAGCCCGCCGCCAGCACCACCGATTCCGCGTGCAGCCGGCCGTCCAGCACGACTCCGGAACCGGCGTCGCACGCCAGCGTCCGCACCGCGTGGCCGTCCACGATGTGCGCTCCGGCCCGGCGGGCCCGGTCCGTCATCGCGGCCAGCGCCACGGCCGCCACCGCGTACCCGCCGCCCGGCTCCCAGACCGCGCCCTCCAAATCCTTGCCCTCGATCAGGGGCCAGCGGCGGGTGACGTCGTCGATGTCCAGGACCTCGGCGGCCAGGCCGGCGGCGACCAGTTCGGCCGCCCCTTCCTCCGCGGCGGTCCTGCCCCCGGGCCCGAACAGGACCAACGCGCCGGTCCTGCGGAAGCCATGAGCGGCCGCCCGCTCCTCGCTGCCCCACAGCAGCTGGAAGGATCTGATCGCCCGGGCTCGCTCGGCGGCGTCGGCCTCAAAGGCCCGCACCAGTGCCCCGGACACCGTGCTGGCGGCGTCTCCTCCGCCGTCCAGCAACATCACCGACCGCCCCCGCTCGGCGACTTCGGCCGCCGTCGCCCGGCCGACCACGCCTCCGCCGACCACTGCCACGTCGAAAGGACCCTGAGGTGGCGGCGGGACGGCGACGGGCAGCACCTCCCAGCCGGCGCGGGGTGAGCCCTTCACCGGCTCGCCCCGCGCGTCCAGCGCCCAGGCCAGTTCGCCCCGCACGGTCTTGGCCAGCCGCTCGGCACGGCGCTCCGGATGCTTGCCGAGGGCTCCGGCCAGCGCCGCGCAGGCCGCCACGACCCGTGCCGCGGGTCCTCCGGCCAGCCGCGCCACCCGCACGCCCTCGACGGCGGCCCCGGCGAGCTCGGCGAACTCGGGTATGTCGCAGTCGTCGGTCGCGACGACCCACTGCCCGGGAGCCGGCGTCGTCCGGCTCCGCAGCAACGCGGCCGCCCCGTGGTGGACACCGCACAGCGCGACCGCCGTCCCCGGGGTCGCCGGCCACCGCGCGTGGACGCCCACCGACAGCTCCGGCTCGGCGGCCTCCCGCAGGAGTCCGGCCAGCCGCAGCCCGTAGCCGGTGCCGTCGTGCACCACGTCCAGGTGCTCATGCCCCTGCTCGCGGCAGGCCGCCACCACGGCCGCGGCCTGCCCGGCGTCGTCGGAGCACAACCTGAGCACGAGGCCGTCGGACCCGTCCAGCAGGCCGGGCGCCGTGGCGAGCGGCAGCAGCACCGGCAGCCGGTGCTCCCGGTAGACCGGCAGAGCGCCGCGGGCACCGAGGCTGTTGAAGTGGCCGACGACCGCGGCGAACCCGCCGTCGGCGACGACCTCGCGCGCCCTGACCTCGCCCTGCTCCGCGTCACCCTGGTCGTCGAAGAACCGCCACTCGACCGGGGCCCGGCGCACCGCGTCGACCGCGCTGCTCAGGAGCTCGCCCCAGGCGGCGCGCGGCCCGCTGAACGGCCCCACCACCGCCACCCGGGGGCGTCGCGTCGCTTCCCGTGCGCTCATCGGCCGTCAGCTCCCGAAGAGCGGGCCGTCCGGCAGCGTGAGCACCGTACCCGCCGGGGGCGGGGTCAGTGCCGCCGCGTCCACGCGCCGCGCGGGCTCCCACCCCAGTGCCTCGCTGAGCCGGGCGGCGCCCACGGGGACGACCGGGGCCGCCCAGGCGGCCAGCGCCGACGCCACGGCGAGCTCGCCGCTGAGGGCCGCCCGGTACGGGGGACGGCCCGCGGGGCGTTCCCGCTCATGGCGGTGGACATGCCCGAAGTCGGCCCCGCAGGAGACGGCTTCGTCGAGGAGGGCGACCGCGCGGCGGGTGTCGAAGCCCTCGACGGAGTACGCCTCACGCAGCTCGTCGCACAGGCGGGTGAGTCGCGCCTTGAGCAACTCCCAGCCGTCTCCGGCCGGTTGCTCGCCGGGGACGACGCCGCCCGTCTCGGCGCGCACGGCCTCGACCAGGCGGTTCAGCCAGCCGTTCCACCCGGTGTCCAGGTGCTCGCGGGCCCGGGCGAGGTCGCCGCTTCTGAAGTTGGTCTGGCGGCCGTTGGGCCGGTCACGCAGCGCGTGGAAGCGCAGGGCGTCGGCGCCGCCCTCCTTCAGCGCCTCCAGCGCCCACACCGCGTGCCGGCGGCTCGTGGAGAACTTCTTTCCCTCCAGCCGGTAGAACTCGTTGACGACGAACGCTCTGGCCAGCGGCATCTCCGGGTCCCAGGCCATGAAGAGCGCCGGGAAGAGGACGGCGTGGAAGTAGCCGTTGTCGAAGCCGAAGAACTGGACGGGGCCGGAGGTGGGGCGTGCGGAGTCGGGGTCGCACTGCAGGAGGTAGCCCGGCGCCATCTCGAACCAGACGAAGATCCGCTGGTCCTCGAAGCCGGGCACGGTCACCGGGACGCCCCAGTCGGAGGGGTGGCTGACCGCGATCTCCGGCATGCCGTCCCCGAGCATCCGCTCGCACAGCCCGCGCAGGTGCGGCGGCATGAGCGTGTCCCGCCAGAAGCGGGCCAGGCGGTCGGCGAAGGGCGCGAGCGGCAGGTAGAGGCGGGTCTGGGGGCGCAGTTCGGCTGCCGCGCCGCACACGACGCAGTGCGGATCGACGAGGTCGCCGCAGTCGTTGGGCCGGCCGCACGGCTCGCAGGCGTTGCCGTTGGAACCGCTGCCGCAGTGCGGGCAGCCACCGGAGACGTACGCCTCGTAGAGCCAGCGGTCACAGGGCACGCAGTACGGGAGCGGTCGGGTGCGGGGCACCAGGACGCCGTTGTCGTACAGCTTCTGGAAGAACGCCTGGACGAACTCGGCGTATCCCCGGTCGCTGCGCGGCGCGATCAGCCGGTCGAAGTCGGCTCCCGCGAGCTGCCAGCCGCGGGTGATGCGCTCGCCGTTGAGGTCGGCGACCTCCTCGCCGGTGTGTCCGTCGAGTTCTCCGCGCACGGCGACGTAGCTCTGGTGGTCGTCGAGGCCACTGGTCATCAGGACCCGCTCCCCCTCGGCCAGGGTGAAGCGGCGCAGCACGTCGGCGGCGAGGTAGGGGCCCGCCAGGTGGCCCACGTGCAGTTCGCCGTTGGGCGTCGGCGGGGTCGCGGTGATCCAGGTCGGGGCCGGCGCGCTCATGCGTCGTCCCCGCTCTTCGGCTCGTGCAGGGGCCAGTAGAAGGAGACCCAGCTGAGGTCGGCGTCACCCGAGTTGTGCACGGTGTGGGCCTGGTTGCGGGGAATGACCAGCACCGTGCCGGCGCCGATGGGGGCGCTCTCCTCGCCGACGTCGACGGTGCCACGGCCGCCCAAGGTGATCATCACCTCGTCCTGGTCGTGGCAGTCGGGTGCGGATCTGTCTCCGGCGGGCAGGAAGCAGGCCATGGCGCCGAAGGGCGGCTCCTCGTCCTGTCCGGCCCAGGGCACCAGGCGCTGGCAGGCCATGCCGAACTCCTGGGCCGCGTTCTCTTCGTGGATACGGAACGTCCTGATCATGTGCCTCTCGCTCTCTCAGCACGCGCTTGTGGGGCGTCCATCGGTCCTGGCCGGCTGTCAGTGCGACGAGACCGGGGCCACGTCCTGCCGTGCGACGGCCGGGCCGGCCACGCGTCCGCGGTCGAGCACGGAGCCGAGGATCTGGCCCGCTCGTACGGCGGCGTTGGACAGCAGTGAGGAGGTGATGCCGTGGGAGTGCTCGGTGGCGCCGCAGAGGTACACGCCGGCGTGGACCTCTGCCGCGGTGGCGACCCGGTACTCGCGCTCGACGAGCAGCCTGCCCTCCGCGTCACGGCGCAGCAGGTCTCCGGCGGGGCCGAGCAGGTCCAGCGGGTCGGCGGCCCGGTAACCGGTGGCGCACACCAGCAGGTCCGCCTCGACATCGGTGCTCCGGCCGGAGGCCAGATGATGGATCGTCAGCTTGACGGACTCGTCGGACTCCTGGACGTCGCGCAGCACCGAGACGTTGTGCAGGCTCAGGCGCTCGACGCCGACGATCTTGTCCTCGTAGATCCGGCGGTACATCTCCTCGATGAGGTCGACGTCCACGACCGAGTAGTTGGTGTTGGCGTGGTAGCCGAAGAGGGAGTCCTTCACCTGCGGCGGCGCGGCGTGGAAGTCGTCGACGGCCGAGGGGTCGAAGATCCTGTTGGCGAACGGGCTGTCGTCGGCCTGGCTGTAGCCGAAACGGGAGAAGACGGCGTGCACGTCGGCGGCCGGGTAGGAGCGGTGCAGGTGGTCGGCGACCTCGGCGGCGCTCTGCCCGGCGCCCAGGACGACGAACCGGCGGGGAGTGCGCCCCGACGCGTCCAGCCGCGCGAGGTCGTGCAGCGTGGTGGAGCTGTGCCGTATGTGCGCCGAGATCTCCAGCCCGCTGGGCATGCGGGGTAGCAGGCCCGGGGCGACGACCAGGTTGCGGGCCTTCCTGACGACCAGGTCGCCCTTGTCCGCGTCGCGGGCGATGACCTCGAAATGGGTGACGACCCCGTCCTCGGCGACCGGCCGGGCGGAGACCATCTCGTGGCCGTAGCGGACCAGGTGGTCCAATTGGCCCGCGCACCAGGAGAGGTAGTCGTGGAACTCGACCCGGGACGGATACAGGACCTTGTGGTTGATGAAGTCGACGAGCCGGTCCCGGGCGTGCAGGTAGGGCACGAAGCCGAACCGGCTGACCGGATTGCGCAGCGTCGCCAGGTCCTTGAGGAAGGCCACCTGCATGGTGGTGCCCTCGATGAGCATGCCGCCGTGCCAGTCGAACGCGGGTTTGCGTTCGAGGAACTCGGCGGTCAGCGGCGGTCCTTCGCCGGTCTCGTTGTGTTCGGTGACCGCGATGGCGAGTGCCAGGTTGGCCGGGCCGAACCCCACGCCCAGTACGTCGACGACGGGGCTGTCCGTCCGCGACGGATCCATGTGTTTCCCTTTCAGTCTTGTGCCGGCCCGACGAGTTCGGAGCCCTCCGCGTCGAGCGCGGCCCGCTCCCTGGCCCGCGCGATCAGGACGGTGCGGTACTTGAGGATGATCACGACTCCGAAGAGGGCGTACAGCACCGCGATACCCCAGCGTGAGACGACCGCTCCGAGGGTCATGCACAGGGAGGCGATGAGCAGGGCGAGGCGGACGTTGAGGTTGAAGACCGCCATGTACTTGGTGCGCGACCGCTCGGGGACCAGGTCGGCGAGCATGGTCTGCTGCACGGGCACGTTGAGCAGTTCGCCGACGGTGAGGACGAGCATGGACAGCAGCAGTACCCAGCCGTTGCCGGACACGGCCATGACCATGTAGCCGGCGGTGAACAGGATGACGCCGGCGTACAGCCGCGGCCCGTCGCTCATCCGGCGCAGCAGCCGGTGGACGACCAGGGCGAGCAGGACCACCAGCAGCGTGTTCTCGGCACGCAGGATGCCGAGGATCTCCACTCCGTTGACGGTCGCGTCCCAGGAGCCGAAGCCGAACAGCCGCTGCTCCTCGAAGGTCTCGCTGACCCGTACGTTGATGTAGTAGTTGATCTGCACTTCGATGGCCATCCGCAGGGTGGCCGCGATCAGCAGCGCCGAGAAGAGCCGGTCGGCGAGGACCGCGCGGTAGCCGGACGCGAAGCTGCGGACGTAGGCGCGCGCCGACTCGGTCTTCTCCGACACCGCACCGGCCGGAGCCGTCTCGCTGATCCTGAAGAACGTGACCAGGAGGACGGCGAGCGATCCGGCGGCGACTGCGACGAGCAGCTGGGGGAAGTAATCCCCGTACAGGAAGCCGCCGATGAGCACGCCGCAGGCGAGGGCGAGGTTGATCGACCAGTAGTTGATCGTGTAGACGAACTGCCGTGACTCGGGGGTGCTGACGTCGACGATCATCGCGTCGTTCGCCGGCACCGCGAGGTTGGAGGCGAGACTCCCGGCGAGGAAACCGGCGTAGATGACGCCGGCGTTCTCCCACCGGGGCATCGCGGCGACCGCCATCGTCGCGTACGCGACGACGACACCCGCCTCGCCCGCCAGCAGCAGCGGACGGCGGCCGTGGATGTCGGCCAGGTAGCCACCGATCAGCGATCCCGACACCTCGCACACCGCGATGGCCAGGACCATCGCACCCGCCACCGCGACACCGAACCGCTCGGCCAGGAACACGGTCATCAGGGGCATGACCATGACGTGGAGGAAGCGCTGCACGGATCCCACGACGATCCGCACGCGGAGGTTGGGGTGCAGAGACCGGAATTTCATGTCAGGAACGCACTCCGGTGTAGATGTCGTAGTACTCGCCCGCGACGGGCGTCTTGCGCACGTCGGTGAGGCCGCAGCCCTTGAGGATGTCGACGAGCTGGTCGTGGCGCAGGTAGCGGGACCGCCGCTGGAACTCCCATGTGGCACCGTCCAGCGTCAGGCTGCTCGACCAGGTGCGGACTCCCGTGGACCGGTCGATCGAGATGGTCTCGGCGATGTCGACGGTGTGCTGCCCGATGAGCAGGGTGGGGTGGACGACCGACTGGTCCTCGCGCCGCTCCAGGTCCGCCGCACGTGTGATGTCGACGTAGAAGCGCCCGCCGGGACGCACGCAGGCCACCCACTGCCCGATGGCCTCGGCCATCGTGGCCTGGTCGGCCAGCCCTTCGTCGTCCCAGGCGCCGGCGTAGATGTAGTTGCCCCCGCCGCGGTTCATCACCACGTCGAAGCCGTCGGCGTACCGGCGCGGGAGGTCCTCCCACAGCACGCGCTCGGGCCGGACGTCGAGGCCCTCGATGCCGGCGTTGCGCCGGAAGTGCGTCAGCATCAGTTCGCTGCCGTCGGTACAGGTCACGTCGTAGCCGCGACGGATCAGCTCCAGGGCGGGAAAGCCGCTTCCGCAGGCGCAGTCGAGAATACGAAGGCCCTCCGCAGGCCCGAGCCACTTGGCTATTCCGTCGGCCGTCTCCTCACGGTCGAACTCGAAGAGCATGCACAGTTCCCACAGGGTTCCGATATCCGGATCCCCGGCATCGAGGGCCGCCTCGATGCGCGCATCGGAAACCGACACGGCTTTACTGTTCGTCAGGGCTGATGCTTTTCCCACGCCCCGTCCCTCCGCTGTCATGTGAAATTTGACTATGACCTTTGCAGCACGTCGAGCGCCCTGTCAAGCGGCTTCTGAAAGCATCTCAGGCCACCTGGTCGCGCTATAGAGCCGCGTTATGAGCTGATTAGGAGAAGGAATTGGACAGCCTCTGATGCGAGGCTGCACATTGCTCCTCACCGGAAATTCGCCAGCACACCGGAGGAAGTCTTTGATGCGCGACGAGCACACGCGTGTGTTCCGCAGGCGGCGCTATCTCATGTGTCCGCCGACCCATTTCGACGTCACCTACTCCATCAATCCGTGGATGGACCTGAGCAAACCGGTCGACGGGCGGCTGGCGGTCGCGCAGTGGGAGGAACTGCGCGATCTGTACGTCGCCCTCGGACACACCGTCGAGCTGATCGACCCCCTGCCCGGTCTGCCGGACATGGTGTTCGCCGCGAACGGGGCCACCGTCGTGGACGGCCGGGTGCTGGCCGCCCGCTTCCGCAACGCGGAGCGCGCCGCCGAGGGGCCTGCCTACGCCGCGTGGTTCCGCGCCAACGGCTTCCCCGAGGTGTACGAGTCCGGCCACGTGAACGAGGGTGAGGGCGACTACCTCGTCACCGGCCGCTGGCTGCTGGCCGGCAGCGGCTTCCGCTCGGACCCGGCGGGCCACCTGAAGGCCCAGGAGTTCTTCCAGCGCCCGGTCGTGAGCCTCACTCTGAGTGATCCTCGCTACTACCACCTCGACACCGCTCTCGCCGTGCTCGACGACGACCAGATCATGTACAACCCCTCCGCGTTCTCGCCCGGCAGCCTCGCCGTGCTGCGCGACCTGTTCCCCGACGCGCTGATCGCCTCCGACGCCGATGCGGCGGTCTTCGGCCTCAACGCGGTCAGCGACGGATACAACGTGGTCCTGGCCCAGGCCGCGACCGGGCTGATCGAGCAGTTGCGCGCGCACGGTTTCCATCCCCTGGGCGTCGACCTGTCCGAGTTCCTGAAGGCCGGCGGCGGCGTCAAGTGCTGCACGCTGGAGATCCGCACGCCGCTCACCGCCGGGCCGCGGACGGCCGCAGTTCCCGCATAGCCCGGGTGCGCGGGATCCGGGAAACCGTCGCACCGTCCGATGGCTGTCCGTGTCTGCCCTGCCCGGCGACGACGGCGTCCGCGGCCGGCGAAGGGGGCACCGCCGGTCCGACCGCACCGTGCACGAACGACACGAAGGTGAGCAGGGCGGCATGGGCGTTGTCCTTCCGCCAGGCCAGGGCCATCGGCACGGCGACCGGCACCGTGAAGGGCTTGAACACCACGCCCGGCACCGCCAGCAGCGCCGCCGACGGCTCGGTGACCAGCGTGATGCCCGCACCCTGTGCCACGGCCGCCAGCATGTGGGCCTCGTCGGGTTCCAGCCGGCTGATCTCCGGCGCGGCACCCGGTCCGTACACCGCGCCGAGCATGGACTCCCACAGGCCGCTGCGCTCACGCGGGAAGAACACCAGCGGCTCGTCGACGAGGTCCGCCGGTGCGACGCCCGGCCGGTCCGCGAGAGGGTGGCCGACCGGGACGGCGACGAGCACCCGGTCATAGGCGATGACGGAGCACTGGAGGTCGTCGCCCTCGATCGGCGGCCGTACGAAGCCGACGTCGATCGTACGCATCCGGATCCTCTCGACGTTCGCGTGGGTGTGCCCGGTGGCGGTCTCGACCGTCATGTGGGGGTACTGCTCACGGAACCGGCGGGTCAGTTCGGTCGGCAGCCCGATGCCGCCCGAGCGGGAGAAGGAGAGGGTGAGCCGCCCGTTGTGCCGGCCGGCCAGCACACCGGCGAAGCGATCGAACTCCTCGGCGTGGGCGAGCAGTTGACGGGCCTTCGGCTCCAGCACCCGGCCCGCCGCCGTCAGGGCGACACTCTGCCGGTCGCGCTCGAACAGCGGCATGCCGAGCCGGCGCTCCAGCGCCTTGATGCCCTGGGAGAGCCCCGGCTGCGTCATGTGCAGGCGCACGGCGGCCCGGCCGAAGCTCAACTCGTCGGCGACGGCGAGGAAGTAGCGCAGGGAGCGCAGGTCGCCGGCGGTGATGCCCTCGCCCTCGAAGACGGTCTGACCGTTCACGGCGCACGCTCCAGCAGCCCACGGGTACGCAGCACGTACCGCTCCAATGGTGCGAAGACGAGGAGGTCGACGCTGATGCCGACGCACAGGATCAGCAGGATCGTCGCGAGGACCAGAGGCATGTCCTGCGCCACGCGCCCGTTCTCCAGCATCTGGCCCAGTCCGTACCCCATCTCCGGGGATCCCGCGATGAGTTCGGCGGCCATCAGGGACCGCCAGGAGAACGCCCAGCCCTGTTTCAGCCCGGCGAGGTAACCGGGCAGCGCGGCGGGCAGCAGGACGTGACGCACCGCCCGCAGGCCCTGTGCGCCCAGCGTCCGTCCGGCGCGCAGGAACAGCGGCGGCACCTGGTCCAGGCCCGCCACCAGCCCGTTGGCGACGGACGGTACGGCACCGAGCAGCACGACCGCGTAGATGGCCGTTTCCGTCAGGCCGAACCAGATGACCGAGGCCGGGACCCAGGCCACCGAGGGCAGGGACTGCAGACCGGTCAGGATCGGCCCGATCGCGGTCCTGACGGGGCGCACACTCCACACGAACAGCCCGAGCGGCGTGCCGATCGCGACCGCCGCGAGGAAGCCGAGGGCTCCGTGGGAGACGCTCTGCCCGATCACGCCCAGCGTGGTGCCCAGGTACCACTGCTCCACCAGGGCGTCCCACACCGCGCGCGGGCCGGGCAGGACGTAGTCCGGCTTGACCCCCGACAGGTGGACCAGCTCCCAGACCGTCAGGATCAGCACGCAGGCCACCACGGGCGGCGCCACCCGCCCCAGCAGCACCCTGCCCAGCCGGGCGCCGCCCTGGTGCTGTGTGCTCTGCAGAGCGTCCAGCCCGGTGCTCAGCCCGGCCAGGTCGGCCGCCTCCGGAGGCCGTCTGATGTCAGCTCCCGGCATGACGGCTGATTTCCTTGCGTAACTCTTCGGTGATTTCCTTCGACTTCTCGGCCACTGCCTCGTCCTCCAGACGCCTCGGGTACGTCAGGTCGATGCGCCACTGGCGGGCGATGCGGCCGGGCCGGGAGGCCAGCAGCACCACCCGCCCGCCGAGCCGCACCGCCTCCCGGACGTTGTGGGTCACGAAGAGCACCGACAGGCTGCGGGCGCCGCCGGCGGGCTGGTTCCACTCGTGCCAGACCCGGATCAGCTCGTCGTGCAGCAGGTCGCGCGTGATCGCGTCCAGCGCCGCGAACGGCTCGTCCATCAGCAGCACTTGGGACGCCTGCGCCAGGGCGCGGGCGAGCGCGACGCGCTGGCGCATGCCGCCGGACAGCTCGTGCACCCTTTTGCCGTACGCGCCGTTCAGCCGGACGAGCCCCAACAGGCGTTCGGCCTCGGGCCGGCGCTCACGCCGGGGAACTCCTCTGAGTCTGAGGGCCAGTTCGATGTTCTTCCCGGCGGTCAGCCAGGGGAACAGCGCATGTTCCTGGAACATCAGCGCGGGGCGCGGGCCGACCGCCGAGACCGTCCCCGCGCTGGGCTCGTCGATCCCCGCCGCCAGGCCGAGCAGGGTGGACTTGCCGCAGCCGGAGGCGCCCAGGAGACACACGAACTCGCCGGGTGCGACGGCCAGGCCGATGTCGTCGAGCACGAGCTGATCGCCGCCGGGGTGGCCGAAGGACTTGGACACGCCCCGCAGTTCCAGCGCGGGCGGGACGGCGGCGGCTCGCACCGGGACCGCCTGCGGGGCCGGCGGTGCCTCGGCCGTCGCGAGGGACTTTGCCGTTCGCGGGCTGTCGTACACCGGCCGGCTCACAGGCCTCCCCCGCAGCCGTCCGTGAACGCGGCGCCCGCCATGCCCGCGGCCAGCGTGGCCCCGTCGGCAGGGTCGATCAGCAGGAAGGATCCGGTGCGGCGCGAGTGCGCGTATCCGTCCATGGCGAGCGGCTCCGAGGTGTGCAGCACCACCGTCGCGATGTCGTTGGCCGTCAGGGACTCCGGCCGGGGACGGCGGGCCGGCCCGTTCGCCGTGTCGATCCGGTAGGGCAGGTCCTTGACGACCGCCTTGACCGTGCGCGTGGTGTGCTTGAGCAGCACGTGAGCCCCCGGGACCAGGGGCCGCTCGTGCAGATGGCAGACCGTCGCCTCGATGCGGCGGGTGAGTTCGGGGGCTGCCCCGCTCGGCACGACCAGGTCACCGCGCGAGACGTCCAGGGCGTCGGAGAGCAGGACGGTCACGGACTCGGGGGCCGAGGCACTCGGGACGGGGACGCCCAGGGCGTCGATCGCCGCGACGGTCGTCACGTGGCCGGAGGGCAGCACGGTGACGGAGTCACCGACGTGGAAGCTGCCGGCGGCGATCTGGCCCGCGTATCCGCGGTAGTCGGGGTGCTCCGCGGTCTGCGGCCGGATCACGTACTGCACCGGGAAGCGCGCCGGGTGACCGGAGGGGTCGCGGCCGGCCGGGACGCTCTCCAGGTGTTCGAGGACGGTGGGGCCGCCGTACCAGTCCATGTGCGCGGACGGCTCGACGACGTTGTCCCCGGCCAGCGCGGAGACCGGGATCGCGGTGATCTCCGGAACGCCCAGCTCGGTCGCGTACGCCGTCAGCTCGACCGCGATCCGCGCGAACACCGCCTCCTCGTATCCGACGAGGTCCATCTTGTTCACCGCGAGCACCACGTGCGGGACCC
This sequence comes from Streptomyces africanus, assembly GCF_002150735.1. GTDB lineage: Bacteria > Actinomycetota > Actinomycetes > Streptomycetales > Streptomycetaceae > Streptomyces > Streptomyces africanus. Next base: position 14,317 of record NZ_MUKA01000018.1, read on the forward strand.
GCAGCAGAGCGGCGATGGCCACATGGCGGCGGGTCTGCTCCACCACTCCCTTGCGGGCGTCGACGAGGACGAGGGTCAGTTCGGCGGTGGAGGTGCCGGTGACCATGTTCCGGGTGTACTGCTCGTGGCCCGGGGAGTCGGCCAGGATGTACCGGCGCCGCGGGGTGGCGAAGTAGCGGTACGCCACGTCGATGGTGATGCCCTGCTCGCGTTCGGCGCGCAGACCGTCGGTCAGCAGCGCGAGGTCCGGGGTGTCCCGGCCGCGGTTGCGGGACGCCTGCTCGACGGCCTCCAACTGGTCGGCCAGCACGTTCTTGGAGTCGTACAGCAGCCGTCCGACCAGAGTGGACTTGCCGTCGTCGACGGAGCCCGCGGTGGCGAAGCGCAGCAGGGTGGTGGTGTCCGCCGGCCCCTCGGTGGTCTGCTCGGTGGTCTTGCCCATGTCTAGAAGTACCCTTCGCGCTTGCGGTCTTCCATCGCCGCTTCGGAGAGCTTGTCGTCGGCGCGCGTGGCGCCCCGCTCGGTCAGCCGGGTGGCCGCGATCTCCGTGATGACCTGCTCGACGGTCGCGGCGTCCGAGTCCACCGCGCCGGTGCAGGACATGTCCCCGACCGTCCGGTAGCGGACCAGGCGCTTCTCCACCGGTTCCGACGCGGTGGGTCCGCCCCACTCCCCTGCTGTCAGCCACATCCCGGAGCGCCGGAACACCTCCCGTTGGTGGGCGAAGTAGATCTCCGGCAGCTCGATCCGCTCGCGCTCGACGTACTGCCACACGTCCAGCTCGGTCCAGTTGGACAGCGGGAAGACCCGCACGTGCTCGCCGGGGGCGTGGCGGCCGTTGTAGAGCTGCCACAGCTCGGGGCGCTGACGGCGCGGATCCCACTGCGAGAACTCGTCCCGCAGGGAGAACACCCGTTCCTTGGCCCGCGCCTTCTCCTCGTCCCGGCGAGCGCCGCCGAACACCGCGTCGAAGCGGTGCCGGCGGATGGCCTCGGTCAGCGGGAGGGTCTGGAGCGGGTTGCGGGTGCCGTCCGGGCGTTCGCGCAGGACTCCGCGGTCGATGTAGTCCTGCACGTCGGCCACGAGCAGCCGCAGCCCGTACCGGGCCACCGTCCGGTCCCGGTAGGCCAGCACCTCCGGGAAGTTGTGCCCGGTGTCGACGTGCAGCAGCGGGAACGGAACCGGTGCCGGGGCGAACGCCTTCAGCGCCAGGTGCAGCATGACGATGGAGTCCTTGCCGCCGGAGAACAGCAGCACCGGGTTCTCCAGCTCGCCCGCCACCTCGCGGAAGATGTGCACCGCCTCCGACTCCAGCGAGTCCAGGTGGCTCCAGCACCGCGTCACCTGCGTGTGTGACTGTGCTGCGGTCGCCCGCGTCACAACAACCCCCTCACGATCAGCAAAGCGTGGAGCATCACGGCGGACTCCCGCACGGTCTGGTGCTGGGTCTCGATGCGCAGGTCCGGGAACTCGGGCACCTCGTAGGGGTCGTCCACACCTGTCAGACCGGTCAGTTCGCCGGCGGCCTGCCTCGCGTACAGCCCCTTCACATCGCGCTTCGCGCACACCTCCACCGGCGTGGCGACGTGAACCTCCAGATAGGGGGTCCCGCTCTGTTCGTGGCGCTTGCGCACGGCCTCGCGGCTGGCCCGGTACGGGGCGATCACCGGCACCAGGGCGATGATCCGGTTCCGGGCGAGGATCTCGGCGACCAGCCCGATGCGCTGGACGTTCGTGTCGCGGTCCTCGCGGCTGAAGCCGAGGCCGGCCGAGAGGAACGAGCGGATCACGTCGCCGTCGAGCACCTCGACGCGGTGTCCGTCGCCGCGCAGCCGTTCGGCGAGTGCCGTGGCGATGGTGGTCTTGCCGGAGCTCGGCAGCCCGGTCAGCCAGACGGTACAGCCCTGCTGTACGACGGCCGTCATACGCCCGCGCCCGCCTCGGCGGCCGGCCAGTCGGGGCAGACCCGGGCGAACGCCGCGCGGAACGGCTCGTGCAGCTCGGGTGCGCAGACGGCCAGGTCGGGCAGTGCCGGATCGGCGCGGTTGTAGCGGGGCACGCTGCCGTCGAGCCGGAGAACGGTGCAGCCGTAGTGGGCGGCGACCGCCGCGGGTGCCGCCGAGTCCCACTCGTACTGGCCGCCGGCGTGCACGTACAGATCGGCCTCGCCGAGCACGACGGACGCCGTCTTGGCCCCGGCCGATCCCTGGGGTACGACGTCCGCGCCCAGTTCCTCGGCCAGACGTGCGACGAACTCGGGCGGCCGGGTGCGGCTGACCAGCATCCGGGGCCGTCGCCGGACGGACGCCCGGGGCGGCAGCGGGTCGTCGGTGCACAGGACGGTGCCGCGGGCGGGCAGTGCGACGGCTCCCGCCCTCAGCTCGCCTTCCTCCCACAGGGCCACATGCACGGCCCAGTCCTCGCGCGGGGGTTCGGCGAACTCACGGGTGCCGTCGAGCGGATCGATGATCCAGACGCGCCGGGCGGCCAGACGGCCGAAGTCGTCGGCCGCCTCCTCCGACAGGACCGCGTCGTCGGGCCGGTGCCGCTCGAGCAGGCCGGCCAGGACGGACTGGGCGCCACGGTCCCCGGCGGCTCTCAGCTCGCGGGGGTCGGTGCCCGGCGCGGCCGCGGCTCTGATCTCCATGAGCCGCGCGCCCGCTGCCTCGGCGCAGGCGCGCGCGAAGGCGTGGTCGTCGTGCGCCTCACGCCTGGCGTGTGCGTCAGTGGTACTCATGTGTTCTCCCCGTGCTGGTCGTGCCCGGCCCCACAGAGCCCTGCGGTCCGAGAACTCGGTGGAGGAAGGTGCGGGTGCGCTCGTGGCGGGGATCGTCGATGACCTGCGACGGCAGGCCCTCCTCGACGATCACTCCGGCGTCCATGAAGACGACCCGGTCGGCCACGTCCCGGGCGAAGGCCATCTCGTGCGTGACGACGAGCATCGTCATGCCGTCCGTCCCGAGGTCGCGGATGACGGTGAGCACCTCGCCGACGAGCTCGGGGTCGAGGGCGGAGGTCGGCTCGTCGAAGAGCATCACGCTGGGGTTCATCGCCAGGGCGCGGGCTATGGCGACGCGTTGCTGCTGTCCGCCCGACAGCTGCGCCGGGTAGGCGTCGGCCTTGTCCTCGACGCCGACGCGGGCCAGGCAGTCACGCCCGACGCGCTCCGCCTCGGCGCGGTCCCTCTTCAGTACGCGTCGCTGGGCGATGGTCACGTTGCCCAGCACCGTCAGGTGAGGGAACAGGTTGAACATCTGGAAGACCATGCCCATGCGCCGCCGGGCCGCGTCCAGGTCGGTGTCGGGGTGGTTGAGGCGGACCCCGTCGACCAGGACGACGCCCGCGGTGGGTTCCTCGAGCAGGTTCACGCAGCGCAGCAGCGTGGACTTGCCGGACCCGGAGGGGCCGATGACGCACACGACCTCGCCCGCCGCGACGCTCAGGTCGACCCCCTTGAGGACGTCGAGCCCTCCGTACGACTTGTGCAGTCCCGCCACTTCGACGGCGGGTCGAGCCGTGGCCATGCGTCAGCCCCTTTCGGCGCGGCGGCTCTCCAGCCGGCGCACCAGGATCCCGAGCGGGACGGTGATGAGGAGGTAGCCGAGGCCCGCCACCACGAGCGGGGTCGAGTCGGCCTGGTCGGCGGCCACATCGGAGCCGAACTTGGCGAGTTCGGTGGTGGCCGCCGTGACCCCCAGGACGAACGCCAGCGAGGAGTCCTTGAAGAGCAGGACGAGCTCGTTGGTCAGCGGCGGCACGACGATGCGCAGGGCCTGCGGGACCACGATCGAGACCATGGCCCTGGTGTGTGACATGCCCAGGCAACGGGCGCTCTCCAACTGTCCCTTGGGCACGGCCTGGATGCCGGCCCGGAAGGTCTCGGCCATGTACGCCGCCGCGACCAGGCCCAGGGCCAGCGCCACCTGCCCGTAGATGCCCCCGGGCAGCGCGAATCCGGGGAAGGCGACCGGGATGCCGAAGCCGATGACCAGGAAGATGACCAGCGCCGGCAGCCCCCGGAAGATCTCGATGTAGAGCAGGGCGGTCCAGCGGTGCAACGGAACGGAGGACAGGCGCATCAGGGCCAGCACGAGCCCGAGCAGGAAGCCGAGGACGTAGCCGCCGAGTGTGTACAGGACGGTGTTGCGCAGCGCCACCGTGAGCAGGTCGGGGAAGGTCTCCCGGGCGACGCCCAGGTCCAGGAAGTGCTCCTGGACGGCGGCCCAGTCGACCTGGAGCGCCACGGCGGCGACGACGATGACGAACACCGCGTACTGCACGGTCAGACTGATGCGCTTGCGGCGGCGCGGACTGGAACCGGCCGTCGTGGGGGTTGGCGGAACGGGACCGAGGTTCACGGGAGCTGCGGTCGTCTTGGCCATAGCTCCCTCAGGACGTCGTGCTGTGTTCGGGTGGGACGCCGAGCCACTTCTGGTGGAGCCGGGCGTAGCTGCCGTCCTGCTTCGCGTCCGCGATCACGTCGTTGATCACCTCGAGCAGGTCCTCGCTGCCCTTCTTCTTCACCACGAAGCCGTAGTGCGCTCCGGTGCTGATGGGCTGTCCGGTGGTGAACTTCCCGGCGAGTTCGGGCTTCTTGAGCCAGCTGGTGACCACGGGGAGGTCCTGCACGATGACGTCGACGCTCCCCGACCGCAGGGCCGTGAGCTGCTTGCCGGAGTCCTTGTACTCCTGCGGCTCGATGCCCTTGTCCACCGCGGCCTTCATGCTCGTGGTGCCGGTCAGCACGCCGACGCGCAGTTTGCCGGCCCTGGCCTCGTCGAGCGTGGCCACCGGCTTGCCCGCGGGGCTCATCAGGCTGAGCGCCTCGTCGAAGTACGAGTCCGAGAAGGCCACGTTCTTCCTGCGCGCCTCCGTGATCGTGATGCCGGCTGCCGCGACGTCGCACCTGCCGGAGTTGAGGGCCGCGCCGCTGCGGATCGGGTCGAAGTCGATGTCGACGATCTCCTGCTTCACCCCGAGCCACCGGGACACCTTGTCCATGAGCGCGATGTCGAAGCCGACGACCTTGCCGTTCCGGGTGAAGGAGAACGGCTCGTAGGGCACGTTGGTGCACACCACGAACTTCCCGGACTTCACCAGCGTGACGTTCTTGACCAGCGGCGACGCGGCCTTCTCGGCGCCCTGCCCACCGCAGGACGCGATGAGGAGGGCCACCGGCACCATCGCGCCGCCGACGGCCCGGCACCGTCTGCGGTGGCTCGTCGTCCTCACGGGGCCGTCAGCCCCTGCGCCTCGCCGGTGTCGGCCACTTCCACGTCGAGTTTCTCGGCGAGGGCGCGCGCCACGTCGTGGACGACGGCCGGGTCCTGGCCGGGCTGCCAGGGGTGCCACACCGACAGCAGGCCGGTGAAGTCGAAGCCCTTCTCACCGGAGACGACGTCCGTGCCGGGCTTGGCCACGGGGAAGTACGTGCGGAAGTACGGCGAGTGCATGGCCTCGCCCACGCTGTTGCGCACGACACGGCCGTTGCGGTAGACGACCTTGGCGCACACGGTCATCCGGGGCGGCTGCTTCTGGTTCTCCTGGGCGAGGATGTCCTCGACGCTCTCGCCGCACGCCGCGCGCAGGAACATGCGCACGAAGTCGATGGCGTACACGTCCTTGATGTGCCGGTAGACATGGCCGCCGGAGACGCGGATCGAGAACTCGACGACCCGGTACCGGCCTTGTGCGTCCTGCCGCATCTCGGCGTTGAACAAGCCGTGCCGCACGCCGAGCGCACGGGTGATGCTCGCGGCGATGCCGGCGACCTCGTCCTCGCGCTCCGGGGTCTTGAACGGCAGCGTGTACAGGTCCTCTTCGAAGTGCGGGCCGGTCGAGTGCTTCTTGTTGTGGACGCCGCCGAGGATGAACTGCCCGTCGAGTACCACGCCGTCGAGGGTGATCTCCTCGCCCGGCAGGTACTCCTCCAGGACCGCCCAGGACTCGGGGGCGCCGGAGAAGTAGAAGTTGCGGCCGCTCTCGATGTAGCCCTGGATCACCTTGAGGGAGGCCCTCAACCGGTCCACGTCACCGACGAGTTCGACACAGTCGCTGGCGGCGGCCCGGGTCGGCTTGACCATGAGCGGCAGTCCGTGGGCGGTGGCCGCCTCGACGGCCGACTCGATGTCGGTGACCGGGTGGAACCAGACCGAGGGGATGCCGTGCTCGGCCAGGAACATCCGCTGGCGATGCTTGTCGCGGCAGATGCGGGCGCTCTCCGGGATCGCCCAGTCGAGGCCGAGTTCGGCGTTGGCCTCCTCGACGATCTCGATGTCCGGCTCGATGAAGGTGACGACGGCCGAGGCACCACGTTCCCGGGCGGTCTCGACGGCGGCCTTCACGAAGTCACGCTGGTCCGAGTCGTGCGGGAGCCGGCGCACGGAGGCGAAGCGGGGATCGTTCGCCCAGGGCTCCGTGTCAACGGTGAGGAGGTGGGTCCGTATGTCCAGGTCGAGCATGGTCTGAACGTGGTCCGGCGACGTACTGAGCCCACGTCTCATCACGAGCACGAGGGTGCGCGGCCGGCTGGTGACCTTTGTCATGCGGCTTCGGAGCTCCTTGGTTCGGCGTGCGAGGAAACGAGAGCCTGCGGGCGACGGCCCGGGGGGGGGTTCCGGGGGACGGTTCAGGCCTGGTAGCCGTACAGGTC
>NZ_MUKA01000168.1 GCF_002150735.1 Streptomyces africanus
CCCGTCCGGAGCGGCGGCCGCGGTCCCGATGAGAGCCAGGTCGACGGTGCCGGCCCGTACGCCCTCGACGAGCCGGTCGGAGTTGTCCTCCAGCAGGGAGATCTCCACACCCGGATGTGCCCGGTGGAAGGTGGCGAGGGCGTCGAACAGCGGCGTCACGGTGCAGCCGATGACCATCCCGACGGTGATTCGACCTCGGATCAGGTCGGTGACCTCACCCACCGCCTGGCCGACCGCGTCGGCTGCGGCGAGCGCGGCGCGGGCGTGTTCGAGCGCGGCCTTTCCCGCCACGGTGAGGGTGGCGGTGCGCGCTGACCGGTGGAACAGCTCGGCGCCGAGTTCGCGTTCCAACTGGCGGATCTGGGCGCTGACGCCGGACTGGCTGATGTGGACCCGCTCGGCCGCACGGGTGAAGTTCTGCTCTTCGGCGACTGCGACGAAGTACTCCAGCTGCCTCATTTCCATGACTGGCGATTCTAGTTTCCAGAAGAACCATCTGTTGGACTTCTGATCGGCGGCCGACCAGGCTGGAAGGCGCAGGAAAGCACTGAAGCCGACGTCAGGAGGTACCCGTGCCGGAGTACGAGAAGGCCATGCGGCCCGAAGACATCACCCGCTTGTTCGTCGAACGCTCCAACGCCGGTGACGCGGCCGGGGTTGCCGCACTGTACGAAGAGGACGCCGTGCTGGCCTACCCGCCCGGCGACCGGACGGTGGGCCGGGAGGCGATCCGTGCGCTGTGGGAAAAGGTGCTGGCCGACCGTCCCCGCTTCGAGCCGGAACAACCGCTGCCGACGCTGGTCAGCGGCGACATCGCCCTCACCTCGACCCCGCCGAAGGACGGGGCGGGCGCCCGGGCCCAGGTCGTCCGGCGCCAGCCCGACGGAAGCTGGCTGCGTGTGCTCGACCAGCCCGAGTTCGTCCGGCCCGACAGCTGAGGCGGGTACCGCATTTCCTCGCTGCTGTTGTGCGTGTCACCGGCACCCACGGCCTGGGAGTGCCGGTGAGGTGGTGTGACCGTCAGCTCTCCTCGACCTCCTGGTCGGCGGCTTCGTTGGCGCGGTCGATCTCGGCCATGTGCTCCTCCGCCCAGGTCCGCAGCCCCGCAAGCGCGACTTCCAGGGACAGCCCGAGTGCGGTGAGCCGGTAGAAGACCCGTGGCGGCACGGTCGGTTCCACCCGGCGCGAGACCAGCCCGTCGCGGGTCAGGCTGCGCAGCGTCACGGACAGCATCTTCTGCGAGACGCCGGGCATCCGGCGTCTGAGCTCCGCGAAGCGCACCTCGTCCGGTGCGGCATCGGCGAGTGTCTTGACGGCCATGGACGTCCACTTCGTACCGATGCGGTCCAGCAACTGCCGCGTCGGGCAGTAGGGATCGAACAGATCGCCGCGCACCCCGCGACCGGCGGGCCGGGCTCCTCGGGTGGTCACCTGCGGCTCACCACCTTCCCTGAAAGTGCCATCTGGGCAGCGGTCGGCCAGTTACCTATCGTTCTGTGGTCACCAATGGTAACCATCCGGGGAGTCGTCATGCCCGCCACCACCGCACACCAACTGCGCCGCATCACGACGAACGGCGTCCAGCTCAACGTCGCGATCGCCGGTGAGGGACCCGCGGTTCTCCTGCTGCACGGCTTCCCGCACACCTGGCAACTCTGGCGCGGCATCATGGGCCGACTGGCCGGGCAGTACCGGGTCATCGCCCCGGACCTGCGCGGCTTCGGGGCCAGTGCACGTGCCGTCGAGGGTTACGACGCGGGCACCCTCGCCGCCGACGCCGAAGGGCTGCTCGACGCACTTGGCGAGCGCTCCGCAGCAGTGGTCGGCATCGACGCGGGTACCGCCCCCGCCGTCCTGCTCGCGCTGCGCCGGCCCGGCCTCGTCCGGCGCCTGGTCGTGATGGAGGCACTGCTCGGCCGCCTGCCCGGAGCAGAACACGTCTTCGCGGGCGGCACCCCGTGGTGGTTCGGCTTCCACGCCGTCCCCGGCCTCGCCGAGACCGTCCTGGCCGGCAACGAGGGCCCGTACATCGACTGGTTCCTCGACTCGGGGACGCTCGGGCGCGGAGTACCCGACGACATCCGTGCGGCCTTCGTCCACGCGTTCACCGGGAGCGAGGCCCTGCGCTGCGCGTTCTCCTACTACCGGGCCCTGCCCACCAGCGCGCAGCAGTTCCAGGACGCCGTCGCGACGGCTCGGCTGACCATGCCCACCATGGCCGTCGGCTCACACCCCGTCGGCACCGGGCTGGAACGCCAACTCCGTCCCCTCGCCGATGACCTGGTCGGACACCATCTCCAGGACTGCGGCCACATCATCCCCCTCGACCGCCCCGACGCGTTGTTCGCACTCCTTGCTCCCTTCCTCGCCGCCGATCTGCCGGGGCCGGGCCTATCCTGAAACCAGCCCGTTCGCCTCTCGGAAGGTCCGTTGATGACACTCGGCATGGTCCTCGGTGACGCGGTCGTCGTGACGTCGCAGGTTCGTTCACGTTCGGCCTTCCGAGGAGTTTGCCGTGTCCACGATCCACTGGGTCGAGGCTCAACCTTGTTCCGCCCGCTGGCATTCTGAGTCCGGGCTGCCCCTGCCCCGACGGGTCGTCGTCGCCGACGACCGGATGAGGGCGGCCGTCGCCCACCGTCTGGCCTGTGAGGGCACCGCGTTGTTGTGGCGCGGGGATTTTCAGAACGCGCGGCAGTTGTTGCGTGCCATGGACCGTCGTGTCCGTAGTGCCGCGCCCGGTGCGGCGGGGACGCCCGCCGAGACTTTTCATCTGTACCGCCGGTTTCGTGCTCACCGCGCGCGCGTGCTCGGCAAGTTGCTCGTCCTGCTGGAGGAGGACCACACCCTGGCGCTGCGCCGGGCGCCCGAGGTGAGCCGGGCGTGTGTCGAGGCGTACGGGCCGTCCTGCGGAGACATGGCCGTCGCCCTGACCGAGCTACTGGGCGTGATCAGTGTCCGGGAATGGCGGGAGAACGGCGTGCACGTACCGGCGCTGGGTGCCCGGATCCACCCGCACTACGGGGTGTTCGCACCGACGAGGAGCGAGTACGTCGACCTGGTCGCCCGGGCGCCGTTGCCGGGCCCTGGCATGCGTGCGGCGTTCGACCTGGGTACGGGCACCGGTGTGCTCGCCGCCCTGCTCGCCCGGCGGGGTGTCGGACAGGTCGTGGCCACGGACGTCAGTGCCCGGGCGCGGGCGTGTGCCCGGGACAACGTGCGGCGGTTGGGGCTCGGGCGGGCGGTCCGCGTCACCGGGCCCGGGCTGTATCCCGAGGGCCGTGCCGGCCTGGTGGTGTGCAACCCGCCCTGGATTCCCGGCCGTCCCGCCTCCGACCTCGATCTCGGCGTCTACGACGCGGGCGGCGGCATGCTCCACGGGTTCCTCGACGGGCTCGCCGGCCGGCTGGAGCCGGGCGGTGAGGG
>NZ_MUKA01000714.1 GCF_002150735.1 Streptomyces africanus
TCGACGAGGCCGTCGGTGTAGAGGGCGAGGGTGGCGCCGGGGCTCAGGGGCGCGGTGGTGACCGGGTAGGCGGCGCCGGTGTCGATGCCCAGCAGCGGGCCGGGTTCGACGTCGAGGACGCCGGCGGTGGCGTGGGCGGGGCGCAGCAGCGGGGGCACGTGGCCCGCGCTGGCGAAGGCGGCCTGGTGGTGTGCCAGGTCGAGGTGGGCGTAGAGGCAGGAGACGAGCAGTTCGGAGTCGAGGTCGGCCAGCAGCCGGTTCGTGCGGGCGAGGACCTGGCCGGGTGCGGCGCCTGCTGCGGCGTGGGCGTGGATGGCGGTGCGGACCTGGCCCATGAGCGCGGCGGCGGCGATGCTGTGGCCTTCGACGTCTCCGATGACGGCGGCAGCGGTCGTGTCGTCCAGGCGCAGGACGTCGAAGAAGTCGCCGCCGACCTCGATGCCGTGGCCGGCGGGCAGATAGCGGGCGGCGACCTCCAGGCCGGGCAGGTGCGGCAGGGCCCGGGGCAGCAGGGCGCGTTGCAGTTCGTGGACGAGTCGCTGCTGGGCGTCGTAGAGGCCGGCGCGGTCGAGGGCCTGGGCGATCAGGCCGGACAGCGAGGTGAGGACGGCGCGTTCGTCGGCGGTGAAGGCGTGCGGGTGGTCGTAGGACAGGATGCAGCAGCCCACCGGCCGGCCGGAGATGGTCAACGGGAGGAACGCCCAGGCCTGTTTGCCGCTGATCTGGGGCGCCCTGGGGTAGGTGCCGGCCATCTCGGCCGGGTCGGCGAAGAAGGCGGGGACGCCGCTGGCGAGGACCTGGCCGGCAGGCGTGAGCTCGGTGTCCAGCGACAGGGCGTCGAGGCGTTCCACGACGTCGGCCGGGTAGCCGTGGTGGCCGGTGATCTTCAGACGGCCGGCCTCGGCGGCGGACAGCACGAGGCCCTGGGCGCCGAACGCCGGCAGGATCTGGTGGGCGATCAGCGACACGAGGTCGCGCACGGTCACCGTCTCGGTGAGCGCGGCGGCGAGGTGCACGAGTTGGTAGAGGCGTCCCGTCGGTGCGGCCGCGGGGGGCCGTGCGGCGGCGGGCGGTCGCGGGGCCCCGGACCGTTCTGCCCCCGGGACGACGCGGACGCTGATGCCGCTGGTGTCGGGGTAGAGCTGGAAGGTCAGCCACCGGTCCGGTGGGCGGAGCGCGGTGAAGGACACGGGGGCGCGGCTGACGACCGCGGTGCGGTACTGGTCCTCGTGGACGGGGTTGTCCAGCCAGGGCAGTGCTTGCCAGGGCCGGGTGCCCAGCAGCCGGTCGGCCCGGCGGCCGAGCAGGCGTGCGGCGGTGGCCGTGGCGAAGGTGATGCGGCCCTCCAGGTCGAGGCCGAGGGCGCCCTCGGGGAGGCGTTCGAGGTAGTCGGCGGCGGCGAGGCCGGTCTGCACGGGGTGGTGCGCGGCGTCGACGACGACGACGACGCGCACCACCCCGT
>NZ_MUKA01000715.1 GCF_002150735.1 Streptomyces africanus
GCCCCGAAGCGGCAGGGCGCGAGCACCCCCGGCGCGCTGTCCCTGCGGCTGCCGTTCCGCACCCCGCTCAACCCCGACAACCTCTTCGGCCACCTCGCCGCCACGGCCGTACCCGGCGTGGAGGAGTGGCGGGACGGCTCCTACCGGCGCACCCTCCGGCTGCCCTACGGCCACGGCATCGTCTCCCTCACCCCCACCCCCGACCACATCGCCTGCCGCCTCACCCTCAGCGACCTGCGCGACCTGACCGTCGCCATCAGCCGCTGCCGCCGTCTGCTCGACCTGGACGCCGACCCGGTGGCGATCGACGAGCACCTGCGCACGGACCCGGTCCTGGCACCGCTGGTCGGCAAGGCGCCCGGCCGGCGCGTCCCGCGCACGGTGGACGAGGCGGAGTTCGCCGTCCGGGCCGTGCTCGGCCAGCAGGTCTCCACCGCGGCCGCCCGCACCCACGCGGCCCGGCTGGTCACCGCGCACGGAGAACCGGTCGACGACCCCGAGGGCGGTCTCACCCACCTCTTCCCGGCCCCCGAGGCCCTCGCGGCACTGGACCCGGAGACCCTGGCGATGCCCCGCACCCGCCGCACCACCTTCACCACCCTGGTCCGCCGGCTCGCCGACGGCGACCTCCACCTGGGCGTGGAGAGCGACTGGCCGCAGGCCCGCGCCCAGCTCCTCGCCCTG
>NZ_MUKA01000169.1:0-20019 GCF_002150735.1 Streptomyces africanus
CGCGCATCCCCCCGGCGCGGCGCTGCTGCCCCGCCCCGAACCCCCTTCGGGGTGGGGCAGCTCCATCTACAACCGCCTTGCATACGCCAGGAGCCAACCATGATCCTTCCATGTAAGGGCCATGAAGCCCTCTACGACATAGTTCTCTTCGACGACAGCAACACCGCCGAACGCCAGCAAGCCACGCACCGCGCCGCCGCCCTCTGCGCCACCTGCCCCATGCAGTGCGACCAGATGGTGACCGCCGGGAGTAAGCCTGCGCCGCTCGTGCTTCTGGAGGCCGACTGGACGCCTCCGGAACACAGGGTCGCTGCGGTTCCCTCGCGGCGTAAGGCCAGTGGTGGGCGGCGGCCGCGCAAGCCCCGCATCGGGGTGGATTTCGAGCATTTCCGCCGCGATCAGCGGATCGCTGTGTGGGCGCGTATGGCTGCTGAGAGGGATGACGCGGGGCTGCCGCTGTCTGCGATTGCGGTCGAGTTGTGCGTGAGCGTGGAGACCGCGGCCCGGTTGCTGGAGATGGGGCGGACGGTGAGGGCGGCGTGAGCCAGCACGAGGACAGGTGCCCGCACTGCCGGACCAAGCAGGCTGGGGACGACGTTGCCGCCGCCGAGCCCGAGCGCATCGAACTGCCCGAGGTGCCGACCGCGATCCGCGTGCACAACGAAGGCCTGCCGCCGTTCGACTGCACCCTCCACCCCGACGGCACCCTCACCGCCGTCATGGGCGGCGAGGTGCGCCGTAACTACATGACCTTCGCCGACATGCAGGAACGGAACTGGGCCGGCGCGCACGTCGAGTTCAATCCCAGCCTTCAATCCGCCAGAGAGGCCGAGCCCGAGCCGACCGCCGAGGTCGTTCAGGAAGCCCTCGTGTGACAGCCCGGGGCGCTCGAAACCGCCCCGGGCCTGTGCCCAGCATGCCAAATCACCCACCTCCAGGAGCCACAATGACCACCGATCGCATCCCCCTCGCCTACTCCGTTCACTACGCCGTACGCGGCCTGCCCGAGGTGCCGAACCTGTACGGGGCGGGCGTCATCGCACCTTGCGAGATCACGCTGACGTACCGGGCCGTACCCGACAGCCAGCTCGGCCGTTTGCACGCCTACGTGGCGGGCCGCTTGTGGATCGACGGGGCCGAGGTTCCGTCTCTGAGTGGCGGTCTGTACGGGCAGCACTACGACGACGGGTTGGGCGGCTGGCCGGAGTGGCTGGCCGAGGAAGCGCGGCTCCACGACCCAGAGCGCGTCGCTGTGGAGCCGCGTCTGGCTGGTGGCGAGTGAGTGTCCTGATTCCGCCCCTCCCGCACCCCGCAGGCCCCCAACCAGCAGCGCGCCCCTGTTCGCCCTCACATCAAGGAGCACCAGCCCGCATGACCATCACACCTGAAACCACCCCGGACGCCCCACCCACTCCCGAGCAGTTGCTCGTCGATCTGGGCGAGCTCCACACCCGCACCTGCGTCTCCCACCTGCCGAAGCACCCGGCCGCGATGGGCTGGCAGGCCACCGCGGGGTCGATGGCGGCCGGCTTCGCCCGCGCCCTGTACGCCCTCAACGAGGTCGCCCCCACCAAGGCGGCCGAGATCGCGGAGTGGTTCCAGGGGCCGTTCGCGGACGGGCCGGACCCGGAGGAGCACACCGACTGGCTGGAGCGGCACGTGGCCCGCGGGCCGGAGTTGCTGGAGCAGTGGGTCGAAGACGGCCGCCGCATGGCGCAGGAGGCGCTGAAGAACACGCAGGCGTGGGAGGAGAAGAACGGGAACGCACCGGCGGACGAGGATCGTCAGGACGTCCACACGTACTTCAGCTTGTCGTACGCGAACTACCTGGTTCTGCCCCGCACGCTGCTCCAGTCGATGCCGGACGCCTGGCAGGCCCGTTTCGTGGCCCTGGTGAACGAGCTGCACGACGCGTTCGAGCACGTGAAGCAGGCGCCCACCTACCAGGTGACAGCCGGGAAGACGATGCAGCTGGACGAGATGACCGAGTCGGAGTTGTCCGCGGCCGGGATCATCGTGGAGGGCGACGGTCCGGACGGTCCGGGGCCGGAAACCCGCTACCACCGGGGTTCGGACGGTGCCGAGCTGACCGGGCAGGACTACGGGTTCGTGCCGGGGAAGGATCCGGTGCCGCATTACGACCGTGGGCGTGCCCGTGTGGAGCCGCGCCTGGGTGGTGGCGTGTGACCGTCGCACCACAGTGGGTGGGCCCGTCGTCCTCGAGCGGCGGGCCCGCGCCGTCTCCGGACTGGGATGACGTCCTGGCCGACATCGGCGACCGCATCCGCGCCGAACGTCAGGCCCGAGGTTGGTCCCAGACCGAGCTCGGCCGCCGCGCCAGCATGGGATTGGCCACCGTGAAGCGATTGGAGAACGGTGAGACGTCCCTCCACGGCTTCGTCCGTGCCTGCGCCGCCCTCGAAGTCACTGCGGCCTATCTGTTCTCTGAACGGTGGCAGATGCCGGTCCCACGCCCTTCGTTGACGGCCCGGCAGGCGGAGGTGCTGGCGGCTGTGTCCGATGGGCGTCCGCTGTCTGTGGCTGCCCGGGGGCTGCGGATGACGCCGGAGGGGTTGGCGTCAGAGCTGTCGGGGCGGATCTACCGGCGGCTGGGGGTTGGGCACGTTCCCCGGTCCGAGCGGCGTGCAGCTGCTGTGCGGGTGGCTGTTCAGCACGGCCTGATCCATGCACCGAAACGGACATCTTAGACACCGCCACCGGCCGGTAAGACCGATCAACGCCCTGGAGGGCCCGTGCATCTCCTGATCCCCGCTGCCCTGGCCGCCGTGCTCGGCGTCGCATGGTGGCTCATCACCGGCAGCCGGCACCTGCCCTGGCCCGCCGTCGTCGGTCTGGCCCTGGCCGCTGGGGCGATAGCCCACCTGGTGGAGGGGGCGGTTCACCGTCTGCGTGTCCGCCGCGCCCGGCCCCAGCGCCGCACGCACGCCCGACCCCACCCCACCAGGAAGGCGGCCCCGTGACGATCCGCACCCCCTGCCCCGACTGCCAGGCCCTGGTGGCGATGAGCCCGCGGGGACTGCTGGCGCGGCACGGCCGGAAGGACGACCCGTGCCCGCGGTCGGGCCGGCCGGTGGGCCGGATCTGGCCGACCCGCCACAAGGGCCGCAAGGTACGCACCATCCCCGGACCCGACACCTGGAACCCCACCCAACTCGAAGGAGCAGCATGACCACGCCCAGCGAACCGGCACCGATTCGTAAGAGCAGCCTCCCGACCACCCCGCCAGCGGAATGGCAGTTCTCCACCGTCCTGGCCACCCGCCCCGATGGACTGCCTGGATGCTTTCTCCTCCCAGGAGACATGGGCGGTGGCGTCGTCCGTCGTCGCGTTCAGTACAGCGACTGGGAGCCGGTGCGACCGGACCACTGGGCGGAGGAGCCGCTCACGCTGAACGATGCGATCGCGCACTGGAACGAGTACGACGAGCAGCGGGACCAGGAGAAGAACGGTGAGGAGAGCCCAGGGCAGGAGTTGGCGGCTCTGCGCGCGGAGGTGGCGGCGGCCCGCACGTTCGCTGCGGAGATGCGGGACTTCTGCTCCCCGCACGGTGTCGCCACTGACTACGCGGACCGACTCATCGAGGCCATGGACCGGGCGAGGGCTGCGGGCCTGCCGAGCGGGGCCCGTGAGGTGCGGGTCGTGGTGCGGGCGCCGTCGGATGAGAACGCTGGCCAGTGGGCTCAGACGATCCGGGACCTGGTGCTCGCGGAGTACGGGGACAGCATGCGCCTCGAGGTCACCATCACGCCGGGAGGCCAGGCGTGAGCGCGGGTGGCTCGGCACTCCGGTGGGGGCAGGAGCGGCGTCGTGCGGCCCGTAGGGGCCCGTGGCGGTGGCTGCTGGCCCGGCTGGGCCTGAGTGCGTCGGCGCGCCGCGCGGACGCCCTCGCCGCCCGTACGGCGCTGGGGGCGGAGTGGGAGCAGTACACGGCGCGGATGCTTTCCCCGCTGGAGGCGGTCGGCTGGCGGGTGCTGCACGATCGGCGCTTACCAGGCCGCGGCACCGCCAACCTGGACCACGTCCTCGTCTCCCCGTGTGGCACCGCAGTGGTGGTGCTGGACACGAAACGCTGGGATCGCAGCCGTACGACGAGCCTGATCCGCGGCCGGGTGTGTGTTGGGGCCGAGGATCGGCACAGGCAGGTGGAGGCGGTGGCCCGCTATGCGGCCCGGGCCGCGGAGGCGATCGGCGTGCCGGGAGTGGTGGTGTGGCCGCTGCTGGTGGTGCACGGTTCGTGGGTCGCGGGTGGGCGTCTGGAGGCTCGTGCGGCGGCGTGGGATGGTCCGGTGTGGGTGCTGGGCCCGGACTTCCTGGTGCCGACGCTGGCGAAGGCGCCGGCTGGGAGGGATCCGGTGCGTGCCGGGCGGTTGGCGCGGCGTGTGGATGAGGTGCTGCGCCCGTATGCGGGGTAACGCTGTCAGAGGCCCGCTCTAGACTGAGGGGGATGGTTCTTCCCCTGGTACGGGAGAGGTCGTCGGACTGCGCAATCGGTGTCCTGTTGGAGCAGGGGACCGGGGCCCGTCATCTGGGAGTGATCCCAGGTGGCGGGTCCTTTTTTCATGCCCATAGGATCGAACGTATGAACGACATGCCGCCCGAGGAACGCCTGGCGAAGCTGCTCGTCTTGGAGGAGTGGCTGGAGTGGCAGCTGAACAACACTCGGGCCAGGCGGCGCACGGTCGAGGCGGAGGTGGAGCGGGGCCGGAAGGCGGCGCAGCGGGCATGGGAGGAGGCCCGATGGAAGCTCGAGCCGGCCCGCGACCGCAGGACGGTCCTGCACCGCGGCGGGTGCGGCATCTGGAAGGGCGACCACGGCTTCCTGACCCGGGAGGAGGCACTGCTGGCGTTGGAGGACGACAGTCTGGCCGTGGAGATGTGCTCGGTGTGCAACCCGGAGCCTGGGCTGCGGGGCTGAACATGCGACCGCCCCGCCAGGACGGGGGTGCCTGGCAGGGCGGAAGACTGGCGCTCGCCCGGCTGTACCGGACCTCCCCGGGTGCCGCGGTTTCCCAGCGGCAGACGAGCGAGCGCAGGGCCCGGTGTCGCGCGCCGACAGCCAGGGGCCGTCACACCGGGAGTCTCAGGATGGCACGGCCCACTGACAACGCCTACGCCGACGCGGGGTCCTGTGGCTGGGGTGCTCCCTGTGGGCGGTCCGACGGGTCGAAAGCCGTGCTCTGGTCAGGGGATCGGCGCAGCCAGCCATCCCGGGCCAGTTGCACCAGGGCGTGAGCGAGGAAGTTCCTTCCGTTCCCAGTCTCCGCCCATGAGTCGAGCATGGTGGCGCCGTTGGTGGCCGACTCCAGCGCATCAAGAGGGAGCCCCTTAGCGGCGGGCGGGATGAACCTCTGCTCGGGCATCAGGCTGTCGCCTCCTCGGAGTCCGCGAGCCGGGTAAGGCTCTTGCTTTGGTGCAGGGGGGTGGTGGCGATGTCGCCGGCGGCTTGCTGCTCGGACAGCAGGTAGTAGATCTTGCCGCCGTCGGTGGAGAACGCCTCACTGTTCCGCTTGTTCTGCCAGAGCGGGCTCTGCGTCATGCCTTCGGCGTGCCGGTCGATCCACTCGCCGGCGTCGTCGGTGAGGTCGGACAGGGGCTGGTAGCGCAGCAGCTTGTCCAGGTAGAGGGCGGCGAAGTGGGCGCTGCCGCCGGAGTGGCCCATGTCGGCGAAGGCTTGGACGACGCGGCAGAGGCCGCGGATGGTGTCGGGGTCTTCGCCGATGATGCGGAGTTCGCGGCGGGCGTGGGCGACGAGGTTGGACTCTGTTTTGCGGGGCGTTGGGGGCATGGCTCTACGGTCCCGCGGATCCGGCGCCGTGTTCCCTCGGGCATGCGGAGGCCCGGCAGGGCGCTGGGGGCGCGTCTGCCGGGCCGTCTGGGGTGGGGGCTGGTCTAGCCCCAGGTGGTGTCCTGCGGGGTGATGGTGACCCCTGTGGTGTCCTCGACGGTGCCCGTGACGTCCTGCGGGGTGGTGCCCCAGGTGGTGTCGTCTGCGGTGGCGTGGGATCCCCAGGTGGTGTCCGGGGGGACGGCGGGAAGGCCGGTGGCGAGGATGGTGCCGGTGGCGGCTGCTGCGGTGATGCCGAGGCCGGCGACGAAGAGTCGGATGCGCTTGGTCATGGCGCTGGGTCCCTTCAGTTGTGGTGGTGGTGTGAAGAGTAACGGGGCGCCTTCCCGGTTTTCTCGTGACCGATCCTGCTGCGAACCCCTACTGCTTGTAGGCGAGTTCCTGGCAGTGGACGCCTATAGCTGTTGGGGAGGATGCGGTGTACGAGCGCCGGGGGACGCCCCGCACTCACGGTGCCGTACGCTCGATTCATCCATCAACGACTTCCTGGCTGCACCTTCATGCAGTGCGTCAACGCGCAGCGGGACGGTCGGTTTTCATCCGAGGGGTCATCTTTGGCCAGCGATAATGCGATAGGTGACAGCGCGTTGCTTTCTGCGAATGCTGAAGTGGCTTTTGGGTTGATTTCGTCGGGCAGGGATGTGCCCGATCATCTCCAGGAAGCGGTCACGGAACTGGTTGAGGCCGGATTTGTGGTGCACAGCACCGACGGCAAAAACCGACCAGTAGTTCTCGACCCGCACGTGATCACGCAGCGGCACATCGAGAAGATGCTGGAAGAGAACGAGGACCGCATCAGGAAGATGCGTGAGCTGCCGGCGTTGGCGGACCGGATGGCGGAGGAGTACCAGCGGGGCCTGTGGCGGTCGTCTGGGGGCTCGGAGTACATCGAGGACAAGGCGATCGTGAATGCCCGCCTGGACGATGTGGTGGGTTCGGCGGAGTTCGAGATCCTGTCGGCGCAGCCGGGTGGGCCGAGGGACCGGGAGCAGCTGGAACGTTCCCTCGCGCGGGACACCGCGGCGTTGGAGCGTGGGGTGGCCAAGCGCACTCTCTACAGGGCGGTGGCTCGTGACAACACCTGCACGGCGGAGTATGTGCGGGCGATGACGGGGCGGGAGACGGGGAAGCGGCCCGAGTACCGGACGCTGCCCTCGCCGTTCGAGCGGGCCATCATCGTCGACCAGCGGGTGGCTTTCATCTCCAACCACTACCTGCCGAATGCGCCGGATCATTCGGCGTGGCTGGTGACGGACAAGGCGATGGTCGCCTATATCGCCGCTGAGTTCGATGCCCGCTGGAGGTCTGCGGATCCGTGGCATGGGGAGCTGAGGGGCCGGGTGCAGAGCGTGGATACGGTGACGGGCGTGGAGGGGGTGCGTACGACGCGCCGTCAGCGTGAGGTCGTCAGGGGGTTGGTGGCCGGCCTGGATCAGCGGGGTAT
This sequence comes from Streptomyces africanus, assembly GCF_002150735.1. Lineage (GTDB taxonomy): Bacteria > Actinomycetota > Actinomycetes > Streptomycetales > Streptomycetaceae > Streptomyces > Streptomyces africanus. Next base: position 7,311 of record NZ_MUKA01000169.1, read on the forward strand.
TGCAACCGAGCTGGGGGTGTCGGTGCGTACTGTGGCGGACGAGATCAACGATCTGAAGGATTTGTTCGACGCGAAGTCGCCGGCGGAGTTGGCGTACAAGTGGTCGTTCTCGAGTGACCGGCTGGTGGACGACTCTGCTCCGGAGGCCGGGTTAAGGGCGTCGGTCCGGCCGGCGGCCTAGTCGTCGTCGAACGCGAGTTGGTGCGGTTCGTGGTGCTGGGGCGGGTGCTGACCGAAGAGGTCCTCGGGGATGGCCTCCTGGCCGTCTAACGGGCGTGGGGTGGGCTGCCGGTGCAGCGCCTCGAGGGCCTCGATGCGGCGCAGGAGCTCCCGTCTGGACGGCACCCTGCGCCTCACACGTCCTCCAGGTCCTGGCCGCTGCCGCGGTCAATGCGGCCCACGCGGACGGCGGGTGAGCGGGGTGGGGGGCGGGTCGTTGCGGTGCTTCCACGCGTGCCAGCCCTGCCGCGGGTGGGCGATGAGCCAGGCGAGGTTCTCGGCGGACAGAAGTGTCCAGACGGCGGCGTAACGCAGGCCGGTGGGGCGTCGGCCGTAGTGCTGCCAGTTCGCCCAGTCGAGGGCCCGGTGGGCGGGGCGGAGACGGCCGAGGGCGTAGCCGGTGGCGAGCATGCCCAGGGCCGCGGCCGTAGCGGTCAGGGGGCTCACTCGGTGGGCTCCTTCGGCTGGTCGGTGATGGGGGCGAGGAGGGCTCGCATCTCCCGTACGTACTTGATGCGGTGCTCGTTCCACCGGTGCCGGGTCGCGACCTCCTGGAGCGCCTCGTCGTCGAAGCCGATGAGGACGGCCCACAGGTAGGCGTCGTGCCGGTCGTTGGTCCAGTCCCGCTGGTAGTGGGAGGCCGCGGTCCGCATCATGTTGCAGGCGGACACGACGGCGCGGGAGACGCCACCCAGGGTGTTCCGGTGCCAGTCCCAGCCCTTGTACATGGCCTGCGCCGCTTCGCGGGTCTCCGCACGGTCGGCCTCGGTGTCCTCCAGCAGCTCGTACAGCTCCGCCAGGCTGGTCTCGGTGTGCTCGTCGAGGGGGAGCCGGCCGGGCGTCTCAGCGAGCGTGACGGGCGCGGTGAGGGTTCCTGCGGCGAGGAGGAGGTGTTCCTCCCACAGGGGGCGCAGGAGGCCGCCGTAGGTCTGGGGGCGGGACATCCACTCGCAGGCGCAGGCGACCATCCACCGGCCGTTGGGAAGGTCCACGGTGCGGGGCAGGTGAGCGGTGACGATGGCGACGTGGTCGGGACAGATGGACCCGGGCGAGGGCCCACGAGTGACCTGATGCCATCCGTCACCGGACCAGGAAGGGCGTTCGGGCTCCCGCCCGTTCATGCGGGCCATCATGTCGAACTCGCGGGTGCAGCCCGGGTAGAGGCAGTGGCGGAGGGACGGCTGGTTGCGGAACGCGGTCGCGTCGGCGATGAGGTCGGCCAACTGCTCCTCGGTGAGCGTGGCCAGGGTCGGCTGGTGGGTCACGGGCTGGTCCTCTCGCAGGTGGGGTGCCGGTGCGCTGCGGTGCCGATGGCGTGCGGGTAGTCGTAGACGGCCGGCTGCGGCTTCCACGTCTCCCCGTGCGCTCCGCACGTCTTGCAGCGCCAGCGTTCGCCGCCGTCGACCTGCTCGAGGTCGAACCGGTCGTAGAAGGCGTCCAGCTCGGCTTTGCGTTCCTGGTAGATGGTGGTGCGCCGCTTGTAGTCCTCGTAGACGTTGCCCCGGTGGCGGGGGTTGTCGATGTTCTCGTTCCAGCCGGGCTGGTAGTCGGGGTGGGTGCGCCAGAGGCGAGCGAGGCCGCGCATGGTGGTGCAGGGGACACCGGCGCTGGCGGTGCAGGTGACGCAGGCGGCGTGGGAGCGGCCGCGGGCGTCGATCCAGATGTTGTGTTCGTTGGCGATGAGGTAGAGGGAGTCGATGCGGCCCAGTTCGGCGTCCTGGGTGGGGCCGGGTGGCATGGCCTCGGCGGTGGTCTGGGCTTTGGCGAGGCGGGCGTAGACGAAGTCCTCGCAGCGGAACTCCCACCGCCAGGCCGGGTCGTCGGGGCCGCTCATGCGGTGGTCCTCTCGAGGTTGATCTGCCGCTGCACGGCGGCCAGGACGTCTTCTTTCGGGGTCCAGAAGCCGAGGGCGCCGGTGGCGGGCACGGGCTCGGCGAGGTGCTGCACGTCGGTGATCTGCCAGTGCCACACCTCCGGCTGGACGCGGGTCGGTACCTGACCCCAGGGCCGGCAGCACCAGTGGACGTCGCCGTCCGCCAGGTGGAACCCGCCGAACCGGATCACGGCGATGATCGCGCTGCGGGTATCCGGCCAGGTGTGGGTGCGGGCGCCGGTGAGCTGAGCGAGGTCGACGGCGGTAATGCCGGAGGCGTGGGGTTCCTTCCCGGCGTGGAGGAGGACGGGTACACCGATGTACTTCACGGGCAGCGGCTTGCTGCGGTTCTCGATCGGCTTCGCCTGATAAGCGATGGCGTCTGCATATGGCTGGCGGACGGTGAGGGCCTTCACGGGCGGGTTCCTTCGGCGTTGGCGAGCTCCAGCAGGACGTCGACGTGGCACGGCAGGTCGGGAGGGCACCAGCACATGAGGTCGCGGCCGCGCAGTTCGACGCGCGCCCGGGTGGCGAATCCGACGGTGAGTTCGGCGTACTCCCGGTACAGGCCGACGGCCATCACGTGGGCGGCGTGCTGGTTGTTGGTGTTCACGGTCCAGTCGGGTCGGCCTGAGCCTTCTCCGGCCCAGTTGACTGCCCAGCCGGTGCGGGTCTGGGCGACGACCCACGGGTTGCCCCAGCGGGTGCCGCGGCCTACGTAGCGGGCCCCGGCGGGGGCTTTCCAGCCGCGGGTGCGCTTGCGCTGGACTCGCTGCGGCATCACGCCTCCCGGCTGTCGATGTCGGAGATCCACGCCTGGATGACCGCGGCGCACTGCACGAGCTCGGCTCGCAGCGCCTTCGGGTCGGACTCGGCAGCGGCCTCCAGGAACTCCTCGTTGAGGATGTGGAACCAGGTGAGATGACCGGTGTCGGCCAGCTCGTCGCACATCTTGCGGGCGGAGTCGGCTTCTCGGCGGCGTTCTGCGGCCCTCTCGGGGAGGATGCCGCCGGTGCCGTCGGGGTGGTGCTGGTCGCCCCACTTGGCGAGTTGCCGCTGCCGTTCGGTGTCGACTTCGATCATGTGCTGGGTGAGGCCGGGGGTGGTGGGGAGTTCGCTGCCCATGTAGGCGGCGACCTTCACGGTGAGGGAGGCGACGAGGTCGGCGGCGCCTTCGGGGGTGCCGAGGTTGATGGGGGTGTCGCGGACGGTTTCGGCGATGGTGCGGGCGAGCGGGGCGAGGGGCTTGAGGTCGGGGTCGGTGGTGGTGCTGGTCATTCATTTCTCCGGGTTGTTGTGGTGGGTGGGAGTTATGCGCACTTGTCGAACTGGCGGTCTTCCACGGCCTGCTGTGCGGCTTTGCGGGCCCGGTGGGGCCGGAGGGTGCCTCGTATGGCCGCGTACACGGCTACGACGCCGAGGGCGGCTATCCCGCCGGCGGCGGCCACGTAGGCGGTGGTGGTCCACGCGTCGACGAACTGGGTCAAGGTCAGGCCCCGCAGTCGTGGTCGTCGGGGGCGAAGGGCTGTCCGTCCTGGTCGTGGAGGACGAGGCCGTCGTCCTCGTCGTACCAGCCGTCTCCGGTGGCGCCACAGGCGCCGCACTCCCACCGGCCGGCCAGGCTGATCCCGGCGAATCCTCCGCTGCTGCTCACTTGGTGTCGCCTCCCTGCGCTCGGTCCTGCTGGTCCGGGCCGGGGATCACCGCATGCTGGCTGATCACGAAGTCGCTGGTCTCCGGCAAGTCGTCCTTCGGCCCGTAGAACTCGTGGATCAGCCACTGGGTGCCGCCGGGCACGGCGAACAGCTCGAAGCGGACGCTGTCGATGAGCGGCTTCTTCCGCTCCTCGATCTCGCAGTAGCCGAACGCGCCTTGGAGGCTGGCGTGGTATCCGTGGACGCGGCGAACAGCGCCGTCGCGGATCTCGGACACGCGGTAGACGTGCTGAGGCGCAGCGGCGGGCGCGTGCTTGCGGGCCAGGGCGGTGAGCCAGTCCGGCCAGTCGTCGTCGTGCCGATACAGCTGGTCGACGGGGGCGTCGGTCTGCTCGCCGTCTTCGCGGATCCAGGATCCGTGCAGGTGGGCGTTGGTGCGGTCGGCGAGGTAGTAGAAGACGACGCGTTCGGGCCGGATCTGGCCGCTGCCGTACTTGTTCTTCACGTCGGGCTGGCCGGTGAGGGCGAGTTCGATGGAGTGGGAGAGGGGTGTGGCGGCGGGTTCGGCCATAGGAGGCTCCCGGTCGTTTGGGGGCGTGGTTGGTGAGTCTGCCGCCGTTCGTGGCGGGTGTTCCCCCGGCGTGTGTGCGGGGGCGGGTAGACCTGTCCACCGTACTCCGCATTGCATGGCATTGCAATGCGTTGCGAGGGTTGGGGTAGGCATGAAGGAACCCCCGGTCGTCAGGACCCGGGGGCTTCTCCCAGCCTTCCCCTCGCCGGTATGGGGCGGGTCATGGGGGCGCTTCGGTCGGCCTCACAGGGGGCACACCAAAGCCTGCCACGCGGCTCTGACAGCCCGCAGGGGCCGCGTCTGGGGCTGGTGGGGGATCCTGGGGCGTTGCACCGCTGTTGAGCGCCCGTGCGCCCCCACAGGCACCCTCCCGACGTCAGCCCGGCCAGCGCACGGTCGAATGTATGGGGGCTACCGGGGAAGCGTGTGTGGGGCGTGGCGACGGAACGGACTGCCCGAACGGGGAAGTCCTCGACGCGGCGGCCGTGGGGGTGGGTGGGCCGCGGTGCGAGGAGTGCCGGCACCACTACGAGCTGGACAACACCGAGCCGTCACGCCGGGCGGTGGAGGACGGCGGGCTGACCCGGCCGATGGGCGACCCGGGCGAAGCCGGCCACGGCAGCGCGGCGTAGAGACGCAGGAAGGCCCCGCCTGCCGCGGAGCGACGAAACGGAGCCTGGTCGGCTATCCGGTCACGCGTCCTGCGATTCCCCTTCGCCGCGCTCCTCGACGTCCTGCTGTACGGGGTGCGCCGGATGGAAAAGCCTCACGCTGAACTCGGCGTCTTGTGTGGGGAACCACGTTCCGCCGGTTTCCAGCTCATCCACCACTGCGGGCACGATGGAACCGTTCTGGTGGACCAGCCAGGTGACGACTCGTTCCGTCCACGACTCGCAGGTCTCTCTCCGGGTGACTTCGATGAGCCAGCCGTCTCCCGGTGATGCTGCAACGACGGGGCCGTTGGGTGAGTGGAGCACGCTGTATGCGTGGTAGCCGACTGGTTCGGTGTCCGTGATCGTCATGCGCTGACAACGGTCAGCTGAACGGCCAGGACACGCGGCAGGCCTCGGTGTCGGGGAGCAGCCGGGGCCTGCCTGGTCGGTGGACGACTAGCTGGCCAGGTCCTTCTCGTTGCCCACGTGCTTGGCGCGCGGCACACCGGAGTACTTCGCGGACCGGCCGGCGGGCGCCTGACGCATCGACCGCTCCGTGGCCGCACGTGCTTCTTCTGACGCGTCGACGACATCCACGTCAGTCCAGTAGAAGTCCAGCATCGTCCGCAGCGTTGTGGGGTCCTGATTCGGCCCGCAGGGCACGGTCAGCCGGTCGAGGAGCTGCCACAGCTCGTAGTCTTCCTGCTGAGCGATCGTCCCCGCCTTGGCATGCGCAGCCTGATGCCGTTGCACGGCGACGGACAACTGTCGCAGCGCCTCGCGGGCCGCCTGGGCGCCCTGCTGGGTCGTCGCCCGGTGGTTGTGGACCCGCTGTAGCTTGCCCAGTTCGGAGATGGCGGCCTGGATCATCTGGTGGAAGCCTGCGGTGCCGCGCCGCCACCTCTCGTATTCGGGGCGACTGGTGAACCACTCCTGCTTGCCGGCTTCGCCGCGGGCCCGGCATTCCTGCTCGAAGGCTTCGCGTTCGGTCTTGCGGCGGCGGAGTGTGGCGGCGGTGCGCTGGTGGACGTTGTTCAGGGCGGTGCGGGTCTGCTCGATGTGCTGAGGGCTGGTCAGGAGCGCCCAGGTGTCGGGGTCTCGGTGCTTGGGGTGGGCGTGGGCGACGGCGAGCTGTTCGTAGTTGTGGTCGTCGAGGGTGGTGAGGTCGGGTGCGTCCACTACTGGCCTCCAAGCCGGTGTTGGGCGGTCTGCGTCTTATCGTGCGGTACGGCACTGACATTGATCCCCGGAATACGGCGAAGCCCGGCCGCCATGGGGGCGCGGCCGGGCGGGTGGTGCGCTACCTCCTTCCGAGGAGTAGGAGCGGGGCCAGATCTGCAACCGTTCGTAGGAGTTCGAGGAGGGTCGTGGTCTGTTCGTTGTTCAGGCTGCCGATGACGGCCGCTGCGGCGAGCAGCAGCACTGCCCACGAGGTGGGGTCGGTAGGGAATCGGTCGTTGTAGGGGCGGGATGTAGTCACGAGGGTCCTTGTCGGGGACAGGTGTTGGGGTCGGTGGGCAGTGTTGCGGCAGGCCGAACGACCTTCGTGACTTGTTCTGGGGGTACCAAGGCTTAGCCGGGTCCCCGCTACTTGGACGGTGGAGGGGGCCCGGCGCCCGGGTGGTCCCCACCGTACTCGACATTGCATGGCAATGCAATGCGTTCAGTGGGTTGGGTTGGCTAGCTCAGGTCCTCCGCCATGTCCACGAACCGCGAGTAGTGCAGCTGGTTCGCCACCGTGATCGTGGCCGTCGGCCCGTTACGGTGCTTGTCGACGATCAGATCCACCTCGCCAGACCGCGGGGACTCCGGCTCGTAAGCGTCGTCGCGGTACAGCAGCAGCACGATGTCGGCGTCCTGCTCGAGCGACCCGGACTCGCGCAGGTCCGACTTGATCGGCCGCTTGTCGGCGCGCATCTCCGGCCCGCGGTTCAGCTGCGCCAGCGCCACGATCGGCAGTTCCAGTTCCTTGGCAAGTAGCTTCAGGCTGCGGGAGATCTCCGACACTTCCCGTTCCCGGCTCTCGGCCGGTCGGCCGCCGAGCCGCACCAGTTGCAGGTAGTCGATGATGACCAGCCCCAGCTCGGGGTGCTTGTTTTTCAGCCGCCGGATCTTCGCCTGGATCGCTCCGAGGGTGTCGCCGGCCTCGGTGACGTACAGCGGTGCGGCGGTGATGTCGGGCAGTCGGCGGGCGATGCGGGCCCAGTCGTCGTCGGTGACGTTCCCGGAGCGCAGGTGGTGCAGGCCGACCCTGGCCTCGGCGGACAGCAGCCGCATGTTGAGCTCGTTGATGCCCATCTCCAGGGAGATGAACGCGGACGGCACCTGGTGCTTGATGGAGCAGGCCCGCGCGAAGTCCATGGCCAGCGTGGACTTGCCCATGCCGGGCCGTGCGGCGAGGACGATGAGCTGGCCGGGCTGGAAGCCGCTGGTGAGGGAGTCCAGGTCGGTGAAGCCGGTGGCCAGCCCGGTCAGGCCGGTGCCGGTCTTGGCGGCTTCCACGGCGGCGAGGGTGCTGGCCATGGTGGAGCCGGGGGTGACGAAGTCGCCGTCGTCGTCGGTCCCGTGGGCGATGGCAGAGATCTCGGCCGCTGCGTTCGACAGGAGCTCGTCCAGGGCCTGCTGGCCGGCGTGGCTGGCCTGGGTGATGCGTACCCCGGCCTCGCCGAGGCGGCGGCGTACGGCGCACTCGTGGACGATCTCAGCGTGGTAGGCGCCGGATGCGGCGGTGGGAACGGACTGGATGAGCTGGGCGATGGCGGTGGGCCCGCCGATCCGCTCCAGCTCGCCCAGGCGCCGCAGCTCGGCGCACAGCAGCTGGGGGTGGGTCTGCTCGCCGCGGCCGCGCATCTCGACGATGACGCGGTGCAGCGTGGCGTGCGCGGGCAGCAGGTAGTCCTCAGGCCAGACGGCGTTCTGGCAGTCGATGGTGGCCTGCTCGTCCAGGATCATGCTGCCGAGCGTGATCCGTTCGGACTCGATGTCCTGCGGCGGACGGCGGCCCGTGAACGGGTCGTCGTAGATCTCGGGGGCGTGGTCGTCGGGGGTGCTGGTGGTCTGGCGTGGCAGTACGCTCAAGGGGTCCTCGCTCTGGTGAGGGACGGCGCCCGGGCCCGGCCAAGGTTCACCGGGCGCCGTCGTGCGTTCAGGGGCAGGGCTTGTTCATCTGCTCGAGCAGCTCGGTCAGGCTGCGCTTGGTGGGCGTCCGCTCCTCCCGCAGAACATCGACGCCAGTGGGGGCCGCGGACTGCGGGCGCGCGCGGCGGGCTACGGCGTCGTACAGCGCCAAGTCGGCGATCCGCTTGGGTAGCACCTGAGAGAACCGGCTGATGCCCTCCGGATTCTTCGTCAGATCCCGCTCCAGCAGCCTGCGGTCGATGTCGCTCAACGCCTGGATGGAAGGCCATCCCTGCTCCGCCATCACGCGCAGCAGCAGAGGCGTGCACTTGCGGGCGGTGGCCCGGCCGGCGTTCCACGGCTGCTGCATCGTCTGCAAGAACCGCTCGGCCGCCTGAATCTCCTCCGAAGAGAACTCGACCTCCTCCTCCCCCTGTGACGGCACCTCACTGCTGCTGCTTGTGAGGGGGTAGGGGGAGGAGGTATCCACCTCCTCCGGGGGGTGTGGGGGGTGAACGACGGAACCGGGAATTTCCCCGTTTCGGCTCTGACCTGCGTGAACACCGTCAGGCATCGAAGGGGATTCCCCGAACTCGGGGATTTCCCGATTCCGGCCATGACCAGGCGAAACGGGGTTTTCCCCGACTTCCCTCGCATCCGCACGGCCCGAAACAGGGTTTTCCCCGACTTCGCCCGTGACCTGCGCCCCCGCGCCCGATCGCAGGTACTCCGGGTTGTTCGCCGGGTTCCGGTACGCCCAGTACCGCCACTGCGGTCGCTTTGTCTTCGCGTCGTACACCGACTCCCGGTTCAGGTGACCAGCCTTCATCAGCCTCTTGGCGATCACCTCGAACCGGTCGACGCTCATCTTCCAGCCGAGGGCCCGCATGCCGGCCGCCAGTTCCTTGGCGGAGGCCAGATCTCCCGTCGAGAGCAGCAGGAGGTACACGAGCACGCCCAGGTCTTCGGGTTGAAGGCCCTTGGTCTCAGCGACGGCGCGCCCGACAACGACCTCTTCCGGCGCCTCTGCGGCCCGCCCGAAGACGGATCCGCTGAACTCGCCGTTCACCGCGCCGCCTCCGTCGAGCGGAGGATCATGGAGGGGCTACTTGCCGACAGGCTCACTAGTACGGCTACCCTGAGCACGGGTACCTGCTTTCACGAGAGCGGACTCATTGCCAGCGGACGGGAATCCGCTGGTCCTGCTTCGACGGCCTGGTGGGGGAGTTGCGACTCCTGCCTGGCCGTCCTGCGTTTCCGGGCCGTGGCTGCGATCACGGCTGGTCGGAGACGCTTCCAATACACCGACCGTAGTCGGATCTCTGCTGAGCGTTTCCTCAGCTCACCGGCGGCTTCGGATCGGGTGGCTTGGGCTTGTTGCCGATCCCGCCGCGGCGCGGTCCTTCCTTGAACATCTCCAGAAAGGCGCCGGTCTCCATGGTCCTGACCGGGCCGACCATGACGTACGGGAGCTGGTCTTCCCGGTCGCCGAATCGCCACCAGGGAGGGTTCTTTCGGGCGTGGTACCTGAGACCCTCGGCCGTGATGCTGTCGACCAGTCCCAACTTCACAAGCAGCTCGGCGCCGGTTGTGAACGTGACGAAGGGGGGCAGGGCGTCGTTCATCGGCCGATACCAACCGGCCTAATCTCGGGTTGGACGCAAGAATGTGGCAGGCTTCTCATGTGCAGGTCCTTCTTTCGCGAGGGGGGCTCTGTGTGGCCGCGCGTATTCGCAGTACGCCGGCGTGGAAACGGTCGGCCGGGGCGACCCGGTCCGGCCGTTTCTGCTGCTCAGGGCGGTGATCGCACCTCGTCCACCTCTCCTCTCACGCCGCGAGGGCGTTGATCGCTTCCACGGTCTCAGCGGCCGTGGAGTTCCCCGCATACCGGGGAGCAGAGAGCATCCCCGCCACCCGATCCATGCGCTTTACAATCCACGAAATCTGGTCCTCTACAGGCAACGACAGCACCGGCCGCAAGGCGTCGGCCGCGCCCTCGACGTCGTCCAGCTGCACCCGGGCCGTGGCGAGGTAGATGTGCGCCAGGCGCTCATCGTCCAGCGACCGTTCGGCCGCCGGCCCGGACTGCCACAGGCCGATCGCCTCGAGAGCCTCACGCTGCGCCCGCTCGGCGTCGTGCCCACCCTGCAACCAGATCAAGCTGGATCCCGCGTAGTACGACTGCTTGGCCCTCGAGAACCCGAACAGCCCACCGAGTGAGTCGGGACGGCGGATCCGCTCCCGAGCCTTCTCGGCACCGTCCAGCGCGCCGTTCGCCGCCCGAGAGTCGCCGAGATTCGCCAGACACTGGGCCTCACCACAGCGCAACCGAGCCTCCCCGGTGCCCTGCCCGTGACCCACCCACTGGTAGCCGTCCCGCACGTACTCCAGCGCGCGCCCGTAGTCGCCCTGGAAGCGAGCGATCAGGGATTTCGTGCCGGCCACCCACGCGGCCAGCTCCGCATCCCCCGCGAACTCGGCACACCGGCCAGCCGCGGTCGCGTGTGCCAGGGCCTCGTCCGCGTCGCCCATGTCGAGCAGTGCGTACGACAGCACCCCGGACAGACGCCCGGCCGCGACGTACAGGTCGGAACGGTCCTGCGGCCGGTGATGCCCCGAGCGCAAACGCTCGAACGCTTCACCGCGCAGGACGTGGGCCCGGTCCATCATCGGACCCGGGGGAGAAGCGAGGTAGTCGACCGCCGTAGCGGACACGCCCTCCTGGAGCTCGGAGATGTCCAGATCCGCCAGCGCCGTCAGGTCCCGCGACATCGCGAGCGCAGCCGCACGGATACGGTGCGCGGCCGCGGCTTCCCGACGCTCTCTGTCCTCCTCGTGCCACTGCTTGACCAGGGCGCCGTTCGCGCCGGTCGCCTCATCAGCGGCCTCGGCCACGGGCAGCGGCGTCGGCCGCCGGCCAGTCTCGAAGCTGTGCAGCGACGTCCGGTCATAGTTGACCCGCTGCGCCAGGTCCGTGAGGGACATATGGGCAGCCAGTCGCCACTCTCGGAGCATTTCCGGGAAGGTCGTCATGCCTGGAGTCTTCCTCCTCTCTCGTCTGGTCGGGAGGGCTGAGCGCCCTGTTCGCGGGGTTTGTCTGTTGTCAATTCGGGGCCGGGCTGATTGACAACAGCAGCTTCAACTCCGGGAGTCGCGGCCGGTGCTGTCGTGGAGTCAGCAACTGATCCACGCCTTCCGGAGTGACTGCCGTGACCTCACGCCTTGTCGTCGCCTTCCGCTCGCCGGCGCTCCTCGCGCTTGGCGAAGTGGACGCCGTGCTGCGGGTCGCGAGCTTCGAAGTACGCCTCCACCGGCTCCCAAGGGAGGAAGTAGTAGCGGCCGACCTTCTGCCACTGCTCCTTCGGGATCGGGAAGTCGGGATCCTTGTGCGCGAGCTGCTGGACCCGTTGCTTGCTGAGATGAACGCGTCTCGCGATCTCGGCGAGCGTCACCATCTCTGGCGGCCTCCCTTCCTCGGTCTTCTTCGGTACGTCCCTATCTTGCCCCATGATGTTGACCCAAGTCTATATCAGTGGTCTACTGGACATACAGCACGACCCCGACCCAGCTTTCGCCGGACCGGGGTCGCGTGTCCGGAGCGGTGTTGGAGCACCGCAAAGGACTTGGAACCGCCCTACCTGCGCTATCAGGAGGCAGAACCGTCATGAAGCTTCTCATGGCAAGCCCGTCCGGGGCAGCACACCCCGTCGACAACGTCACCGAGGTCACCACCCCCGCCCGCACCGTTCTGGAGCGGTTCCCGGCCGGGTCCCCGCGCGGTAGCTGGCCGGCGGAGGAGTTCGCCGCGGCCCGCCGCAACGAGGGTCTGCCCGCCGAGGTCGTCATGGACCTCGCCGACGACGCGTTCCTCGTCGTCATCCCGGGCGGTGACGCGTGATGGACGACCGCACTCAGCGCGCGATCGCGCACCTCTTCGAGGCCCTGATGCTCCTCGCCTGCGTCCGCGACCCGGGCGACACCAGCAGCGTCCCCATCCACATCGGCCCCGCCAACGCCGGCCACACGGTGCACGTCACCGCGAAGACCGCCGAAGCCATCGCCGACGCCGTCGACTCGATGAACGACTGCCTCGGCAGCGAGACCGTTGAGGACGACAAGCTGCGCGCCGCCGTTGAGCAGGCCCAGCCCGCCATCGACGCACTCCTCCAGAACGACGAAGCCAGCGTCGACAGGCGCCTCGCGGACCTGAAGGCACGGGCGCAGGACGGCAACGGCGAGGTCATCCCGTCGGGGGAGTTCTCCGCCGCGGCGGTCGCCCAGTGCTACCCGGACCTGTACGCCAACGTCACCGACGCGTTCGACGAGCTCGACCCGATCGACATCACCGACAAGGTCATCCGTGACCGGCAGGCCGACCTCCCCGACGTCGCCCAGCTCCTGGACGAACTGTTCGGTGACATCCCCTACCCGTACGCCGACGAGGACGTCCCGCTGCCGCACGACCAGGCGCAGATGGACTCCCTCACCGCCGAGGTCGAGAACCACCTGAAGGACGGCGGCGAGTGATGGCCGGCCCCCTGCACGGCAGCGACCTGGACGACGTCCTCGACACCCTCGCCGAGATCGGCGACGAAGACCTCGACGAGATCGCCGCCCGCCT
>NZ_MUKA01000169.1:20027-20292 GCF_002150735.1 Streptomyces africanus
GGCACGGCCAGGAGGCGGCGTTCCGTCTCCGTGACCACTGGCTCCGCGAACCCGCCTCCAACGCGTCCGCGGCCCTCGACCACATCGACCCCGAGAGGAGGTGCCCGGCCGTGACCGACGAACAGCGAAAGGAGCTCAGCAAGAAGGTCGCCGACGCGAACAAGAAGTCCATCAACCGCCCCCGCTAACCACCCCCCTGGGGCCCGCGCCGGGAGCCGACAACGGCCCGGGCCCCAGGGGGGTGGTTAGCGGGGGCGGTTGATGG
>NZ_MUKA01000716.1 GCF_002150735.1 Streptomyces africanus
GGCACCGGGGCCTTGGGGCCGTTGCCTGCGGGTCCCTGGTCCGCTGTGCGTCGTGCCGGGTCGTGGCGCGTCTGCCGCCGGGGGCTCCTTGCCTGCGGCGCCTGCCGGTGCCGGGCCGTCGGACCCGGCGGCCGGGGGCGGTGTCACCAGTGGTGTGGCGGGCGCGTTCGCATGCTCGGCGGGAACGGTTCTGGCGGTGGCCCCGGGGGTGGGGTGGTCCGCGAGGCGGCGCTGGATGTCGGCCGTCCCCAGCAGCGGGGTGTCCGCTCCCGGAGCGAGGGGTTCGGCCCCGGTGGGCCGCACCGGAGCGGTCGCGGAGCTCCGGTCCTGTCGTACCGGAGCGCGCCGGCCGTCCGGGCCGGGCGTCGTAACGGAAGCACGAGGTGCGGCGGAACCGGGCAGTTCGGCGCTCGACGGCAGCGCGGGCAGCGGAGCACCCAGGCCACCGCGCCTGCGGGCTCCCGTGCTGGCGGGGGCGGGGGCCCGGCGCGGGGCGTCGGCCGGGACAGCGGGTGCCGTTGCGTCCGTAGCCCTCGTACCGCTCGTACCGCTGGTACCGCCGGCGGACGGCCCCGATGCGCCGGTCTCGCGCTGGACGACGGGCAGTGCCGGACCGGATGCGGGTCCGGGCACGGGGGCATCCTGCGCCAACGGTGTTGCCGTGGAGGGGAGTTCACTCAGCGGGGCGCCGAGGGGCGCGCGGCTTCGCACGGGCGCGGCGGTGCGCTGCACGGGGGTGGAGTCCGTGCTCGTACGGGCCGGTTCCGTCGTACCGGAGGTGTCGGTCGCTGTGGCGGTGTCGGACGCCGGGGTGGCGGCGGGCCGCACGGCGGCGACTCGGCGCACGGGTCCGGCCGGGCGACGGGCGACGGTCAGGCGCGGCCCCGGCGGGCTGAGCGAGACGGCCGGCCGGGACCCGTCGGCCAGGGAGGCGCGGGGTGCCGCCGGCTGCGACAGAGTCGTCTCCTTCGCAGGGCGTCGGGCGGCCGGATCCGCAGGCGTACGGTCCCCGGAACCGGCCGAAGTCCGCGACACACGGCCGGAGTCCGGCCTGGACGCTCCGGGCCGTGCCTGCGAGGCGGACCCGCCGGAAGCGGGGCGGGGCGCGGTTCCGTCGACGGCTGCGAGCGGCACGACCGCCACCCGCCGTACGAGCGGAACCCCGGGGACGACCGGCTGATGGCCGCTGTCGGCGGGCGCCACGACCGGACCCGTGCCCGGCTCGACGGCCCGTTGGACAGCGGCGGGTGACGAGGAGAGTACGGCGGGCCAATCCGTGGACGTGAGACCACGGGACCGGGGAGCGCGGTCGCCCGAACTCCCCTCCCCCGGCCTCGTCCGGCGGGCGGCCTGCGGTGTCCGGGCAGCCGTCGGCCCCTCCAAGCCCCCGGCACCCGGGAATGCCTCGCCCGCCGAGCCGCCTCCGCCCGTCCCTTCCGAGTCGTCCGCCCCCCCC
>NZ_MUKA01000170.1 GCF_002150735.1 Streptomyces africanus
CCCGCCACGGACTCCACCCCGCGCGCCGCCCCCTCCACCACGAGCACGACGTCCACCGGCCCGTCCACCCCGGGAACCCCGTCCGACGCCAACCGGTCCCGCAACCGCTCCGCCGCCCCCTTCCGGTCCCGCCACCACCCGTCCGGCACCGACCCGACGACATTCGCGGCGTCCACGACGACAAGCAGGGGAGCATTGCTGTTCATGTGGTCAGGGTCGCACGGCGGATCTCGGCCAGGCAGGGGGCGGGCGGGACGTCGACATGGCCCGCCCGCGTAAGGTGAACAAGTGAACGGCGACTGGCTCATCCGCGGCCGCGACGGCCGCCTCACCGTCTACCTGCCCTCCGGCGACGCCGTCCTGTGCCGTGCGGAACGCGGCCCCGCCGGCTCCTGGGAGGCCCCCCGAACCGTCGGCGGCACCCAGAAGCTGCACCCGGGCGTCGCGGTCGGCCAGGGCGCCGACGGCTACGCCCATCTGGCCGCCTGGCGGCCCACCGTGCCGGGCGAGTCGGGCCTGGTGCACTCCACCCACTTCCGGCCCCGGCTCGCGCCCCTGGACTGGGTCCCGATCGGGCACCCCGACAAGAAGGGCGACCGGACGGGCGAGCCGGCCGTCGCCGTCGACGCGCAGGGGCGCTGCCATGTCTTCGTCCGGAACAAGGGCGGCGGGGTGAGCCTGCGCAACCAGAAGGAGAAGGGCGGCTGGGGGGCCTGGCAGGACCTGGAGGGGCACGACGTGGAGGGGGAGTTGGCCGCCGTCACGGGGCAGTCGGGTCTGGTCGAGGTGTACGCGTGTGCGGCCGGCGGGATTCTGCACTGGCGGCAGGAGGAGCCCGGCCGGACCCCGGTGCGGGGGGAGGGGGTGGACGTGCCCGCTCGTCCGGGGACCCTGCGCGCGATCGCCACGTCCGCCGAGCACACCACCCTCTTCTTCACGGACACCTCCGGCGACCTGTGCGCCTGGCGCCCGGGGGAGAAGCCGGTGACCCTCATCGCCTCCGCCGGGCCGGGGCCCGTGTCCGCCGTGCGCTGTGAGATCGAGGGGTACGACTGCACCGTGCTCGCCCAGCGGTCGTCGAGCGGCCGGGTGGCCTTCGCCGCCTATCCGACCGAACAGGAGTCCGCCGGGGCCTGGTGGACCGAGTCCGGCCCTCAACTGCCCGCCGACGCCACCGTGTCGCTCGCGCTCGACGAGCAGGACGAGGTCGTCGCGGCCTCCCTCTCCCCGTCGGCCGGGAAGCTGCTGCTCACCCGCCGCAAGGACGAGCCGGGGCTGGCGCTGGAGGCCTGGCGGGAGATCTGACACCCCGTTCGTTCTCGAGCCTTCTGTCGCCCCAGACACACGGAGCGTGTCAAGGGTTGTACGGATGTGCGCGTGACGAGATGCACCTCTGGTGAACGTGGTCAGAAAGTGAAGGTTTTGTTAGCCTCCTCGCACTGTTCGATGTGCTGGGGGGCCGGTTGCCGCTGCGTCTGGCCGGGGCCGTGGCAACGGGGTTGGGGAATGATGTCGTGAGCAGATCCTCCACGGTGGATCTTGTGGTGGTCGGACTCGGTTACGTGGGGCTGCCGCTGGCCAGGTCCGCGGCTGCCGCGGGCCTGAAGGTGGTCGGCCTCGACCGCAGCCCACGGGTGGTCGACGGGCTGAACGCCGGCCGTTCGCACGTGGACGACATCACCGACTCCGATGTGCGCGGCATGCTGGAGCGGGGCTTCGAGGCCACCGACCGCGCCGGGGTCATCGCCGATGCCGCCGCGGTGGTGGTGTGCGTGCCGACGCCGCTCACCGACCACGGTGCCCCGGACCTCGGCGCCGTGCACGCGGCCGTGGACGACATCGCCGCCCATCTGCGGGCCGGCACGCTCGTCGTGCTGGAGTCGACGACGTACCCGGGCACCACCGACGAGGTCGTCAGGCCCCGGCTGGAGGCCGGCGGGCTGCGCGTCGGTGCCGACTTCCACCTCGCCTTCTCCCCGGAGCGCATCGACCCGGGCAACGCCTCCTTCGGGCTGGAGAACACGCCCAAGGTCGTCGGCGGCATCACGGCCGACTGCACCAAGGCCGCCCGCGCCTTCTACGAGCGGTTCGTGAACCGGGTCGTCGAGGCCAAGGGCACGCGCGAGGCCGAGATGGCCAAGCTGCTGGAGAACACCTACCGGCACGTCAACATCGCGCTCGTCAACGAGATGTCGATGTTCTGCCGTGAGATCGGTGTCGACCTGTGGGACGCCATCCGCTGCGCGTCCACGAAGCCGTTCGGGTTCGCGCCCTTCCACCCCGGCCCCGGCGTCGGCGGGCACTGCATTCCGATCGACCCCAACTACCTGTCGTACAAGGTGCGTTCGCTGGGCATCCCGTTCAGGTTCGTGGAGCTGGCGCAGGAGATCAACCAGCGGATGCCCGTGCATGTCGTCAACCGCGCCGCCGATCTGCTGAACGACCAGGGCAAGGCCGTGCGCGGGTCCCGGGTGCTGCTGCTCGGCGTGACCTACAAGCCGGACATCTCCGACCAGCGCGAGAGCCCGGCGCTGGCCGTCGCGGAGAACCTCCTCGCGCGCGGTGCCGAACTGGTCTACTTCGACCCGCGGGTGGCGGACTGGCGCGTCGGTGGTGCGCCCGTCGAGCGTGCCGAGGACTATCTCGCCGCCGCCGAGACCGCCGACCTCACCATCCTGCTCCAGCCGCACCGCGAGATCGACCTGGACGTGCTCGCCGACCGGGCCCGGGCGCTCTTCGACACCCGGGGCAGGTCCTCCGATCACCCGCGGGTGGTCAAGCTGTGACAACCGAAGACACGTACATACCCGGGGCCGTCGACTCCGGTGGCCGTCGCGCGCACCGCAAGCGACGGCATCTGAAGGTCTCGTACTTCGTCTTCCTGGGCCTGGCCGCGCTCATCGCCACCCGGCTCGACGCCGGCTCCCTGCACCTGTACTCGATGGGTGCCATGGGCCTGCTGGCCCTGAAGATGTTCGGCGCCCTCTTCTACCGTCCGGCCAAGGCCGGGCGGGAGGAGCTGGAGTACCTGGAGAACGCCTGGGTCACCGCGGTCATCCCGATCTATAACGAGGACCCGGTGATGTTCGAGCAGGGCATGCGCAGCCTCCTCGCGCAGAGCCGCCTGCCGAACGAGATCCACATCATCGACGACGCCAGCGCCGACGACTCCGGCATCCGGGCGGCGAAGAAGATGCGCCGCGAGTTCGAGGCCAAGGGCGTCAAGTACACCGTGAGCGTGCAGCCGGAGAACAAGGGCAAGCGCGAGGCGCTGGCGCTGGGCTTCGAGGCCGCGCCCTACTCGGACATCTTCCTCTGCGTCGACTCGGACACCGTCCTGTCCCGGGACACCGTGCGCGAACTGCTGCTGCCGCTGGCCGACGAGAAGATCATGGCCTCCACGGGCATGGTGCTGGCGCTCAACCACGACAGCAACATCTTCACCCGCCTCCAGGACCTGCGCTACGGCAACTCGTTCCTCTTCGAACGGGCCGCCTACTCGCGGCTGAAGTCGGTCCTGTGCTGCTGCGGCGCGCTGTCGGCGTACCGCGGCACGCTGGTGCGCAAGTACCTGCCGGACTTCCTCAACCAGCAGTTCCTGGGCAAGCCGGCCGTCTTCGGTGACGACCGCCGGATGACCAACTACTGCCTGATGGAAGGCCAGGTCGTCTTCCAGGAGACGGCCGTCGGCTACACCGCCGTCCCGGAGAAGCTGCCGCACTTCCTGCGCCAGCAGGTGCGCTGGAACAAGTCCTTCTTCCGCGAGTCGCTGTGGGCCTTCCGGCACCAGAAGAAGTACCGGCCCGCCTTCTGGCTGACCTGCATGGAACTCGCGCTGTGGCTGGTCTTCGGCTCGGCGATGTTCTACTCGATGGTCATCCTGCCCATCATGAAGCCCCAGCAGTTCGTCCACCACATCGGCGACTACCTGGTCTTCATGGTCCTGATGGGCTACCTGCGCAATGTGCGCTACCTCGACTTCCCGCGCCGCGGCATGGGCTTCGTCAAGCGGTTCGGCATGTTCCTGCTCGCGCCGATCTACGGCGTGATCCAGCTGACCCTGCTGACCCCGCTGCGCTTCTACGCCCTGTTCACCCTCCACAAGGGCAGCTGGGGCACCCGCCAGGGCGGTGTCGAGGTGTCCGTGGCCGGTGACCACGAGTCCGATGTGACGGAGATCTTCGAGGAAGAGGACCCGTACTCCGACAAGAAGGTCACCGAGACGCTCCAGCTGATGCGTCTGGAGGGCGTGGCCCTGCGCACCCGGCCCCGTCCCGCCGGCGGTATCCCCGCCCAGCCGCAGCCGATCCCCGGCTACGACGAGGAGCAGCACGCGGCCGCCCCCCAGCAGCGCGTGAGCTGGGGGACGCCGGAACCGGCCGGTCAGCAGCAGTGGCAGGGCGGGTACGACGGCTACCCCGCCCCGTACCGGCAGCAGTACCCGAACCAGGGCCACGACCCCCAGCAGGGCGCGTACCCGTACCAGGACCCCTCCTGGCAGCAGGGTCAGGGACACGGCCAGGGCGGCTGGTAGGCCGCCTCGGGCGGACAGGCATGAGAGAGGGGCGGCCGGGGGGCCGCCCCTCTCTCACGTGTTCCGGGCCTCAGGTGTACGAGGCCATCGCCTCCTCGACCGTCAGCACCGGGATGTCCCGGTCGTCGATCGCCTTCATCAGCGTCTCCAGGCCCGCCTTGCCGATCTCGGTGCTCGTCGTCGGGGCGCCCTCGGTGACCTTGTGCAGACAGAGGATCAGCCAGTCACCGCTGTTCACGCACCGGTCGAGCCGGCCGCCCGCGCCCGTCAGCCTCGACAGCGCCGTACCGCCGATGCCCGTACCGTCGTTGATGCCGGTCAGCGCCTTGAGGCGGTACGGCATCGCCGGCGCGAACGACTCGATCGTCTCGGAGATGATCGACCGGGCCGTGGTGAAGTGCCGGCTCGCGATCTGGTCGACCGGGACACCGTCGGTCGTCTTCTGGAACGCGCCGTGCGGATAGGCGAAGTGCTCGCTGGTGAAGCCGTTGGACACCAGCCACTCGCGCAGCTTCCGGAAGTCGGCGTCGGCCTCCTCGGCGGTGAGCTTGGGATAGCTCGCCGTGTGGACGGCGTTCGCGTACGAGTGGCCGGCCATCTCCCAGCCGGAGAAGTCCTGCATCGAGCGCATCTGGTTCAGCGTCAGGAAACTGCCCGTGCCGATGGCGTCGGCGATGTTGTAGACCGTGCCGGGGAAGCCGTAGCGGTCCATGACCGGGCGCGCCAGGTCGTGGATCGACTTGTGGGAGTCGTCGAAGGTGACGGAGACGACGCCCTTGGGGAAGACCGAGACCGTGTCCGGTATCAGTTCCACGGCCTGGAGCCGGTACGTCACCGGGCCGCCCGCGTCGTCGTACACGGCGAACGACATGTCGGTGAAGCCGGTCTTCGTGGACGGCTTGCCGTCGGCGCCGATGGAGTACGTGCCGGCCGCCGCGTTGACGTCGGCCCACTGGAGATGGACCGTCACCCACTCGCCCGACTGGACGTAGTTGGCCGACGTCTTGGAGTGGGCGTGGAACGTCCAGGCGAAGTGGTTCGCGAAGGAGCCGCTGCCCAGGTAGAAGACGAGCTTGGCCAGGTTCGTCACGTCGTCGACGCGGAAGACGAGCCGGATCATCTTGCCGGTCAGGCTCACCGCGGGCATGCCGGTCTTGCGGACGTAGGACTGCTTGCCGCTGCCGTTCGTGGTCACCCGGACCGACTGGGTGCCGCGCACGAAGACGGATGTGTCGTTCGCCTCGGCCGACGCGGTGCCGGCGCCGCCGGGCGTCCAGCCGTGGGAGGCCTGGAACTGCTGGGACCAGCTCGCCCTGCGGTACTTGGGGCGGCGGCCGGAGGGGGCGTAGAGGGGAGGCGTGGCGAGGCCTCCGATGGCTCCCTCGGCGGCCGGGGCGGCGGCGGGCTGCGCCACCACCTTGCCCAGCCACGCGCCGCCGCCGGCCATGGCGACGCCTCCTGTACCGCCCATCAGCAGCGCGGAGCGCCTGCTCACCACCGGCTTGTCCTCCGTCGCCTCAGCAGCGTGCCTGTGGGCGCCGGACCGCCTTTTCCTCACCGGGACTCCCGAACCGTGTCGAAGTAGTTCATTCCCTTGCCGGTGAAGCCCTCGACCGCGGACTGGACTTCCTTCACCGACAGGGTTTCGTTCGTGTTGTAGTAGAGCCAGTCCACCTTCATGTCCCAGGCGCGGTCGCCCTTGAAGGGCAGATCGATGAACCAGTGGTTGAAGTTCACGGACATGTCCGCGCGCGGGGCGTACTTCCCGTCGCTGAGGAAGACCTTCTTGCCGTCGAGCCAGTAGGCGACGACACCGTCCTTCACCCTGATCAGCACGGTGTGCCAGGTGTCGAGGCTCTTGTTCGTGGTCTCGTAGACCCGGTCGTTCGTCTTGTGGTCGAACCAGGTCACGGTGTCGAGCTTGGGACCGGGACGGCCCCAGCCGCCGTTCGGCATGTACTCGTTGTCCAGCTCGCTGTACTTCGAGCCCGTGCCGCCGATGGTGTAGAAGGTCTGGTTGACGTGGTCGCCGGAGTCTCCGGTGGCGGGCTCGTCGCTGAAGTGGATCCGGGCCGCGTAGGTGCCGTCGCGGAACTTGCTCGCGGCCGTGCCGAGGCTCGCCTGCTTCGTCCCGGCCTCGGTGCCGTCCGTGCTGGCGCGCAGGTTGAGCACCTGGCCGTCTGCGTGGGCGCCCTCGGCGGTGGGGAAGGTGACGCCGTCCGCCGACCAGGTGCTCTCGATGCCGGGGCCGCCCTTGCTGGTGCGGACCAGCCAGCCGTGCTTGAAGAGGGCCGGGTCCTTGGCGCCCTGGTACGCGAAGTCGTCGAACAGCACCCCGGCCGGGGGAGCCGGCAGCGGGTCGGGCGCGGCACCCCTCGCCGCGGCCTTCTTCTCGTCGCTCGCCTCGGTGCCGTCCGGCTCCTCGCCCCAGGCCAGGACGCCCCGCTTGTACGCGGTGACCTTCTCCGCCTCCTTGTAGGACCTCATCCCGGCGTCAAAGGAGCGGTCGTCGGACTGCTTCAGCTTCTTGTGGTCGGTGCGGAAGAGCTGGACGTCGATGCCCTTGCTGTTGGCACCGGGCTTCAGGCTGCCCGCGCCGGCCGTGAACCTGAGCTCCAGGTAGTGGTCGGCGCCGTCGGTGGCCTGGTCCATCGCGACGACCCGGCCGGCGACGTTCGAGCAGCCGAAGGCGGCGTTGACACAGTTGAAGGCGTACGACGAGGGTCCCGGGGCCCCGTCGGCGGTGAACCAGTACCGGAGCGTCACCTCGCTCAACGGCACTGCCTTCTCGGTCTCGTTGAAGACCTCGAACGACGGCTTGGCCGCCGCGGCCGTGGCCGGAGTGTCGGTCCGGTAGCGGACCTTGAGCTCGGGCGGGTCCGGATGGGCCGCCTTCCACACGGGGTACAGCGCCGTGCCGCCGGCGGCGACCACCGCCACGAGGAGCAGGAGCCTGATCCTGGGCCAGACCCGGCGTCCGGGTGGGCGGCGGCGGGAGGACGCCACGAACGACTCCTTCGAGGACACCCGGTGGCCTCCGGTGGAGACCGTCAGGGCACGGTAAACAATGGTCGGATTGTGTGAGGATCCTATCTGTGGCGGCATACGGAAGGGGGGCGGGGCGTCCGGATCGTTACCGGTCGCCCCGCCCCCCTCAGGGGTTACGCGTTACGCGGGGACGCTCGCCACGCCCTGCGCCAGGAACCTCTTGCCGTTGACCCGCTCGGAGACGCCCTCGCGGTCCAGGTACGGCGTGATGCCGCCCAGGTGGAACGGCCAGCCGGCGCCCGTGATCAGGCACAGGTCGATGTCCTGCGCCTCGGCGACGACGCCCTCGTCGAGCATGAGCCCGATCTCCTGCGCCACCGCGTCGAGCACGCGCTCCCGCACCTGCTCCTCCGTCAGGACGCTGTCGCCCTGCTTCAGCAGCGCGGCGACCTCCGGGTCCAGCTCGGGCTTGCCGCTGTCGTAGACGTAGAAGCCGCGCTTGCCCGCCTCGACGACCGCCTTGAGGTTCGGGGAGACCGTGAAGCGGTCCGGGAACGCCCGGTTGAGCGTCTCGGAGACGTGCAGGCCGATCGCCGGGCCGACCAGCTCCAGCAGGACCAGCGGCGACATCGGCAGACCCAGCGGCTCGACGCCCTTCTCGGCGACCTCGACGGGGGTGCCCTCGTCGATGATGTTCTGGATCTCGCCCATGAAGCGGGTCAGGATGCGGTTCACGACGAACGCCGGGGCGTCCTTCACCAGCACCGCGGTCTTCTTCAGCTTCTTGGCGACGCCGAACGCCGTGGCCAGGGAGGCCTCGTCGGTCTGCTCACCGCGGACGATCTCCAGCAGCGGCAGCACGGCGACCGGGTTGAAGAAGTGGAAGCCGACGACCCGCTCCGGGTGCTTCAGCTTCGAAGCCATCTCCGACACCGACAGCGAGGAGGTGTTGGTGGCCAGGATCGCGTGCGCCGGGGCGACCGCCTCGACCTCCGCGAACACCTTCTGCTTGACGCCCATCTCCTCGAACACGGCCTCGATGACGAAGTCCGCGTCCGCGAAGCCCTCGGCCTTGTCCAGGACGCCGGTCACCAGCGCCTTGAGGCGGTTGGCCTTGTCCTGGTTGATCCGGCCCTTGCCGAGCAGCTTGTCGATCTCGGCGTGGACGTAGCCCACACCCTTGTCGACGCGCTCCTGGTCGATGTCGGTCAGCACGACCGGCACCTCCAGGCGGCGCAGGAACAGCAGCGCGAGCTGGCTGGCCATCAGACCGGCGCCCACGACGCCGACCTTGGTGACCGGGCGGGCCAGGCTCTTGTCCGGGGCACCGGCCGGGCGCTTGCCGCGCTTCTGCACCAGGTTGAAGGCGTAGATGCCGGAGCGCAGTTCACCGCCCATGATCAGGTCGGCGAGCGCCTTGTCCTCGGCGTCGTAGCCCTGCTGGAGGTCGCCGTTCTTGGCGGCGGCGATGATGTCCAGGGCGCGGTAGGCGGCCGGGGCCGCGCCGTGCACCTTGGAGTCCGCGATGAAACGGCCCTTGGCGACGGCCTGGTCCCAGCCCTCGCCGCGGTCGATCACCGGGCGCTCGACCTCGATCTCGCCCGTGAGGACGGACGCGGTCCAGATCAGCGACTGCTCCAGGAAGTCCGCGCCCTCGAAGAGCGCGTCGGCGATCCCGAGCTCGTAGACCTGCTTGCCCTTGAGCTGCTTGTTCTGGTTGAGGCTGTTCTCGATGATCACCGAGACGGCCTTGTCGGCGCCGATCAGGTTCGGCAGCAGCGTGCAGCCGCCCCAGCCCGGGACCAGGCCGAGGAACACCTCGGGCAGCGAGAACGCCGGGAGGGCCGCGGAGACGGTCCGGTAGGTGCAGTGCAGACCGACCTCGACACCGCCGCCCATCGCCGCGCCGTTGTAGTACGCGAAGGTCGGCACGGCCAGCTTGGACAGCCGCTTGAAGACCTCGTGGCCGCCCTTGCCGATGGCGAGCGCGTGCTCGTACTCCTTGAGGATCTCCACGCCCTTGAGGTCGGCGCCGACCGCGAAGATGAACGGCTTGCCGGTGATGCCGACGCCGACGATCTCGCTGTCGGCCGCCTCCTTCTCGACCTGGTCGATCGCGGCGTTCAGGTTCGCCAGCGAGGCCGGGCCGAAGGTGGTCGGCTTGGTGTGGTCCAGGCCGTTGTCCAGGGTGATCAGGGCGAAGCGCCCGGCACCCGCGGGGAGGTCGAAGTGGCGTACGTGCGCCTGCGTGACGACCTCGTCCGGGAACAGGTCGGAGGCCTGCTTCAGAAGCTCGGCGGTGGTGCTCACTTGTCCCCCTCGAAGTGCGGGTTCTCCCAGATGACCGTCGCGCCCATGCCGAAGCCGACGCACATGGTCGTCAGGCCGTAGCGGACGTGCGGCTGCTCCTCGAACTGGCGGGCCAGCTGCGTCATCAGACGGACACCGGAGGAGGCCAGCGGGTGGCCGAAGGCGATGGCGCCGCCGTACTGGTTGACGCGCTCGTCGTCGTCGGCGATGCCGTAGTGGTCGAGGAAGGCCAGGACCTGGACGGCGAAGGCCTCGTTGATCTCGAACAGGCCGATGTCGGAGATCGACAGGCCGGCCTGGGCCAGCGCCTTCTCCGTCGCCGGGATCGGGCCGTAGCCCATGACCTCCGGCTCGACGCCCGCGAACGAGTAGGCGACCAGGCGCATCTTCACGGGGAGGTCGTTCTCCCGCGCGAACTCCTCGGAGGCGATGACCGAGGCGGTGGCGCCGTCGTTCAGACCGGCCGCGTTGCCGGCGGTGACCCGGCCGTGGACACGGAACGGGGTCTTGAGGCCCTGGAGGTTCTCCAGGGTCGTGCCCGGGCGCATCGGCTCGTCGGCGGTGACCAGGCCCCAGCCCGTCTCACCGGCCTCGGCGTTGGTCCGGCGGACCGACACCGGCACCAGGTCGGCCTGGATCTTGCCGTTGGCGTACGCCTTGGCGGCCTTCTCCTGGGAGCGCACGGCGTACTCGTCGGCGCGCAGCTTGGTGATCTGCGGGTAACGGTCGTGCAGGTTCTCCGCGGTCATGCCCATGAACAGGGCCGACTCGTCGACCAGCTTCTCGCTGACGAACCGCGGGTTCGGGTCGACGCCCTCGCCCATCGGGTGGCGGCCCATGTGCTCGACACCGCCGGCGATGGCGACGTCGTAGGCACCGAAGGCGACGGAACCGGCGACCGTGGTCACGGCCGTCAGGGCGCCCGCGCACATGCGGTCGATGGAGTAGCCCGGCACGGACTGCGGCAGGCCGGCGAGGATCCCGGCCGTGCGGCCGATGGTGAGGCCCTGGTCACCGATCTGGGTGGTCGCGGCGATGGCGACCTCGTCGATCTTCTTCGGGTCGAGGCCGGGGTTGCGGCGCAGCAGCTCCCGGATCGCCTTCACGACGAGGTCGTCGGCACGGGTCTCGTGGTAGATGCCCTTCGGGCCCGCCTTGCCGAACGGGGTGCGGACGCCGTCTACGAAGACGACGTCCCTGACGGTACGAGGCACGATGGCTCTCCTCCAGGGTCCAGGACGCTGAGCGCTTGCTCATCCCATGCTACTTATGAGTAACGTAGCTGCCCAGTCCTGACATGGCGAGCGGCGAAGGTCACACAAAAAACGCCCGGCCTTTAGGGGCGCGGGGAACTGCGCGACCAGCCACATCCGGCCGGCAGTCCCCCACGCACAGCAAGAGGCAATCACCCGACGACAGTCACAGTCCCGGCCCCCACAGTCCGCCCACCCTCACGCATGGCGAACCCGAGCCCCGGCTCCAACGGCACCTCCCGCCCCAGCTCCACGGTCATGGCAACCGTGTCACCGGGTCGAGCCACCGCCACCTCACCGAGGACGACCACCCCCACCACATCCGCGGTCCGGATGTAGAACTGCGGCCGGTACCCGGAGGAGACGGGCGTCGTCCGCCCGCCCTCCCGGGCCGACAGGACATACACCTGCGCCGAGAAACGCCGCCGCGGCTTCACACTCCCCGGCGCGGCCACCACATGCCCCCGCCGGACAGCGTCCCGGGGAACCCCCCGCAGCAGCAGCGCCACGTTGTCCCCGGCCTGCGCCTCCTCCATCGGCTTGCCGAAGGTCTCCAGCCCGGTGACCACCGTCTCGACGGCAGCCCCGAGCACCTCGACCTTGTCCCCGACCCGCACCGTGCCCCGCTCCACCGCACCGGTCACCACGGTCCCCCGCCCGGTGATGGTCAGCACGTTCTCCACGGACAGCAGGAACGGCGCGTCCAGATACCGCTCCGGCATCGGCACGTACGTGTCCACCGCGTCGAGCAGCGCCTCGATCGAGGCCGTCCACCGCGGGTCCCCCTCCAGCGCCTTGAGTCCCGAGACGCGTACGACGGGTACGGAGTCGCCTCCGTAGCCGTGTGCCGTGAGCAGGTCGCGGACCTCCAGCTCGACCAGGTCGGTCAGTTCCTCGTCGCCCGCGTCGGCCTTGTTGAGGGCGACCACGATGTGGTCGACGCCCACCTGCCGGGCGAGCAGTACGTGTTCGGCGGTCTGCGGCATGATCCCGTCGAGCGCGGAGACGACGAGGATCGCCCCGTCGAGCTGCGCGGCGCCGGTGACCATGTTCTTGACGTAGTCGGCATGGCCGGGCATGTCGACGTGCGCGTAGTGCCGGGTGTCGGTCTCGTACTCGACGTGCGCGATGTTGATGGTGATGCCGCGCGCCGCCTCCTCGGGCGCCCGGTCGATCCGGTCGAACGGCACGAACGTGCCGGTGCCGCGCTCGGCGAGGACCTTGGTGATGGCGGCCGTGAGCGTGGTCTTGCCGTGGTCGACATGACCCATCGTGCCGATGTTGAGGTGCGGTTTCGTACGGATGTAGGCCGTCTTGGACATGGCTGTACCTCGAAGCGTGTGATCAGCGAAGAAGAACGTGGGACCCCGAGGACCTGCCCGACCCTCCCCCTGCGGGGTCCGCCGGACGAACCGGAGAGGGTCAGCTTCGGGCGCCGTCCGCAACGGCCGTGACAACCACGACGGCAGCCTTCGGGGCATCCGTGACCACGGATGCTGCGAGAGTGAAGGCGTGCCGGAACATGCGTCAGATCATCGCCGACGCTTCACCGCACGTCGAACGGTTTTCGGCGTCCGCTCCGTCGGTCCCGCGCGGGGATGCGGACGGCTGTCTGTGACGCTGGTGAGACGAACCATACGGCGATCACACACATCTGTCGGTTAGTGTCACCGGATGCTCGATGCCACCACCCGCTCTGGGGGCACCGCCACGGCCTCTCCCCGGGCCAGCACCGCGGAGCTCGCCGTCGCCGTCCCCTCGGCAACGACCGCCTCGCCCGTCCCGTCCACCGGTTTCACCGCTCGCTGCACGAGAGTTCTGCTCTCCCCGTGGTCGCGGCTGTCCCTGCTCGTCGCGCTGCTCGCCGCGGGCGCGTGCGGAGTGCTGCTGTTCGAGCCGCAGCGGCTGCTGACGCAGGGCTGGCCGCCACAGCTCGGCGGCGCCATGGCGGCGCTGGTGTTCGCGGTGGCATACGGCGTGTGCACGGTGGCGTTCGTACCGAGGCCGCTGCTGAACCTCGCGGCGGGGGCGCTGTTCGGTTCGCAGCTGGGCACCGGCGTGGCGCTGGCGGGCACCGTGCTCGGTGCCGGGATCGCCTTCTGCCTGGGCCGCGCGCTGGGCCAGGACGCCCTGCGGCCGCTGCTGCGCGGGCGCTGGCTGAAGGCCGCGGACGGTCAGCTCAGCCGGCACGGCTTCCGCTCGATGCTGGTGGTGCGGCTCTTCCCCGGTGTGCCGTTCTGGGCCGCGAACTACTGCGCCTCGTTCTCCCGCATGGGCCTGCTGCCGTTCCTGCTGGCGACGGGCCTCGGCTCGATCCCGAACACCGCCGCCTACGCCGTCGCCGGCGCCCGCGCCTCCGCCCCGACGTCCCCCGCCTTCCTGATCGCCCTGGCCTGTATAGCCCTGCCCGCGCTGGCGGGCGTGGTGGTGGCGTGGCGCAAGCGGCACCGCCTGCGCCAGCTCTGACGAACCGTTAGGCTCGCCCGGCTCACACCCGTTCCAGCACCATGGCGTTGGCGAGCCCGCCCGCCTCGCACATGGTCTGGAGCGCGTACCGGGCGCCCCGTTCGCGCATCGCGTGCACCAGCGTCGTCGTCAGCCGCGTGCCGCTCGCGCCGAGCGGGTGGCCGAGCGCGATCGCGCCGCCGTGCACGTTGACCCGGGCGAGGTCGGCGCCGGTCTCCTGCTGCCAGGCCAGGACGACGGCCGCGAACGCCTCGTTGACTTCGAACAGGTCGATGTCGTCGAGGCTCAGCGAGGCCCTGCGCAGTACCTTCTCGGTCGCCGGGACGACACCGGTGAGCATCAGCAGCGGGTCGGAGCCGGTGACGGCGAAGCTGTGCAGCCGGGCGAGCGGGCGCAGGCCGAGCCGGGCCGCCGTCTCGCTGGAGGTGATGAGCACCGCCGAGGCTCCGTCGTTGACCGGGCTGGCGTTGCCCGCCGTGACGTTCCACTCGATCTGCGGGAAGCGCTCGGCGAAGCCGGGGTCGTAGTAGGCGGGCTTGAGGCCGGCGAGGATCTCGGGGGTGCTGCCGGGCCGTACGCACTCGTCGCGCGTGACACCCTCCAGGGGCGCGACCTCGGCGTCGAAGAGCCCGCCGTCCCAGGCAGCCGCGGCCTTGTGGTGCGACGAGACGGCGAAGTCGTCCATCTGCTCGCGGCCGATCGACCACTTGGCGGCGATGAGTTCGGCGCTGATGCCCTGCGGGACGAGCCCTTCGGGGTAGCGCTCGGCGATCCCGGGGCCGAAGGGGTCCTTGCCCGCGGGCACGTTCGACCACATCGGCACCCGGCTCATCGACTCGACCCCGCAGGCCACGACGAGGTCGTACGCGCCCGAGAGGACGCCCTGGGCCGCGAAGTGCACGGCCTGCTGGGAGGAGCCGCACTGGCGGTCCACCGTGGTCGCGGGCACCGACTCCGGGAAGCCCGCGGACAGGGCGGCGTAGCGGGTGGTGTTCATGGCCTGCTCGCCGACCTGGTCGACGGCGCCGCCGATGACGTCGTCGATCAGCGCCGGGTCGACGCCGGAGCGTTCGACGAGGGTGCGCAGGGTGTGGGCGAGGAGCTCCACCGGGTGGACGTGCGCCAGGGCGCCGTTCGGCTTGCCCTTGCCGATCGGGGTGCGTACGGCTTCGACGATCACTGCGTCACGCATGTGCGGGCCTCCACGGCTACCAGTGAGTAGGAAATCCGAACTCACCGTAGCCCGATGGGTTGGAAAATCCAACCCTCTCCTAGACTGAGCCGCATGGCCGCCAGCAAAGACCCGCGCCCCTGCTCCATCGCCGACACCCTGGCCCTCGTCGGCGAGAAGTACTCGCTGCTCGTGCTGCGGGAGGTGTGCCTCGGCAACGGCCGTTTCGACCAGCTGGTGCGCAACGTCGGCGCACCGCGCGACATCCTCGCCACGCGGCTGCGCCGGCTCGTCGACGCCGGGATCCTGGTCAAGCACCTCTACAGCGAGCGCCCGCAGCGCTTCGAGTACCGGCCGACCCGGGCCGGGCTGGAACTGGAGCCGGTGCTGATGACCCTCATGGCCTGGGGCGACCGCCACCTGCGGACGGACGGCGACCGTCCGATGGTCGTGGAACACTCCTGCGGCCGGGCGCTCACCCCGGTCGTCACCTGCCGGGCCTGCGGCGACGAGGTGCGCCACGAGGACCTCAGGGCCCACCCCCAGGCGCCCGGCTGGACGGTGACCGGACCGACGGCGGCCTGATCCCGGCCTGCCCCGCAGCACCGGCCAAACCCCTGTGTCGGAGCGGACATCCAGGGGCGCTACGCTTCCCCCTCGGCACATATGATCCCCCGGTCATCACACCCGGCGGCCCGGTGTGCCCGTCGTCCGTTCCACGATCGGCACTTGGACTCCGCTACCTCATGTCTTGGTTCGAATCACTCATCCTCGGACTCGTCCAGGGGCTGACCGAGTTCCTCCCCGTCTCCTCCAGCGCGCACCTGCGTCTGACGGCGGCCTTCTCGGGCTGGGAGGACCCGGGCGCGGCCTTCACGGCGATCACCCAGATCGGCACCGAGGCCGCCGTGCTGATCTACTTCCGCAAGGACATCGGGCGGATCATCTCGGCGTGGACGCGCTCGCTCACGAACAAGGAGCTGCGCGGCGACCCCGACGCGCGGATGGGCTGGCTGGTCATCGTCGGCTCGATCCCGATCGGTGTGCTCGGCGTGACGCTGAAGGACCAGATCGAGGGTCCGTTCCGGGACCTGCGCATCACCGCGACGATGCTGATCGGCATGGGCATCGTCCTGGGCGTCGCCGACCGGCTCGCGGCACGGGACGAGAGCGGCGGCAAGCACCGCGCGCCCAAGCAGCGCAAGGCCCTGGAGGACCTGGGCGTACGGGACGGCCTGATCTACGGCGTCTGCCAGGCCATGGCGCTCGTCCCGGGCGTCTCCCGCTCCGGCGCCACCATCAGCGGCGGCCTGTTCATGGGCTACAAGCGCGAGGCCGCGGCCCGCTACTCCTTCCTGCTCGCGGTCCCGGCGGTGCTCGCCTCCGGCGTCTTCGAGCTCAAGGACGCGACGGAGGGCGGCCATGTCTCGTGGGGGCCGACGATCTTCGCGACGGTCATCGCCTTCGGGGTCGGCTACGCGGTGATCGCGTGGTTCATGAAATTCATCTCGACCAAGAGCTTCATGCCGTTCGTCTGGTACCGGATCGCGCTCGGCATCCTCATCATCGCCCTGGTCAGCATGGGTGCGCTGAGCCCGCACGCGGCCGAGTCGGCGGGCTGACCCGGCGGGCTGTGACCCGCGTCTCGTGACCAACCGCATAGCCTTGGGGTAGCCGTCCGGTAGCGGGCTGTCAGTGGCTGCCCCTACGCTTGTCCGCATGTCCCCCGATTTCGTGACCCCTGGTTCCGTGCGGTCCGCCGCCGAGGTCAACGAGGAGATCCGTGCGCTCTGGCGGCGCACGGGCGGCACCCTGTCGGCCGAGGAGCGCGCGGAGTACGAACTGCTCGTCGTCGAGTGGGCGGCCGCGATCCGCGGCGCCGTCGTCAAGGCGGCCTGACCCGTCCCGTCCCGCACCCCCTAGGCGCACAGACGCGCAAGCACCTCCTCCTCGACGGGGTACGGCCGCTCCTCGGGCAACAGCCCGGCGGCCGAGTCGAGTTCCCCCGCCCGCACCAGCGCATGAACGTCCGTGGCGAGCGGCGTGACGTCCTCGATGCCCACGATCCACTCGTCGGCGTACCGCGCCGCCGCCTCCCCCGCGAGCCCCAGCTGGAGCGAACGGTGCGGCAGCGGTTCGAGATGCAGATTGCGCTCCGGATCCCACTGCACCCGCGCCGGCGACTGCCTCAACTGCCGCTTCCAGTCGGCCCGGTCGCCGTGCACGGCGGGGACGTGATGGGACAGGCAGGCGTTGCGCAGGGCCCACCGGAAGCCCTCGCTGCTGATCTCGACCGCCAGGACCGTTTCCTGGCCCTCCTTGGTGCCCCAGCCGCAGCGGTACATCATCCACAGGAACGACGGCTTGATCCATGTCATGCGGTCGCGCTTCCAGGACGACGGGAAGCGGCCGTGGCGGGCGGCGGGGCCGCCGATCTCCGGGCGGTAGGCCTGGTAGACGGTGATCGTGGACTCGGTGTGGCGGGCACGTATCCGGAATCTCGGTTCGTTCTGATCGTTCACGAAGGACAGGCTGGGCCCCGGGGGTCCTCCCCGGCCACCGAATATCACGCACACCCCTTGGCTGCGCACCTCCGGTGCCCAACACTTGGCCGATGACGCAGCGCGTGGAGCTCGCCACCGTGAGGGACCGACTGGCCGTCGACGGAGTGATCACCGACTACGCGGTGGCGGTCGACGACGGCGACTGGGAGGGGTACCGGGGGCTGTTCGTCCCTCAGGGACGGGCGGACTACCGCTCGGCCGGCGGCATCGAGGGGGAGGCCACGGCGGTCGCCGCATGGCTCGCCGAGAGCATGCGGCTCTTCCCGATGCGACAGCACCTGATCGTCAACCGGCGGGTGCGCTTCGGTGTCTGGGAGCAGGACACCGGCGACACGGCCCAGGTCCAGGCCGACTACATCAACCCCATGGCCACCGAAGGCCCCGCGCCCGACTTCGTGGGCGGCGGCCGGTACGCCTTCGCGCTGCGGCGCACGGCCGACGGCTGGCGGCTGAGCGAGGTGGTCGTCCGGGAGAAGTGGCGGCGCCTTCCCGAGCGGCGGACGGCACCTGTGGTCGACTGACCCGGCGGGCGTCCTCTGTCCTAGATCGTCCGCAGGGCGCACACTGGAGGCACCCGCGGGGTAGGAGGCGCCTATGAAGACGCTCGGCCACTGGCTCGCCTCCCCGTGGCGGCGCTCGGCCGCCGCTGTGATCGCGGGCGCCCTTCCCGTACTCGCCTATCCCGCCCCGGCCTTGTGGTGGTGGGCCTATGTCGCCCTGGTCCCCTGGATCCTGCTGACGCGCACGGCGCCGACCGGGAAACGCGCGGCGTACGACGGCTGGTGCGCCGGGTTCGGCTTCATGCTGGCCCTGCACCACTGGCTGCTGCCCTTCCTGCACGTGTTCACGTTCGTCCTCGCCGCGCTGCTCGGCGCCCTGTGGGCCGGGTGGGGATGGCTGGTGCACCGGCTGCTGGCGGGCGTTCCCTCGCGGCGGCGGATCGCGTCCGCGCTCGTCGTCCTGCCGTCCGGCTGGCTGGCCGTCGAGCTGGTCCGCTCCTGGCAGGGCCTCGGCGGCCCCTGGGGCATGCTCGGCTCCAGTCAGTGGCAGGTCGAGCCGGCGCTGCGGCTGGCCTCGGTCGGCGGGGTGTGGCTGCTCAGCTTCCTGATCGTGGCCATGAACGTCGCGGTCGCCGTCCTCGTCGCGGTCCGTCAGGCCCGCGTGCCCGCCATGGCCGGTCTCGTCGCCACGGCCGCCGCCACCTCCGCCGCCTGGTCCCTGTCGCCCCGCCCCGATGTCGACGGCCAGGTCAGGATCGCCGTCGTCCAGCCCGGCGTCATCGACGGCCCGAACCACCGGCTCGCCCGCGAGGAACAGCTCACCCGCCGCCTCGCCGGACAGGACGTCGACCTGATCGTCTGGGGCGAGAGCAGCGTCGGCTTCGACCTCGGGGACCGGCCCGACCTCGCCCGGCGGCTCGCCGGCCTGTCCCGCGCGACGGGCGCCGACATCCTGGTCAACGTGGACGCCCGGCGCTCCGACAAGCCCGGCATCTACAAGAGCTCCATCCTGATCGGGCCCGACGGTCTCACCGGCGAGCGCTACGACAAGATGCGGCTCGTCCCCTTCGGCGAGTACGTCCCGGCCCGCTCCCTGCTCGGCTGGGCCACCTCCGTCGGCAAGGCGGCGGGCGAGGACCGCATGCGCGGCTCCCAGCCGGTCGTGATGAACGTGGGGGACAGCCTGCGCGCCGGCCCGATGGTGTGCTTCGAGACGGCCTTCCCCGACATGACCCGCCACCTCACCCGGGAGGGCGCCGACGTGCTGATCGGCCAGTCGTCGACGTCCACGTTCCAGAACAGCTGGGCGCCCGAGCAACACGCCTCGCTCGCCGCGCTGCGCGCCGCCGAGACCGGCCGCCCCATGGTGCACGCGACGCTGACGGGTGTCTCCGCCGTCTACGGCCCGAGCGGGGAGCGCGTCGGCTCGTGGCTCGGCACGGACGCGTCCGCCACGCAGGTCTACGACGTGCCCCTCGCCCACGGCACCACGCCCTACGTGCGCCTCGGTGACTGGACCGTGCACGCGGCCATGCTGATCCTCGCCGCGTGGGCCGCCGGTGAGGGCGTACGGACGCTGCGGCTCAGGCGATCCGCTCCTGAACCGCGCGTACCACCCGTTCGCACAGTTCATGAGTCTCCAGCGCGTCCCTGGCGCTGAGCACCCTGCCCGCCCGCACGGCGTCCAGGAACGCCAGCACCGCCTGCTCGATGCCGCGCTGCCGGGCCACCGGCACCCAGTCGCCGCGCCGCCGCACGGTCGGCTGCCCCTTGTGGTCGACGACCTCGGCGAGATTGATCACCTGCCGCTTGGTGTCCTGCCCGGACACCTCCAGGATCTCCTCGGCCGAACCGCTGAGCCGGTTCATCACGCCGAGCGCGGTGAAGCCGTCCCCGGCGAGCTGGAGCACGAGGTGGTGCACCAGGCCGCCTTGGACCCGGGCACGCACGGTGACGTCGTCGACCTCTCCGGGCACCAGGAACCGCAGGGTGTCGACGACGTGGATGAAGTCGTCGAGGACCATCGTGCGCGGCTCCTCCGGGAACCCGATGCGGTTCTTCTGCATCAGGATCAGCTCGCGCGGATGGTCGGCGCACTGCGTGTAACCGGGGGCGTGACGCCGGTTGAAGCCGACGGCGAGGCTGGTGTCCCGCTCCTCGGCGAGCTCCACCAGCCGCGTGGACGCGTCGAGTTCGTAGGCCAGCGGCTTGTCGACGTACGTCGGCACGCCCGCTTCCAGCAGCCGGGTCACGATCTCCGGGTGCACGATCGTGGGCGCGTGCACGAAGGCGGCGTCGAGGCCTGCCGCGAGGAGGGAGTCCAGAGTCGTGTGCCGCCGCTCCGGCGGGATGTGGAGGCCGTCGGCGACCCGGTCGAGCGTGGCGGGCGTGCGCGTCTGGAGGTGCAGCTCCACCCCGGGCTGGAAGGCGAGGACCGGAAGGTAGGCCTTCTGCGCGATGTCGCCGAGTCCGATGCAGCCGACCTTCACGGGGTGCTCTCCTCTAACGGTCGCCGGCCGGGGTCTGCTCGGAAGCATACGTCTGCTGCGGCGGCCGCCAGTCGGCGATGCCGTCGAAGCTACGCAGGAACAGCGCGGGCCCGGCCTTCGACAGCGCGGCCAGGGCCGTGTCTCGTACGACGGTGCCGACACGGCTGGTCATGAGGTTGAGCCGGGCGACCTTCACGGCCTGGCGTGCGACGGCGGTCGTACGGGGCAGCCGGGCGGCGGTGTAGGCCGGGAGGTCGTCGCAGTGGTGCGCGAGGACGACCGCGTCCTCGATGGCCTGGTTGCCGCCCTGGCCGAGGGTCGGGGGCATGGCGTGCGCGGCGTCGCCGACCAGGGCGACCCTGCCGTGGTGGTAGTCGGGCAGGGATTCGGCGATGTGGTGGACGTCGTGCCGCAGTACGTCCTCGGGGCGGGCGGCGTCGAGCACGGCGGGGATCGGGTCGTGCCAGTCGCCGAAGCGGCGCAGCAGCTCGGCCCTCTCGTCGTCGGGCGCGCGTCCACCGGCGGGTGTCACGGCGGCGGCGTAGGCGTAGACGCGGCCGTCCTTGAGCGGGTGCGTGCCCCAGATGCGGCCCCTGCCCCAGGTCTCGTGCGAGGCGAACTCGACGCCGGGGACGGGGATCACGACCCGCCAGGTGGTGAATCCGGAGTAGACGGGCCCCGGGTGGCCGGGGAAGAGCGCGCGGCGTACGGCGGACCGGACGCCGTCGGCGGCCACCACCAGGTCGGCCTCCAGCTCGCCGTCCGCGGTGATGACGCGGGCGGGCCGGCCGGTGTCGCCGCTGTCGGCGAGAGTCGCGGCGGCGTCCGTGCGGACCGCGTCGGGCGGGAGCAGTGCGGTCAGGCGCTCGACGAGGGTGGCGCGGTGCAGCAGCACGAGCGGGCCGCCGAAGCGCTCGGCGGCGGCTTCGGCGGAGGAGCGCGAGAGCCACCGGCCGGACGGCGTGCGCAACCCGCCGTCCCCCGCCCAGGCGGCGAGGTCGCGGATCTCGTCACCGAGGCCGATGACGTCCAGCGCGCGCAGGGAGTTGGGAGCGAGGGAGATGGCGGCGCCGACCGGCTGCAGTGAGCGGGCGCGCTCCAGCACGGTGACCTGCCGGCCACTCCGGTGCAGTGCGGCCGCTGCGGTCAGGCCTCCTATTCCGCCGCCGATCACGACAACCCGCCTCGCCTGTGTCATGGCTCCTCCTCCGACCGGCGGCCGGATCTGAACCGGCCGTGCGACTACACCTGTAGTCCCCTGTCGACTTTACTACGGCTGTAGTGAGACGGGTAGCGTGAGCTCCATGTCCGTACGTACCACCGGCCCCTCCCGCTCCGACCTCGTCGCCGACACCGCCCTCGCCCTGCTCGCCGAGCGCGGGATGCGGGGCCTCACGCACCGGGCGGTCGACGAGGCGGCCGGACTCCCCCAGGGCTCCACGTCGAACCTCGCCCGGACCCGGCAGGCCCTGCTGGAACTGGCGGTGCGGCGCCTGGCCGACCGCGAGGCGCGGGTGCTGGCGCTGCACGAGATGCCGGACCCCCGGGCCGGGGCCGGCCCCCTGGTGGACGCGCTGGCCCTGGCCACCCACCGCGCCCTGACCCGTAACCGCGAACTCACCCTCGCCCGCTACGAACTGGCCCTGGAGGCCACGCGCCGCCCGGAGCTGCGGGCGTACTTCGACGCGACGGGCGCCCGCTTCCGTGAGCAGCTGGCCGCCCTCGTCACCGGGATGGGCTCGACGGACCCGGCCCGGCACACGCTGTCCCTGATCGCCTGGGCGGACGGGCTCATGTTCAGTTGCGTGGCGGGGTCCTTCGGTGCCGAGGTGCCGGGCCTGGAGGAGGTGCGGGCCGGGCTGCGGGAACTGCTGGACGGGATGCTCGGGGCCTGAAAAAAGCCGTGGTGCGGCAAGGGGGCGCTGGGAAAGGATGCGGACATGACGACCGAACGCCATATGCCCGCCACGACCGCCGACGAACGGACCATGCTGGAGGGCTGGCTGGAGTTCCACCGGCAGACCCTCGCGTGGAAGTGCGAGGGTCTGACCGACGAGCAGCTCAGGTCCCCCGCCGTGGAGCCCTCCGACCTGTCCCTGCTGGGGCTGGTGCGGCACATGGCGGACGTGGAACGGAGCTGGTTCCGCCGGGTGCTGACGAACGAGGACGCGGCGCCCCTCTATTTCACCGACGAGGATCTGGACGGCGAGTTCCACGTGACCGAGGCGGACACCTACGCGGAGGCCTACGCCGCCTGGCAGGCCGAGATCGAGATCGCCCGGACCAATGCCGCCCGCTTCGGCCTGGACGACATCTCCGAGGGCAAGCACCGCCGCACCGGCGAGCGGTTCAACCTGCGGTGGCTCTACACCCACATGATCGAGGAGTACGCGCGGCACAACGGCCACGCCGACCTGCTCCGCGAGCGCATCGACGGCTCGACCGGCGACTGACGTCACCCAGGGCGGGCCGAGTGTCTCCGTACGGGGAGCGAGATCACCCGTGCGGGGCATCCTCCGCCCGTCCGCTGCCCTGCCGCGGGCCGGACGCACCAGAGTGACGCGGGTGCATCGAACGACGACCACAGCGACGCTCCTGGTGACCGTGGCGGTTTCGGCCCTCTCCGGCTGTGTGACGGTCCAGCGTCCCCTCGCTCCCGGGCCGC
>NZ_MUKA01000171.1 GCF_002150735.1 Streptomyces africanus
GGTCCCCTCCGGGCTGCGCCCGGAGAAAACGAACCCCCGCGCTTCGCGCGGGGGTTGCGCTCACGCTCCGCGTGAGCGCTGGCGGGGAGGCTGCGCCTCCCGCTCAATCTCTGTGCTGCGCACAGAGATTGACAGTCCTTCCGCTGCGCTCCCGGACTGGCGGGACTTCGTCCCGCTACTAGGCTTCCGCTTCGCTCCAGCCTGGCCGGCGGGTCCGCTGCGCTCCCCCGCCTGACGGTCCCTCCGGCTACGCCTCCAGGACCTTTCGGCCCGCCGGCGCGGGCCAGCTGGTTACAGGCGCGGGGGGTCTTGCCTGGTGTTCGGCGCATCTGCTGACGGACTGCCAACAGATGCGCCGAACACCAGGGTCAGCGTCTGCGGGCCCAACTGGTCCCGACCCCGGCCATATGCAGAGCCAGACACATCAGTCCCAGCAGCATGACGTTCGTCGAAGAGAACACATCGTTGGTGCTGATGTCCGCCGCGTTGATCAGAAACGCAACGAAGAACAACACTGCCGCGACGATGCCAACCATGAATCGAACTCCTCTCAAGGGGGTGAAGCCCGTATGCCCCGGCTTCGCCCCCGCAGACATGAGGGGAGGCGGTCTAGGCGGACACGGACGCGTACCTCTGATCCGGTCACCCTTGGTCTCGCGGCCCGGTCCGTCCCTCGAAATCGTGTCGCACTCCCGCACCTTGGTCTTCGATCAGACCTGCCTCGTCAGGAAAGTCCAGAACGGTGCCGCAGTGCTTGCACAGCCTCCCGTCTTCGGCCGGAGTGCCACACGCTTTGCAGAACCGGTTGCCCATCTCGTCCTCAGTCTTCTGTGTCATGGCGCTCCAAGGCAGGGCGGACAATGAGAGAAATTGAGTACCCATCGAGTCAGTGCTGATTCGCCAGGGCTGATGTGGGTTCATGAAGAAGTGTGCTTCGTTTTCAGGGTGCGATAGACTCTGGAATCAGGTGGCTCCAGGTCTGTGGGTGTCAGGAGGCGCTTCCAGCGTGATCTTCCGTTCTGGATCAGGAAGGTGAGCCTGGTTTCTCGACGAAGGGACGCAGTCCATCTTGCGTTGTGTGGGTGCGCGTTGCCGCTCCTCACCATGTGCAGCCCTTCGTTCAGCGTGCAGGAGAAGGCAGACTGAAATGGCGATGAAAAACCTCCGTCCCCACCAGCGGGAAGCCGTGGACGCGGTACTCCGGGCACTCGAATTGCCTGCACGATCGACTGTGCCTCCGCGGGGACTCCGCACTCAGGTGATCATGGCGACCGGGACTGGCAAGACCCTCGTGGCCGCTCGGAGCGCCGAGGAGCTCCGGGCGGGCCGAGTGCTGGTGCTCGTACCCTCCCTCGACCTGCTTGCCCAGACCGAAGCCGCGTGGCGCGAGGGAGGCCGCACCGGGCCGATGATCGGGGTGTCGTCCCTCCGGGGCGAGGAGGTGTCCTTCCCCAACACCACGGACGTGGACGAGCTGGTCGACTGGGTACGGCCGTTCGACAAGGTCACGGTGTTCGCCACGTACGCCTCTCTCGGACTGGGCACCCTGGAGCGCGCACACAAGGCCGGCCTTCCCGGGTGGGACCTGATCGTCGTGGACGAAGCCCACCGGTGTTCGGGCCGGATCGGGAAGCCGTGGGCAGTCGTCCACGACAACACCCGCATCCCCGCCCTCCGCCGCCTGTACATGACCGCCACGCCCCGGCTGTGGCAGCTGGACGAGGACGCCGACCAGGGCGCGCCGGGCGAGCTGGTGGCGAGCATGGAGGACGACCCTGCCGGGCCGTTCGGCAGCAGGGCGTTCACTTTGACTCTCTCGGATGCCATCGACAGGGGAATTTGTGCCCCCTACCAGGTGGTGTGTGTGGACATCACCGACACCCAGCTCCAGGCCGCCCAGCTCCTGGGCGAAGACGCGCGCTCCGAGCAGGTGCGCGGCGTGCGACTCGCCGCCCTGCAGACCGCCCTGGTGAAGGCATCGGCCCAGGAAGGCTTCCGCCGCACGCTCGTCTTCCACCATGTCGTCCGCGAGGCCGAGGCCTTCGCGGCCGGTCTTCCCGACGTCGCCGCACAGCTGCACGCCGCCGATCCGGAGCTGTACCCCAGGACGATCTGGGCCAACTGGCTGTGCGGCGATCACAAGCCGGGGCACCGGCGCCGAGTACTGACGGAGTTCGCCGACGGGATCGCCACGGACGGCACAGTCGTCGAGAAGGGCTACCTGGGATCCGTGAAAGTCCTGGGCGAAGGCGTAGACACCCGCAACTGTGACTCCGTGTACTTCGCCGACGTACGCGGCTCCATGCCCGACCTCGTCCAAGCCGTAGGCCGGGCGCTAAGGATGCAGTCCGGCGAGGGGAAGGTCGCCTCGCTCGTGGTGCCCGTCCTGCTCGGGCCCGGAGAGACGGTCGACAACATGCTCACCTCCCGGGCGTTCGGCGGCCTGGCGAAGCTGCTGGAGGCGCTCAGGGCACACGACGCCCGGGTCGTGGAGGCGCTGGCGCAGCAGCAGGCACAAAGCCGCGTCAGGGGCGTACAGAGCCGCAGCGGGCCCGAGGAAGACGAAGCAGCTGGCAGCGACCGAAGCGACCGTGGTCTGTCAGTGCCGGCCAGAGAGCTGCTGAAATTCAGCACCCCCCGCGACCCCGCCCAGCTCGCCGCCTTCATCAACCTGCGCGTCCTCAACCCCGAACACCAACACTGGCGACGCGGCATCGAAGCCGCCACCATCTACCACCGACTCCGCGACGACCTGAGAGTCCCCTTCACCTACCGCGTCCCCGACCGCAGCGACCAGGAAGCGGAAGCCGAGGGATGGCCAGCCTCCCTCGCATCCTTCCCGCTGGGGCAATGGATCGCCGACGCGCGAAGGTTCTACGCCCGCGGGGAGATGGACGAAGACCGCATCGCACAGCTGGCGAAGCTCGGCATGATCTGGTCCCACTACGACGTCGCCTGGGAAGAAGGACTCGCAGCGGCGCGCGGGTGGGCAGCCGAGACGGGCCACCTCCTGGCCCCACTCGACGCCACCTACCAGGGCTACCGGGTGGGCATCTGGCTGAAGAACGCGCGAGCCAACGCCCGGAAGGCTGCCGAGATCGAGCAGCGGCGTGCCGCAGGGCTACCGGTTCAGTCGTCGGCCGGCGCGCTGTCGCAGGAGCGCCGCGAGCAGCTCGAGGACATCGATCCCTCCTGGTGTCCGGCTTGGCCAGTGGAGTGGCAGCGCGCCTTCCATCTGGTCCGCCTGCACCTGGAGGCTGGCGGCACGCTGCCGATGGAGCCGGGTGAGGTCGTGCACCAGGGCGAGGACCTCGGGCGGTGGGTGCGCTCGGTCCGGTACGGCTGGGACAACCTCACCACCGTGCAGCAGTGGATGTGCGAACACATCCTCGGCATCCAACCCGCCGACGAAAACGAGAAACCCAAGCCACGGACCAGGCAGGCCGACAAGTGGGCCATGAACTACGACGCCGCCCGCCAGTTCTACGAACGTGAGGGGCACCTTCGGGTGCCGAGGAAGCACATTGAACGGATCGTCATCGGTGGCGCCGAAGACGGTGACAGCGGCGAGGACCAGGGGCAGCGAGAGCTCAAGCTGGGGGCATGGATCGGCAACCAGCGCTCGCGGGCCGCGACACTGTCACCGGAACGCGTGGAACAGCTCTCCCGCATCGGCATGCGCTGGGCATAGCCCGCTCTGTCATCGGCGCTCTCCCG
Source organism: Streptomyces africanus (assembly GCF_002150735.1). GTDB lineage: Bacteria > Actinomycetota > Actinomycetes > Streptomycetales > Streptomycetaceae > Streptomyces > Streptomyces africanus. The sequence goes on from NZ_MUKA01000171.1 coordinate 3,718, forward strand.
GGGCTCTCGTAGCCGACGCCAGTTGGTGATGTCACGGGAATGCCGGAAACGGCGGTCAGGGGGCAGACAGCGTGGGAGGACTGATGCCCTGGGCTGCAGATGCCGGCCTGTCGACTGGCCGCTTCGAGAGGCGGACGTGGGGCATATCGAGCAGGGGCTGGAGCAGGCGTTGCGCGCCCGGCCCGTTCCCTTGAGCACCGAGGCTCGCCTGCGGTTTCTGCTGGCAGCACATCGGCATTCCACCCGGAGGGTGGCCGCGGTCCTTGGAGTGTCGCAGCGCACCGTGCAGAGGTGGGTGACGAAGAAGCCCGGAGCGCGTCGCCCGCCGGGTCCGCTGTATCTCCGGGCGATCGAGGAAGCGGTCCTGGCTCGGTGGCAGCCCCGGATACGGGCCCGCCGACGTGCCCAGGCCGAAGCGGAGGGCTTCGTCTTCCACACCAGGGCGCGATTCGGGTTCGCTGCTGCGGCCGGCTCCTCGGACGATCCGCGGGTGCGGTGGATCACCCAATACCTGCCGGGAGAGGTCGCCCGGGAGTTGTTCGCCGCCCGGGACGCCGGTGCGGGCGAGCAGCAGCAGTTAGTGATCCTCGCCCGCGCGCTGGGGCATGCCTACTTCCGCGACGGGGGCCGCCGCGCCCACGGCCTGCACATCGCCTTCAGCGACCTCGAGTTCGCCGACTTCTCGATCGGATGAGCCTGCCCCTTCGATCGGACGCGTCAGGGCGTTCAGCGCCGCGAGGGCCAGGTGCGTACGGCCAGCATCGCTTCGTACCTTGTGGCCTCCTGCCGCTCGCGCCAGTCCCACTCCACATGGCCGGCCGTGCCTTGGCGACGGGCCGCAGGCGGCTGGGGCGGGCGCAGCCTGGCCGTCTCCGCCACGCGCAGCAGGAGGGCACGGTTGCCTGGCGCGGCGAACAATTCCTGGTCCTCGCCGGATACGAGCCGGGCGAAGCAGGCCGCGGCCCGCAGGAAGACACCCGCCCAGGGCGGCACGGGGTAGGCGGCGCAGCCGTCGGTGTAGCGGGCGCGGTCGTGCAGGGCGAGCGTGGCCGCAGCGTCGTCGTAGTCGCGAGGGCGTGCGGTGGCGAGTTGCTGGAGGGAGGCGCCGGTGATCAGTGCGGCGGCAACGGTCGCGGCCAGGCGAGGGTGCGCGGTCACCCCATGAAGCCGGTGGACGACGTGCTGGGCGGCGTACGGGGTGAGAGGCGGGG
>NZ_MUKA01000717.1 GCF_002150735.1 Streptomyces africanus
GGCGCACACCGCCCTCCCTCGCCACCCGGACCACGCCGGACCGCCCCGTTCCGCTCCAGCCCGAACCCGTTCCCGACGGCCCGCCCGGACAGGCCGCAGACCCCGCTGAAGACGGAGATGCCTCGTGACTGCGGCCACCTACCAATACGTCGACCTGCCCGATGCGTCCGTGGTCACCACCCGTGCCCTGCTCACCGCCCGGGAGAACATCTCCGACACGGTCGCCGCGCGGGCCATGATGTGCATCCACGGCGGCGCCGGCTTCGGCAAGACCCTCGCCGTCAACACCTGCCTGCGCGCACTCGAACCCGGCGAGGACGTCCGCAAGATCACCTTCCGGGCCCGGCCCACCGCCCGCGCAGTGCGCTACGAACTGTTCACCGCCCTCGACCTGGCCGGGGAACCACCGCGCCACCCCAGCGAATTCGACCGCCTGCTGAAGACCGCCCTGGCCGAACGCCCCCGCACCTTCCTGGTGGACGAGGCCCAGTGGCTCAACGGGGAGGCGTTCGAATACTTCCGCTACCTGTGGGACGAACCAGCCACCCAGCTCGCCATCATCTTCGTCGGAGGCGAGGGCTGCCACACCGTGCTGCGCCGCGAACCGATGCTCTCCTCCCGCATCTTCATCTGGCAGCACTTCACCCGCCTGACCCCCAGCGAGGTCCTCGAGGCCATCCCCCTGTTCCACCCCATCTGGGCCGACGCCGACCCCGACGACATCACCTTCGCCGACAGCCACGCCGCACACGGCAACTTCCGCGCCTGGGCCCAGCTGACCGCCCACACCCGCACCGCCCTGGCCCGCACCGGCCGCCCACGCGTCGACCAGGAACTGCTGCGCTGGGCCTTCAGCCGCCTTGCCTGACCACCCCACCGCCATGCCGCTCACCGCGCCACCGCCCGTCACCGTGGTCATCGACCACCATGACGACGCGATCCGACACGCACACCGCTCTGGCCGCCCACCATCCGCCGTCCGGCCGGATCACCCTGCATCCCGGCCCGGGCACCACCAGTGAAACCGGCCTCGCCCACGACCTTCTGGCCGCCCTGGAAAAGCCGCCCCTGCTCCCGGGCCGCTTCCCCGGCGGCCGTCAGCCCGCATGGGAAGCCGCCACGGCCTGGATCACTGCCCTGCCCGTCACCCGGCTGACCGTCCTGCGCGCCCACCGCCTCACCGCCCGCCGCACGATGCGCCTTCTGCAGCTACAGGCCCGCACCGGTATCCACCTGACCCTGGTCTGCCACCGCCCCCACCTGCCCGCCGCCCTGCACCAGGCCCTGCAGACGGCCGACCACACCCTCACCACCGACCTTCAGACCGCCCGCCGCCACTACTACGGCGCGACCGCCCCCGCGCCCCTGCCTGCAGACCAACCGGCCCGGCCGGCCGACCGGTGGCTCACTCTGCCTGCACTGGACCGCCTCGTCTCCTACGACAGCCCCCGCCCCTGCGCCGCCCCGTGCAC
>NZ_MUKA01000718.1:0-174 GCF_002150735.1 Streptomyces africanus
GGTGGACTTGCCGGCGGTGACCTCGGGCGTGCTGCCGGGCGCGTGGACCGCGAGGTTCACGGACTGCTGGACGCTGGGCTCCTTCTGGCGGCCCGGCACCTGTGAGGTGAGCGGGGTGAGGTCGCCGGAGCCGATGTCCAACCGGCTCAGCTTCTCCGGGCTGTTGGCGGCCAG
>NZ_MUKA01000718.1:207-529 GCF_002150735.1 Streptomyces africanus
CGCGGGCGGCCGCGGGGGTCAGCACCCGGCAGTCGTCGCCCGTGAGGGAGGTGAGGAGGATGCCGGCACGCTCGTCGACCCGGCCGCCGCCGCTCTTGCGGTTGAAGGCGAGGGACGTGCCGTCCGGCGAGAACGCCGGGCTGTCGTCGATGACCGCGCAGTCGCCCGGGCAGATGTCGGCGCTCAGATCGTGCTGCTGGTGCAGGCGGGCCACCGGCACGGTCCAGATGTGCTTGTTGCCGCCGTTGCCGCCGATCACCTCGTTGCGGGTGAAGGCGAGCGTCCTGCCGTCCGGAGACCAGGTGGGCTGGGCGTCACCGCC
>NZ_MUKA01000172.1 GCF_002150735.1 Streptomyces africanus
CTGGTGACGCTGCTGGCCGGGCAGCACTCGCTGGTGCTCGGTCCCCCCGGGACGGCGAAGTCCGAGATGGCGCGGGAGCTCACGGGCCGGATCGAGGGGGCGACCTACTGGGAGATCCTGCTGTCGAAGTTCACCGCGCCGACGAGGATGTTCGGCCCCATCGACGTCGCCGCGCTGGCCCGGGGCGAGTACCGCCAGGTCTACGACGGCCGCGCCACCACCGCGCACGTCGCGTTCATCGACGAGATCTTCAAGTGCTCCACCGCGGCGCTGAACGAGACGCTGGGCTACCTCAACGAGCGCATCTACCACCCCGAGAACGGCGGCGAGCCGATCCGCTGCCCCCTCATCGGTGCCATCACGGCGAGCAACGAACTGCCGAGCGAGGACGACGCGGCGGCGATCTACGACCGGCTGCTGGTGCGGATCGAGGTCGGGTACCTGGAGAATCCCTCGAACTTCGCCGCGCTCGTACGATCCGCCGTCCGGCAGCCGGCGGCACCGGTCAGGACCACGATCGAGCTGGCCGCGTTGCAGCACGCCGTGCGCGAAGCCGTCCCGGCCGTGGACGTCCCGGACGCGATCGTGGACGCGGTGTGCACGCTGCGCGCCGCCCTGCGCCGCAGGGAACTCGTCGCCTCCGACCGCCGCTGGCGGCAGGCGGTGGGACTGCTCCAGGCCTCCGCGTACCTCGACGGCCGCCCGGCGGTCGACGAGACCGACCTGTCGCTGCTGACGCACGTGCTGTGGGACTCCCCCGCCGACCGTCCCACCGTCGAGCGCGAGGTGCTGCACCTGGTCAACCCCGACGCCAAGGAGGCGCTCGACCTGGCCGACGCCATCGACGAACTGGAGGCGCAGCTCGACGCCATGGCCGGGCAGTCCCGCGAGGCGCTGAGCGACTGGGTCATCAAGAAGGCTCACAACAAGCTCGCCACGGCGGGCAAGCGGCTGGAGAAGCTGCGCGAGGAGGCCGTGGCAGCCGGCCGCTCCACCGCCGCCATCGACCGGGTCACCGGCCGCCGGCGCGCCGTCCGCGCCCGGGTTCTCACCGAGGCCCTCGGCGTGGACGCGAGCATGGTGCAGGCACAGCTCTGAATCCGGGGGGCTGATGGTGGACGGGGCTTCGAGCGGGCCGGACGGGCTGGACGGGCTGGATGAGCTGGCGAGTCTGGCCGGGAAGTGGCTGGGGCTGTCCGCCGCCGTTCCCGGGCCACGGCACACCGCGGTCGTGGTCGCGGACCGGTTCGACCGGATGACCTGGCGGGACACCTACGAGCAGTCGGCCGCGCTGCGCGAGCTGGCCGAGGAGCTGGAGGCGCGCCACGACCACGCCACGGACCTCCTGACCGATGTGTTCCTGGCCGCCTACAAGGCCGGACCGCGGCTGCGGGAGCCCGCCGAGATGGATCCCTCCCGGCTGGCCGACCACCAGGTCGTCACCGCGCTGGTGGAGTCACCGGGGTTCACCGAGCTGCGCCGGGAGACGGCGGGTGATCCCTACGCCGCCGCCATGGCCGTACTCGCCCAGGCCGCCGCGCTGCGGGGGCTGCTGGAGCGCACCCGGGAGGCCCGGGAACAGGCCGGGCGGGCGGGGCAGGGGCAGCAGGACGCCGAAGAGGCGGCGTCCGCCGTGGCCGAGGCGCTGCGGCAGGCCGCCGAGGAGGCCGGCCGGGACGACACCGTGCCGGCTCCGGCCGCCGACGCCGTACGTCAGGCGGTCGAGACCGCCGAAGCCGCCGAGGCCGCCGCGCGGCAAGCCGCCCAGGACGCCGCGCGGGCTCTCGGGGCGGCGGCCGGCGGGGTCCGGGCCGGTGCGCGGAGCGCTGCGGCGCAGGCCGCCGAGGCCGTGCGGCAGGAGTCCGCGCTGCTGCGCGCGTGGGGCGTCGGCCCCGACGAGCTGGAGCGGATGCCGTTCGACCGGCGCGCCCGGCTCGCCGAGCGGCTGCGCACCGGCCGGCTCGCGCAGTGGGCCGAACTGATCGGCCGCTTCCGGCAGATGGCCCGGGGCGAGCGTGCCCGCAAGGTGGCGAACACCACCGGGGAACTGGTCGGCGTCACACTCGGCGACGACCTCTCCCGGGTCATCCCCTCCGAGCTGGCGGGCCTCGGTGTGCCCGAGCTGCGCGCGGTGTTCGCCGTGCGCTACGCCGCCGGGGAGCTGATGCTCTACGACAGTCAGGGCGAGCAGGCCACCGGCCAGGGCGCGATCATCGCGTGCGTGGACACCTCGCACTCGATGTACGAGGCCGGGCCCGGCGGGATCACCCGGGAGGCGTGGGCCAAGGGGTGCGCCCTGGCGCTGCTGGACCAGGCACGCGAGGCGGGGCGCGACTTCGTCGGCATCCTGTTCTCCGCCCCCGGCCGGTTGCAGGTCTTCCGCTTCCCGGCCGGCCGGTCCGCCGGCACGGACCGGGTCCTCGACTTCGCGGAGACCTTCCTCGGCGGCGGCACGAGCTACCAGACGCCGCTGTCGGCGGCCGGCGAGCTGCTGGAGGAGGAGTTCGGCGACACGGCCCGCATGCGGGGCGACATCGTGATGATCACCGACGACGACTGCGGCGTCACTCAGGAGTGGATGCGCGGCTGGAACGACGCCAAGCGCCGGCTCGGCTTCCGGGTGTTCGGCGTGGTCGTCGGCGCCCCGCGCGTCGGCGAGGCCGGCTCGGTGCTGGAGGCGCTGTGCGACAACCTCCGCTCCGTGGAGGACCTCACCGACGTCCACGCCGCCGCCGACCTGTTCCGCGTGATCTGACCGCACAGGGCGGGCACCGGGCCGTCGTCCGTTCCGTCCGGTGCTCTGCGGAGCCGGCGCGCCGGGCCCGTCACGCCGAGTCGTTCAGCAGTCGGTTCAGGTGTTCACGGCCCGGGCCCAACAGGTCGGGCAGGTCGGCGGCCGACTCGTACCAGCGCTTCTCGTACTCCCAGCACAGCCAGCCGTCCCAGCCGTGCCGGGAGAGGACCTCCACGCACTCGGCCAGCGGCAGAACGCCCGCGCCGAGCGGCAGCGGGGTCGTGTCCTCGGCGGAGGCGATGTCCTTGACCTGGACGTAGCCGAGGTGCGGGGAGAGGGCCGCATACGTCTCCGAGGGCTGTTCGCCGCCCAGCCAGGTGTGCATCACGTCCCACAGCGCGCCCACCTGGCGGTGGCCGACCAGTCCGAGGACGCGCATCGCGTCGGCGGCGGTGCGGTGCGAGTCGTGGGTCTCCAGGAGGATGCGCACGCCCAGGTCGTTCGCGTACTCGGCGGCCGTGCCCAGCCGCCGGGCGGCCGTCGCGTCGGCCTCCTCGGGGGTCTGGACGTCCAGGTCGCCGCCGGGGAAGACCCGGATGTACGGGGCGCCGAGGTCGCGGGCCAGGTCGAGGAGGGAGCGGATCTCGGCCAGGACGGGCTCGTCGTCGCCCGGCGCGGCGACCCGCGCGTAGCCCGCCAGGCCCAGGAGCTCTACGCCCGACCCCTTGAACTCGGCCGCGACATCGGTCCGTTCGGCGGAGCCGAGGCCGGGATGGACCGGTTCCTCGGGATGGGCGCGCAGCTCCACGCCGTGGTAGCCGTGCGCGGTCGCGAGCCGCAGGACGTCGGGCAGGGGCAGGCCGGGGACACCGAGGGTGGAGAACGCCAGCTTCATGTGGACGGACCCTACCCGGCACTCCTGCCGACGACTCCCTAGGCCCTGCCGTCACATTCCCGTCGTCCGCCCGAAGGGCGGGCCCCGCGGCGTCAGGTGCGTGCTCTCGCCGTGCCGGGCGCAGGCCCGCGTACTGGTTGTACGTGGGTCTGTGCCCGGTGCGGCGAGTGGGGGTACCTCCCACGCCCTTAAGGCAGTGGGGGAGGCGTGCATGGCGTCGCGGGGCAGGCGGGAATGTGACGGCAGGGCCTAGGGTCTGTCGTTTGGATCAGGTCGCAGGAATCCGGCAGCGCTTCTCAGCGCCGGTGAGCGGTGGTGCGTGCAGCTGCAAGGCGGAGGAGGGAGTCGACGCGATGGGGGCACCGCCCGCGCGAGCGAAGCCGAGCGTGGGGGAGTCGGTGACCGACGACAACGCCGCAGATGCGCGTGCCAGACCCCGCGTCTGCGGCGTGATCCAAACGACAGGCCCTAGGTCACTCGGGTGTTGCGAGAAGATCCAGTCGCCAGTCCTGGCCGACCAGGTCCTGGCCGAAGGAGCGGTGCGGTTTCTCCCCGACCAGCACGAAGCCGTGGCGCTGGTAGATGCGGCGGGCGGCGGCGAGGATGTCGTTGGTCCACAGGACGACCTCGCGGTAGCCGGCCTCGCGCGCGAAGGCGACGACGGCCCCGACCAGCCGGTCCCCGATGCCCAGGCCGCGCGCGTCCGGCTCGACGAGCAGCAGCCGGAGCCGGGCGGCCCCCGGGACGTCGTCCCGTACGACCATCACGCACCCCACCGGCCGGCCGTCCAGCTCGGCGATCCAGGTCCGCTCCAGATGCGGGTCGTGGTCCTCGGCGTACTCGGCGACGATCCGGGCGACCAGGCCCTCGTACTCGAGGTTGAAGCCGTACTCGGCGGCGTACAGGGCGGCGTTGCGCTGCACGATCCAGCCCAGGTCGCCGGGGACGGGGTCGCGCAGGACGACGTCCTCGGGGCGTGGCGCCCGGCCCTCGCCCAGGAGCGTCCGGACGGTTCGCAGCGCCTCCGCGAGCCGCGGCCGGTCCTCGGCGCGCACGGTGTCCAGCATCGCCCCGACCGTCTCGCGCGCCCGCTCGTCGAGGAGGGCGGCGGCCTCCCGGCCGCGCTCGGTGAGGCTGATACGGCGGCGGCGCGGGTCCGTCTTCGACGGTCCGCGCTCGACCAGCCCGTCCTCCTCGAACTTGTTCAGGATGCGGCTCAGGTACCCGGCGTCCAGGTGCAGCTGGGTCCGCAGGTCGGCGGCGTCCGTGCGCGGCGCGTGCGCGAGTTCGTAGAGCACGCGGGACTCGGTGAGGGTGTAGGGCGCGTAGAGGTGACGGCCGTAGTCGAGCGCGCCGATGACGTTCGTGTAGAAGCGGTTGAAGGAGCGGATGTCCTGGACGGTCATGGCCACGACCCCCGATGTTTGACTCAGTCAGAGATTCCCGTCGGGTCGAGCCTAGACGGCCGGGGCGCCCGGGACTAGCCCTTCGCGGCCGGCCGGTAGACGCACACCTGGGCGCCGGTCTTGGCGGTGGTCGTCGAGACCAGCTCCATCGGGCGCTTGCCGCCGTCGTCGGGAAAGATCGTCTTGCCGCCGCCCAGCAGCACGGGCATGACGACGAGCTGGAGCTCGTCGACCAGGCCCTCGGACAGGAGCGTGCGCACGAGCGTCGGGCTGCCCATCATCGCCAGGTCGCCGCCCTCGGCCTCGCGCAGCTCCCGAATGCGGGCGACGGCCTGGCCGCCGGGGATGAGCGCGGTGTTGTTCCAGGTGAGGTCGGCCTCGCCGAGCGTGCTGGAGACGACGTACTTCTTCAGGGAGTTCATCCGGTCGGCGAAAGGATCCCCGGCCCGCTCGGGCCAGGCGCCCGCCATCGTCTGCCAGGTCCGCCGCCCGAACAGCAGCGCCTCGGCCCGCCCGAGCCCCGCGTCGAAGGCACCGCCCAGCACCTCCTCGTCGAAGTACGGGTGCGACCACCCCCCGTGCGCGAACCCGCCGTCGGTGTCCTCCTGCGGCCCGCCCGGCGCCTGCACGACGCCGTCCAGGCTGATGAACTCGGTGATCACGATGCGCATAGGACTCTCTCCTGTGTTCTCGCTCGGGCGCTGACGGCACTACAGACCTGCGGACGACACGAAACTCATCGCCGGTGGGACCGGGGACCGACGTCCGGGACATGGTGTCCCGGAGGTGACGGCCGCGCACGACGAACGCGCCGATCGGCACGACGCGTTGTCGTCACCGGCAGGCGGCGGCGAGTGGGTGCGCTGCGTCCGTGCTCCGGCGACGGAAGCACCTGCCTCGCCGTCCGTGGCGGCACCGGCGCCCACGACCACCGCCGCCGGCCTCGGCTGCACTCTGGGGGCTGCCGCCCCCAGGCCCCCGCTTCGGCCTGAACGGCCTCGTCCTCAAAACGCCGGACGGGCCGGGTTGTGGCTGATCGGCGTTGAGAACCGCAGGGGGAGCCACAGGTCGGACAGCGGGACGCCAGGTGCCGAGGCGGGTGCGTCCAGGCCCGGGCCTGGAC
>NZ_MUKA01000173.1 GCF_002150735.1 Streptomyces africanus
ACGACCCGATCCCGGCACCCGCCACCCCCACCGTGCCGGGTGCCGGGTGCCGGGATCGGGTCGTCCTACCGGCGAGTGAGTGCTCCGCAAAGCCAGTCGGCGGCGGTGGGCAGCCAGTCGGGCCGGGCATTGCCCAGGAGGTGATCGCCGTGCGGGACGAGCTGGTACTCGCCGTGCGGCGCCAGGCGGGCCAGCGGCTCTCCGTTGGTCACGCCGGGGATGACGTCGCGGCCGCCGTCCACGACCAGGAGCGGGCAGGCGATACGCGGTGCCGCCGCCGACAGGTCGATGTGGCGGACGAAGTCGCGGGCGGCCCCGGGGCCTCCGGCCCGACGGGTGAGGACGTCCCGCACGAAGGGCGGGGCGGTGTCCCAGTCGAGGCGGAAGGGGCCGCTGACGGTGGCGGCAGCGGCCACCCGAGGTTCGTGGGCGGCGCTTTCCGCGACGTAGTAGCCACCCAGGCTGAGCCCGATGAGCCCGACCCGGTCGACACCGAGCGCGTCGACGACCCGGCCGATCACCCGGTGGTAGTCCGGCCGCACGGTGGTGGTGGCCGCGAGTACGCCCTGGCCGGGCCCGTCCATCGTGAACACTGCCACGCCCCTGTGCAGCAGGGCCGAGGTGACGGTATGGAACTCCTCCTTACCGGAGTCCAGGCCGGGGACGACGACCACCGTGGCCGCCGCGTCGGCGGGACCGCGCAGCCAGCCGGTGAAGCCCGGCCCCTCGACCCTGCGGGCACCGGGCTCCAGGAGGGCCAGCGCACGGCCCATGGCCCGATCCGCCTCAGCCGCGGCCAGGGCCTGGTCCCGATGTGGTGCGAGGGTCGCGATGTGGAACCAGCGTGCCGCCACCTGATGGTGCTCGCCCGCCGATATGGCTGAGGCAGCCCGCTTCGCTCGGGCGACGTGCTGCTGCGCGGTACCGACGAATGCCTCACACCAGCCGTCGACGGATGCCAGTTCGCCGGTGACGCGCAGGTACTCGTGCGGGTCGAGCCCGGCCCCCGTGGCGCGCGTCATCTGGGCGGCGGCAAATGCGGCGGCGTATTCCGCGGCGGATTCGGCGGCGCTCATCGCACGGTTCCCGTCGTGAGGACGGCCTTGCCCCGAATCCGGCGTTCCCGCAGATCCACCAGTGCCTGCGCGGTCTGCCCCCAGCCGGCGACGCGGCCGATCTCCGGATGCAGCCGCCCGCCGTCCACCAGCCGCACCAAGGTGGCCAGGTCGGGCCCGTAGGGCGCACCGGCGTAGTGGAAGTGGCGGATCGTGGCCCCCTCGGGACCGGCGAGGAGGTCGAAGAAGTCGAGAGTCACCGGAGTGCGGCAGGCCTGCCCGAACCAGATCAGCGTGCCGCCCGGTACCAGCTTCGACAGAGCGGCCGGCAGATGGGCGCCGCCAGTGGATTCCAGCACCACGTCGAACGGCCCCTGCGCCTCGGTCACTTCGTGCACCACCTCCGCCGCCCCCAGCTCGCACAGCCGCTCGCCGCGTGACGACGTGGCGGTCACCACGGTGACCTGCGCCCCTGCGGCTGCCGCCAGCTCTGTCACGTAGTGGCCGACACCGCCCGACGCACCGGTCACCAGGACCCGCCGCCCCACCACGCTGCCGGCCGTACGAAGCAGCCGAAGCGCGGTGATCCCGGCCAGCGGCAGGGCCGCGGCCTGAACGGCGCCGACGCCGTCGGGCAGGACCGCGAGCGAGTGCGTGGGCACCGCGGCGTACTCGGCCCACCCGCCCTGCGCCGGATGCCCCACCACTCGGGCGCCGGTCTGCGGACCGGAGCCGTCGGCCGCGGCCTGCACCACCAGGCCGGCGACATCCTTACCGGGAAGCAGCCCCGGTCTCGGTTGCTCCAGGAGGAACGTCTCGCCCCGGTTCGGCGCGAACGCCTCCACCTTGATCAATGCCTCGTCCGGCTCCGGGACGGGCTGGGTGTCCTCCGCGAACGCGACCGGACGCGCCGGGTTCCCCGTGGGGATCAGTCTCTGCATGCGCTCCATGAAACGGGCGGCGCTGCCGGGCCATCCAACAAGAGAAAGGAAACGCCCACAACGCTTGGTTGTCGCCTACGGTGACAGGCGTGGATCTCGACTTGGCGCACGTTCGCGCCTTCGTACTCGCCGCACAGGAGCTGCACTTCGGACGGGCGGCCGAGGCACTGTCGATCTCGCAGCAAGGGCTGTCCAAAAGGATCGCGCGGCTGGAGTCCCAGCTCGGCACCGACCTGTTCCTGCGCAGTGGCCAAGGGGTGCAGCTCACCGACGCCGGGCGGCGCTTCCTGGGACCGGCCCGGCAGACGCTGGCCATCGCGGAGCAGGCCCTGGCCGCAGTGCGGGGCGAGCGCCGTCCGCTACGGGTCGACGTCTGGGGCCACCTGTACGCGCCGATGCGGGCACTCGCCCAGGTCGCGACGCGGACCGGCGAGCTGCCTCTGGAACTCGGACACGGCCGTGATCTGCCCTCGGTGGCGGCCGCACTGCTGCACGGTGACATCGACGCGGGCTTCGGGCGGGTCCATCCGCCCCTGCCGGCCGGACTGACACATCGGCTGGTGCGCCTGGAGCCCGTGGATGTCACCCTCCCCGAGACCCATCCGCTCGCGTCCGAGCCCGCGCTGTGTCCCGAACAGCTGCGGGACAGTGTGCTGTGGACCCCTGGGGCGCTGGACCGGCTCGACTTCCTGCGCCGCTTCGCCGAGCAGTTCGGCATCCGCGCCCACGCCGAAGCCCCCAACCTGGGCCTCGACCACTTCCTCGCCGGCCTGACCGCGGACGCGCGCCGCTTTTCCCTCATCCCGTCCGACGTGCCGCTTCCCCGGGTCCCCGGGATCCGGTCCGTTCCGCTGGTGAACCCGACACCCCTGTACGCCTGGTCACTGCTGTGGCGCGACAACGACGGGCACCCACTGCTGCGCGAGCTGTCGAGCACTTTCACGGCAGAGGCCGGCCGCCACCGCTGGCTGGAGTACGACCCGGCCCATGACTGGCTGCCCGAGCCCCAGGCCATCACGGGACCCTAGGGCTTCCCTCGTCGGTTCACCGAGCCACGGTTGCGAGGACATCGTGGCCCAGCCGCTGGACGACGTCCGTGGCGAGTCGGTGCCGCACCCGTTTGCCGTCGCGGGTGGAGTGCACCAGTCCCGCGTCCCGCAGGGTGCGCAGGGCGCGGGAGACCTGTGGCTCGCTGGAGCCGAGCCGGGCGGCGAGCTCCGAGGTGGTGATGGGTTCGCCCAGCAGATGACGGCACAGCTCCATCCGGGCGGGCGAGGTCAGTGCCATCAGCCGGTGATGCAGATCCCGCAGGGTCAGCTGTGCGGCCGGGGTGGTGCCGAGCACCGCGTACTGCACCACCACACCCCACGGGTACTCGCTCTTGACGGTCAGATGGGGCCGCACCCGGGCGGACGGCACGAGAACGAGGGGGCGCACCCCGACCCCGCCCACCGTGACCGACGCGTCGGTGACCTATGACTCCGACCCGCGCGACCCGGTCCCCACCATGGGCGGCCAAGTCACCTCGGGCGAGCCGGTGATGACGGGCGGGGCCTACGACCAGAACGCCCCGGACGCCCGGGTCCACGGAGCCCGCGAACCCTATCTCCCCCTGGATTCCCGCCCCGACGTGATCAGCCTGACCACGCCCCCACTGGAACGGGACGTGGTCCTGGCCGGTCCGGTCTCGGCGATACTCCACATCTCCACTTCGGCCCCGGACACCGACTTCACCATCAAGCTGATCGACGTCCACCCGCCCAACGCCGACTATCCGCACGGCTTCGCCATGAACCTCACCGACGGCATCGTCCGCTGCCGCTTCCACCGCTCCTGGGAGACACCGGAGTTGCTCACGGGCGAACCGGAGGCCACGGCCCGCCGCACGGCCGTGGCGACGAACACGGTGCACATGGATGCGGGGCGTCCCTCGCACCTGCGGGTGTGGCTGGAAGGAGGAGCGGACGGGCTCGGCTAGCCGAACGGCAACAGGGCCCGACCGAACCTGGTTTCCGAGCTCAGGCGGCCGCCCCCGGCCGGCCCCCTGCTACGGCCTGTACCGCCGAGCCCGAGACGAGCACCGCTGACAGGGCGATGAGACTGGTGAGGATGTCCTGGACCGGTGCCGCCGGTGCATAGACGATCACGATGACGATGAGCAGGGCCGCCCAGTTCCTCGGGCGAGCGATTGCCAGTGCAGAGCGAGTTGGAGTCACACACACAGCGGTACCTCCTGGTACTCAGTGCCCGCCCCACCGACCTTGCACCAAGGCTGTCCGGCGGTGCGGGCTTCCTGCTTGCGCCCATAGTGGCGTCATTTTCGTCAGGAGGTCTTTTGAGCGGCTCAGACAGGGGTGACGATCCCTCGGACGGGTGATTGCGGCGTGTGTGGCCGTCGCTTGTGGGCGGAGTGGGCAGCAGCGGAGGGCACACGCCCTCAGAACGCGAGGTCGTCCCACCACCAGGTGAGGGACGGCAGGGGCGGCGGTTCGTCGCTGGTGTCCAGCGGATGCTCGGCCCAGGGGATGCGTTCCGGCGGGGTCACCTCGCCCGGGCCCGCGGTGGCGCTGCCGAGGCTGAGGTAGCGCGGTACGCGCAGTCCCCACTCGATGTTGCCGCGGATACCGTGCCCGAGGTCGGTGAGGTAGCGGCGCAGTTCGCCGCTCGCCCGGGGCAGGACGCGCTCGCGCAGGTCGAGGAAGCGGCGCAGCACCCGGTCGCGCAGGGCGACGGCGTCCTGCGCCGCGCGGGCGGGCGGGGTGCCGTCCTGCCGCATCAGCACGGCGAAGATGTTCTGCTCGGCCTGGTGGCGGCCGGCCTCCTTGGCGAGGGAGTGCCGGTCGTTGTCCAGGGCGGCGACCAGGATCGCCATCTCGGTCAGGGCGCAGACCGCCGGTGAGTCCATCTCGCGGGCGGGCACCTCGGCACCGTTGGCGATCTCCAGCATCGCGTAGGTGGGTTCACCACCGGCGGAGTGCAGGCGCATGGTGACGTAGTCGTCGAGTGCCGGCATGTGCCCGCGGGAGCGGTTGCCGACCTGCCACTGGACTCCGGCCAGCCAGGCGCGGTGCGCCTGCTGGAAGCGCCGCACCTGGACGGGGGTGGCGCAGGCCCGGAAACGCTCGCCGAGGTCGTGGATCGCCGCGGCGTAGGGGTCGTCGAAGCGGCGCGGGCCCGGGATCTCCAGCGCGCGCTGCACCCGTCCCGCCATGGTGGAGAACGCGGCCGGGTCCGTACTCAGCGTCCCCTCGTCGCAGCGCGCGTCGTCGATGGCGAAGCCCCAGTACACCCAGCAGGCGGCAAGCCAGAGGCGCTCGACGTCGGCCTCGGGGGCGAACCGGGCGTAGAACTCGGCGCTGTTGCTGCCGAGCACCCACGCGCGCTCCGCCGGAGTGCGGCAGAAGCCGAGCCGGTCGATCCAGTCGACGGACCGCCGCTCGACCTCGTCGACCTCGGGGTGGATGGCGGGTTCGATCGGGCAGTAGAACGGCGGGAGTTCGGATGGAGGAAGTTCGAACGGAGGAGGTTCGGACCGGGCGAAGTGCTGCCGTTCCTCGGCGCGTGCGGTCCCGGGCGGATCGGCGGGGTGGCGGGGGGAAGTGCCGGGGAGCGTCATGAGGTCCTCACGGTGGCGGCGGTGGCGAGCCGGGTCAGCGCGGCCCGGACGGCGGGGGGAAACGGGGACCGGTCGAGGGAGTCGACGGCCTGCCGGCAGCGTGCGTGGATCATGCGCTCGACGGTGTCGAGCGCGCCGGTGTCCCGCAGGATGCCGCGGACGACGGCGGCGCCGTCCTCGTCGAGACGGGCATCGCCCACCAGCGCCCGCAGCGTACGGGCCTGGGCCGGGCCGGCCTGCCGCAGGGCGATGGCCAGCAGCGCGGTGTGCTTGCCCTCGCGCAGGTCGTCCAGGCACGGTTTTCCCGTCACGCCGGGGTCGCCGAAGACGCCGAGCACGTCGTCGCGCAACTGGAACGCCTCGCCGAGCGGAAGGCCGTAGGCACTGCACGCCTCGTGCGTCTGCTCGTCCCCGCCGGCCAGGGCGGCGCCCAGTTGCAGGGGGCGCTCCACGGTGTACTTGGCCGTCTTGTACCGGGCGACGGTCAGCGACGCCTCCAAGCCGCTGTCGAGGTCCGTACTGACGAGCAGGTCGAGGTACTGGCCGTACATGAGCTCGCTGCGCATCGCGTCCAGCACGGGACGGGCGGCGGCCAGCCGGTCGGCGGACAGTCCGCTGGAGTGGAGGAGTTCGTCGGACCAGACCATGGCGAGGTCGCCGACCAGGATCGCGCCGTTGACCCCGAAGCGTTCGGCGTCCGTCAGGTCGGGGCGGCCGGGCGCGCGGTCGGCCAGGGCGCGGTGGACGGTGGGGCGCCCGCGCCGGGTGTCGCTGCGGTCCATGATGTCGTCGTGGATGAGGGCGAACATGTGGAAGAGCTCCAGTGAGGCGGCTGCGGGCACGACCGGTGCCGGATCCCCTCCGCCCGCCGCCAGCCAGCCGCAGCAGCACAGGACCGGGCGCAGCCGCTTGCCGCCCGCACCCAGCAGGCCGCGCAGCAGTTCGGTGAACTGGCGCAGGCCGGCGCCGGTGTGGGCCTTGCCGTCCAGGAACTCCGCCAGGGCCGCCTCGACGGCCGCCGGTACGTCGTCGAGGCCCAGGGAGTGGTCCACGACAGCGGTCATGACGTCTCCCCGGTGAGGCGGAGGGCCTCCTCCAGCAGGGTTTCCACGATCTTCGACTCGGGGACGGTCCTGACGACCCGGCCCTTGACGAAGATCTGGCCCTTGCCGTTGCCGGAGGCGACACCGAGGTCGGCCTCACGGGCCTCGCCGGGGCCGTTGACGACACAGCCCATGACGGCGACGCGCAGCGGATGCGGAAAGCCGTCGAAGGCCGCCGTCACCTGGTCGGTGAGCCGGTAGACGTCCACCTGGGCGCGGCCGCAGGAGGGGCAGGAGACGATCTCCAGGTGGCGGGGGCGCAGACCCAGGGACTGCAGGATCTGCTCACCGGCCTTGACCTCCTCCACGGGAGGCGCCGACAGCGAGACGCGGATGGTGTCGCCGATGCCCTCGGCCAGCAGCACTCCGAAGGCGACGGCGGACTTGACGGTGCCCTGGAAGGCCGGCCCGGCCTCGGTCACCCCCAGGTGCAGTGGGTAGTCGCAGGAGCGGGCGAGGAGCCGGTAGGCGGCGATCACCGTTCGGGGGTCGTGGTGCTTGACCGAGAGCTTGATGTCGCGGAAGCCGTGCTCCTCGAACAGCGCGCACTCCCACAGCGCGGACTCCACCAGCGCCTCGGGGGTGGCCTTGCCGTACTTGGCGAGCAGTCGCCCGTCCAGCGAGCCGGCGTTGACGCCGATGCGGATGGGCACGCCCGCGTCCGCGGCTGCTCTGGCGATCTCCTTGACCTTGTCGTCGAACTGCCGGATGTTGCCCGGGTTGACCCGCACCGCCGCGCAGCCGGCGTCGATGGCCGCGAAGACGTACCTGGGCTGGAAGTGGATGTCGGCGATCACCGGGATCCGGGACTTCCTGGCGATGACCGGCAGCGCGTCGGCGTCGTCCTGGGACGGGCAGGCCACCCGGACGATCTCGCAGCCGGCGGCGGTCAACTCGGCGATCTGCTGGAGCGTGGCGCCGATGTCCGCGGTGACAGTGGTGGTCATCGACTGCACGGAGACCGGGGCGCCGCCTCCGACGGCCACGGAACCGACCATGAGTCTCCGGCTGGGGCGCCGCGCGGGGGCGGCTGGGACGGTGGGCGTGCCGAGGTCTACGGCCATCATGCGCTCCACAGGGGGCTGGGGGTGTTGTCCTCCACCGTCACCAGTTCCGAGCTGCCGCACTCGCGCAGCGGTTCCGGGCATGGAATGTCGGGGTGACGGAAGTCAGCGACATGGTTCCATTGAATTGTTCCTGTCGTGCTCACGGAAGAATTCGGAAGCTCAGGCGTTGTTGAAGGAGTTGAATCAGTCGAGCCTCATCCCGGTTTTCTTCGGTGACGTCCGACCGCCAGGGCGCCGAGCGCCAGAGCCATTTCTTTCGGGCCCAGGTGAAATCCCGTCCGGCCTCCCGCCAAAGGCCCTTCGTCCATCGCCACCCGCATGCCCAGGTCACGGTTCGCGAGGTCGCGGGCGACCCCGCGCAGTTGTTGCGACGCCGCGGCGCCCCCGGCGACGACCTCCAGGACCGTGCGCATGACCTGCTCGGCGGAGAAGGACTCCCTGAGGAGGTCGGTGACGATGCCGGACAGTTCCTCGGAGAACACGTCGACGAGGGAGAGCTCCGGGCACAGGTGGCGGATCGACCCCTCGATGTTGGCGAAGGACTTGCCCAGGATGGACACCATCGGGCTGGTCCGGATGCCGCGCCGCGTGGAGTGCTGGAGGACGGCGGTCAGGGTGACGCCGAAGTCGAGTTCCTCCAGGGACGCGGTGGCGATCTTCGGCACCAGCGCCGCCATGTCGTCGGCGAACGCGGCGGCCTGCGTCCACGCGGTACAACTGCCCATGTCGATCCAGGCCCGGGCCGTTCCGGCGCCGTCGTTCATCGACAGGTTGAGCAGGAGCAGCAGAATGCTGTTGCTCATGGGACGGTCGATGCGCCCGACCATTCCCCAGTCGATGATCGTCGCTTTCTCCCCGGGGTGCACGAAGATGTTGCCCGGATGCGGGTCGGCGTGGAAGACGCGGTCGACGAAGTAGCCGCGATACATGAAGGCCAGCAGTTCGCGGCCGATGTCCTGCCGTTCCCGCACCGAGAAGGCGTCCCGGTCGGCCTCCCGGATGGGACGGCCGGGCGCCAGGCTCTGCACCAGGACGCGCGGCGTCGCGCTGATCACCCGCGGAACGGCGATGTGCTCAAAATCCTGGGCGACTTCCCGTGCGCGCTCCATGTTGCGGGCCTCCAGCACGAAGTCCAGTTCGGGGCGCATCGCGTCGAAGACCACCGAGAGCATGGCCTCGATGTCGATGACGTCGTTGAACCGGGGCATGCGCTTCGCCGCGAAGCGGGACACCCTGTGGAGCAGGGCCATGTCCTTTTCCATGACCTCCCGGACGCCGGGCCGCTGGATCTTGACCGCGACCTGCTCGCCGTCGGGGAGGACGCCTCGATAGACCTGAGCCAGGGAAGCGGTCCCCAACGGCTGTGTGGTGTCGATGTCCCTGAAGCTTTGCCGCCAGCCGGGGCCCAACTCCTGTGCCAGCACCGGCTCGAAGGTGCGGAAGGGAGCCGGTGACACCTGGTCGTGGAGCTTCTCGAACTCGCTGATCATCGCAGGAGGGACGAAGTCGGGGCGGGTGGCCAGCATCTGCCCGACCTTGATGTAGAACGGGCCGAGGCTTTCCAGGGCCTGCCGCACGCTCCGGGCACGCCGCTCCCCGACGTCCGGCCGGTCTCCGGCGGGCCGGCGACGCGGCCGGAAGGTGTGCGTGGCCTCCCGCCCGATCAGGTCACCCAGGGTGCGTGCCACCAGACGGCCTCGGCCGCTCCCATGCACGTGTGCCCGCCTCTCTCTGTGTGACGACGACCGGACGGGCTCACCACGCCTACCGTTGTTCCGGGGCCATCCTCGCGATCCTGCCCTTGAGATCGGCGAGTTCGGCCCTCAGTTCGGCGACCTCCCGCCGGTCCCGCTCCCGCTCGTGGCGGACCTGGTCACGGGCCCGGTCACGAGCAGGATCCCGGTCACGACCGCGATCGCGGCGGCAGTCGTCATCGTCATCGCCGTCGTCGCAGTCGTCGTCCAGGGCCTTGCTCAGACTGTGGCGGATGTCGCACTCGAACTCGTCGGCGTCGTCCAGCACATCGTCGACGAAGTCCTCGGTGGCCTCGACGATGTCCCTCAGATAGCAGCTGATGCTGGAACGGCGATTACGCCTCCGCCTGGATCGGCTTCTTGCCATGGCACGGAACCTCTCTGCTCCTGCGGTCCGGAATCTGGCGCCTCTTCATAAGTTCACGTCCCCAAAGGCCATCAAGCGGGCCTCGGCTCCCTTGCGTGTTGAACGTGTTGTGCGCTGGTCCGCGACGCTGCGGCGGCGCGCGCACCCCGCGTCCATGACACCGGCGTTCATCACGGCCGCTCCACGGCCTTTTCGACGCGGCGCAGCAGGGCCCTGACCGGAGGGTGGGCCGCGTGGACCCGCAGGCCTCCGCGCAGTTCGGCCAGGATCCGGTCGGCCCGGCCGGACCGCAGGTGCAGGTGGTCGTCGAGGAACCGGTGACATGCCGCACAGGACTCCTCCAGCCGGCCACAGCCGAGGAGCAGCCGAGCGAGCTCCGCGTGGGCGAGCGCCCGGGACAGGTACGCGGTCGCCGGGCAGTACTCCACGGACAGACGCAGAGCGGCGATCGCTGCCGCACGGTCGCCCAGGGCCGCCAGCGTCCGCCCCTTCCGGAAGGCGAGACAGGCCCAGGAGGAGCGGAACACCTGCGGGTCATGGCCTGTCGTGGCGGGAGCGGGCACCTGGTGCTGATGCCGTTCCGCCGTGGCCAGGGAGGCGGTCGCCCGGCAGCGATCCCCCATCGTGGCCTGCGTGAGCGCGAGTTGGGACAGCAAGGAGGCCCGGACCTCAGGAGGGGCGTCAGCGGGGGCGGTGCCGACGGCGGCCTCCGACAGGCGCAGGGCCACGCGGTGGTGCCCGAGGTCGAGGGCGTGGGCGCTCATGCTCCGCAGCACGACGGCATACGTCGTACGGTCCGAGGCCTCGGCGGCCAGAAGGAGAGCGGCGCGGTGGTACTGCTGCGCCGCGCCGTTCTTCACGTCGTCGACGTACATGCGCGCAAGCACGTGCACCAGCCGAGCCGCCTCCGTCAGCAGCCGGAGGTGCGTGCTCTCGCGGCTTTCCGCGTGCAATCGGGGAACGACATCGTCGTGAAGGTAGGACACCAGGGCCGAACGAGCGTGGCGTCCGCCGAAGTCGCCTGCGCGGTGGAAGAAGTCCACGGCAGCCCGCAGGCTCTCGAAGTCCTCCGCGCCCGTGGGCCCGTTTGCCGTCGGCCGCCGCGCGGAGCAGCAGTCCTGACTGCTCTCCGGCCACACCGGCACGTCAAGTCCCCTGACGCTGTAGACGGACTGGTGCACCAGGCGCTGGCGCGCCGGATCGACGTCCATCCCGCACAGCGCGGCCAGATACGCCACCGCGTGCGTCTTCCTCTCGGCGATCGCCCCGCCGTACGGAACGTCGCTCAGCACGTCGGGAGCGGAATCCCCCATCCCGAGCTCGGCGAGAGCCACGGGGCGGCGCAGTCTGCGAGTGAACGCCTCGGCAATCAACTCCCGGGTGCGGGGCCGGGGAACCGACCCCGCCAGCCAGTGGGCCACCGAGGTGCGGTCATAGCACAGACGCATGCCGTTCTCGGCACCGAGCGCATTAACGCTCCGGGCCAGGGCCTCGTACGTCCAGCCGGCTGTGGAGAGCAGCATCCGAAGGGAGTCGTTGGCTGCACGACGGCCGGCCATCCCCCCTCCTCATCCGGGCATCAGCAATTGATCGCGCCCCGCTCTCTCCGTGATGGTGCGATGCCCGTTCAGGACCGGCGCGATCCCCCAATTAGCTCTTTCGGGTAATAGTTAACATGAATGCGGCATTACTGAATTTGCTTGAGTGGCGGGAGTGCATTCAAGTGGTCGCATTCCGGGGGCTTTAGGAGTTCGATGGGTGGAGCCGACACTCCTACGCCATCCTTTGGTCGCATGTTCCCTCGTCCCGACGGCGGAACCGACTTCGACCCACGGATCGATCCTCGGCGGCCCCTGTGCCTGCGACTCTCGTCATCGAAACCGGCCGACCACCAGTCACCGAAACCGAGGACCGCGCATGCAGCCGTTCCCACACGTCGAGGACACCGCAGCCGCTCGCCCCGGGCGGCTCCGCGCCGCATGGCAGGCGGCCCACAAGCCCGCTGCCGGAGTATCTCGGCGGATGCAACTAGTGGCCTATGCCGTGCCGTCAGCCGTCCTGCCCTCCAGCATCTGGCGCCTGCCGGCCGTGTTCGACGATGGAACCGGGCTCGGCGAGAAGGCGTACATCGTCCTCCTGTCGATCCTCTCCGAAGCCCTTGCGTTCACGGCGATCGGGCTGATCGCCGGTTGGGGCGAGGTGTTCCCGCGCTGGATGCCTTTCCTGCAGGGCCGCCGTGTCCCGACGAAGGCAACGGTGATCCCGGCAGCCATCGGTGCCACGATCCTCACGCTCATCACCGTCCTGTCCCTTGTCACCCAGGTCATGGGCACCACGATCCGAGGTGACGACCTGCCCGCCAACTCCCCCAGCGAGGCGGGCGGATGGGAGACCGCCTGGTTCTACGTCTGCTACGCGCCGCTGATCCTGTGGGGTCCGCTGCTGGCGGTACTGACCGTCGCGTACTGGAAGCGCCGCGCGCCCCGGAACGTGCATGCGCGGGCCTGAGTGGCGGGGTCGGAGAAGGAGTTCAGGTGGATCGGTGGGATCGGGCCGGGAGCGTCGCGGCGTACGGGGCAGCACTGGCACTGACGCCGTACTTGCTGATCAAGGTGTCGTGGGTGGTCGGTTCGCTCCTGGGGCTGCTGCCGGCCGGGGCCGGGTTCGGCAAGGTGGAGTGGGTGGTGCTCAACAGCGCAACGATCGGTATGGCAGGGACCGGTATCGCGGTGGCGCTCGCGCTGGTACGGCCCTGGGGGATGCGCCTACCGGGAGCTCCGTTGGTTTTCTGCGCTTGGGTGGGCACGGGCTTCCTCGTCCCGGTGTTGCCGTACGCCGTCCTCAGTTCGCTGCTGGGCTCGGCGGATGGCAATCCGAAGAGTGAGGGTGACGCGGGCCCGTCGATGCCGGGCTGGGAGGCCGCGCTGGTTCAGATCGGCTTTGTGGGCATGGGGCTGGGTCTGGCCATCGCACTACCCACGTACTTGCGGCGACGCTGGCCGGACGCGTTCACGGGTCGCCTCGGGGACGGTGGAGTGGGTACGCCAAGGGTGCCGCCATGGATGGCCGTGGTCGGCGCCACCGTCGGTCTCATCTGGCTGTACTGGGCGGCGGGCGGCACCGCAGGCGTGACCCACCGCGGCGAGCGGGACCTCGCTTGGCACGTACTGTCCGGAGTCTTCGGGCTCTGGGCGTTCGTGGCGTCCGCCGCCACCTGGGCTGCCGTCCGAGGCCGGCCCGCACGAGTACCTCGGTGGGGCCCGATGGCGCTCGGCTGGCTCGGCTCGGGCTCGTTGTTCGCCTGGAGCGGCTGGAAGCTTCCGTTCACCCTGTACCTGGCGGTCACGCAACCGGCCGACGCGGCCCTGCCGGAAAGCCTCGCGCTGGCGGCACTCCTGCACCTTGCCGCGGTGTGGACGGGCACCGCGATGCTGCGAGCGCTCGTTGGTACGCGGCTGGTGTCATCGAACTCGTAGCCCGAACCTCTCCTCCGCGCGTCACTCGACAGGCTGAGCGCTTCTAAACGAAGGGCCAGCCCGGGAGGAAACCCCCTCCTGAGCCAGCCCTTTCGTCTGTGCCCCCGGCAGGATTCGAACCTGCGAAACCCGCTTCAGGAGTTCGATCTAACCTCGGCCTGGTCAGGCCTCGCTTCGTGCGTCGGTGTCGTCCGCGACCGTTGTGTGTCGCTCTTGTCTGGGGCCGTTGATGTCAGCGTTAGATGTCAGCGCAACAACTCCGGCACCGGGCAGGCCTCCAAAGGCTCATTCGGCCGATCGGCCCAGCGCCACCAGACCTGCCGACCAGGACACTTCCATAGCGTCCGGCAAGTCCGCCGGCCATCGTGCTCCCGCTTGGAGAGGACGATGCCGTCGCAACGGGCCACCAAGGGCGCGACACCTCGACGAAGTAGCTCAGCCACTTGGCGATTGTGTTTCCACCGTCCGTTTGTATGCATTGCCACGGCCAGTGACGCGAGCAAGTACCTCCCGTCGTTGGCCATTTTCCGTCGTGGCCGAATTTCGGGACTCGTAGCGGCAGCCGTGCATGTCGCTGCATGCTGTGCGTTCAGGCGTGTGGAGGGGGTTTGGTGCGGGGCGGGAGTGCGCGGCGCGGGTCGTTTGTTGCAGGGGCCGGGGCGGCAGTCATGGTGGCGTTGGCGGTGGTGACGAACTATGTCACCGCATCTCTGCCTGGGTGGGCTGAGGATCCGCGGTTGGTATGGGGTGTCTTCGGCGGGCTAGCTGTCGTCGCACTCGTACTGCAGCTGTGGGGGCGGCGTTTGGACACGGATCAAGCCAGTGCGTCAGGTGGGCGGCCGGTTGCTGTGAGCAGGATCGTGAGCGATGCGGCTGAGTCGCTGCGTCCCCCCAGCATCGACAGGCCGGTCCGAGGTCGCGAAGCCACCATCAGCAACCTGCAGCGGCTTCTTCGGCGTTCCCGGGTGGCGAACCGAATCGCAGTGGTGACGGGCACAGGCGGTATGGGCAAGACGACGGTGGCTGCCGCTCTGGCCAAGAAGGCTCAGGAGAAGGGGATTCCAGTCTTCTGGATTCCTGCTCTGAACGCGTCGGAGCTCGCTGAGCACATGGTCAGGGTTGCGGTGGCATGCGGCCTGCAAGAGGAAGCACTGGAATCAGCCCGAGCCGGCCGAGTCAGCTTGGCGGACGCCGTGTGGGAACAACTGGCCAAGGCCAAACGGTGGCTCATCGTCCTCGACAACCTTGATGATCCCGACATTGCCCGGTCCGGCTCTGGTCCGCTGCACGACCACCGCGGCTGGGTGCGATGTCCCGAGCCGGGAGGTCTGCTGCTGATCACCAGCCGGGTGACTGACGGGGCGACATGGGGCGGCGGATCCACTGTCATTAGGCTGGCGCCCCTGCCCGACCATGACGGTGCCCAGGTCCTCCTCGACGGTGCCTCCCAGGCCGGGAGCCAGGCAGAGGCCGAGCTGCTGGCGCAACGCTTGGGCGGCCTGCCGCTCGCGCTCCGCGCGGCAGCCAAGTACGTCGCAGCGCCGAGCAGTCGGTACCACACTTTTGCGGGCTACTGCCGGGCTCTCGGAACGGAACTCGCCTCCCTCATCGGAGCCGAAAGCCCGCAGGCGTCCGACCCTGAAACGGCGCGCACGGTCGTCCGGCATACGTGGGACTTGTCTCTGGACCATCTCGCAGACAACGGCATTGCCCTCGCCCGTCCGGTTCTCCGACTCCTGTCGTTTCTTGCCTGGGGGCCTGTGCCCGTCTCATTTGTCACCCCCGAGCTTGTCGCGCAGGCGACTGGCCTGCCGGCCACTCAGTCTGGCGTGGATGCCGCCTTCAACGGCTTGTCCGTCTATGGCCTGCTGGAGGTGCCCACTGATGCGAGCGGAGCCGCCGTGCCAGGGCTCGTCGACCTGCACCCGCTCGTCCGTGAGATCACGGCGCTTGATCTGACTCAACGCACCGACACTCTGCAAGCCTGGCACGCGGCGCTCGCGCGCCGCATTAACCAGGCGATCGCGGATGTCGCGGGGGCAGAATTGAGCGAACGCTCTGTCGCGCGGCACTTGTTCCCTCATTTGCTCGTGATCGCAGCGCTGGGCGAGAACCGCGGGAACGTAAACCTGGCACAGGCGGTGGCCACCTTGGCGAACGTGCTGCATCATGAGCGTGATCACGAGCGTGTGCTGATCCTCAGCGAAATGTTGGCGGCAGCCTCGGCCGAAGCGATCGGACCTGATCACCCGGACACCCTTACTGCTGTCCACAACGTGGCGATCACCCTCGGATGCCTGTCGCAGCACCAGGACGCTGTCGGGATGCACCGGCAGAACCTCGGTGCACGGCTGCGTGTCCTGGGGCCTGATCATGCCGACACCCTGGCGAGCCGGGATGGTCTTGCCGTCTCCCTCGGGGCGGCCGGAGAGCTCGACGAAGCCTTCTCCCTCCTTGAGCAGAACCACCAAACGGCTGTCCGGCTGTTCGGACGTGACCACGACCAAACTCTCGGCAGCCGACACAGCCTTGCGAGAGTGCTCGAAGACAGCGGGGAGTTCCAGCGGGCAGCTGCTCTGTTCCGAGAAAACCTTCATGAGTGCACCCGTGTTCTCGGTGCGGACCATCCTTATGCGCTTGCCAGTCAGTCCGGTTTGGCCTCTGCGCTGAGTGGGCTGGGCGATCAGGACGGGGCCATCGCGCTCCGACGGCAGAGTCTCGACGCATGTCTGCGTGTCTTCGGCTCTGAGCATTCCGACACCTTTGTCGCGCGCAGCGATCTGGCGTACGAGCTCGAGGAACTTGGGGAGTACGTGGAAGCCATTGGCCTCCACGAGCGAAACCTCACCGACCGCCTTCGTGTTCTGGGCGCCGACCATCCGGACACACGTGCCAGCCAGGACGCACTCGCACACGCGCAAGCGGTTCTGCAGCCGGGTGGGTTCTTCGGGAACTTGTTCCGGAGAGTGCGTTCCGGTGGGTCGCGAAACCCTTGACATGTGGGTCGTGCATCGCGGACGCCACATGGCTGCTGGTGGTCCTCGGCGCCACCTTGTGCTCGCACGGCCTCGGAGTTGTGCATAGCGATTCTCCAGCAAGTCAGCTTGCTGGGCAGCCAGCATTCGAGAACGAGTCATCAGCGTAATGGCCGGCGCCAAAGCCTGACTCAGCCGGATCAAGGGCGCGGACCGCTACGACGTGCCCGAGCGGCCCGTCCTCACGGTGGCGGAGGTCCTCGCCATCGCCGACTCCATCGCGCCGCGTTACCGGGTGCTCGTGCTCCTGGCGGCCTTCACCACGCTCCGGTTCGGGGAGCTGGCGGCCCTGCGGCGCCGGGACATCGACCTGGAGAGACTGAACTGTCACCGTGCGCCGTGCTCAGGCCGAGCTACAGGACGGCCGACTCTTCGACAAGGCACCGAAGTCCGCCGCAGGGGTGCGCTCCGTCTCCTTCCCGGCCGAACTGCACTTCCACGACCTACGGCACACGGGCAACACGCTCGCCTCCACGGCCGGGGCCAGCACTCGGGAGCTGATGACGCGGATGGGGCACAGTAGCTCCCGAGCCGCGCTGATCTATCAGCACATGACAAGCGACCGGGACAGGGCCATCGCGGACCGCCTTGGGGCCATGATCCGGGGCGGCGGGGGAGTGGCCCCAGGCTCCCTCGGAGAGGACGCCGAGGGTACGTGGTGGCACGCCTGTGGTACGGCGCCTGAAACGACGAAGGGCCAGCCTGGGAGGAAACCCCTCCTGAGCTGGCCCTTCTGGCTGTGCCCCCGGCAGGATTCGAACCTGCGACACCCGCTTTAGGAGAGCGGTGCTCTATCCCCTGAGCTACGAAGGCGGGCCTTGTGCAACCGTGGCTGAATACCCTGAGTGACTATTCGCCCCGATCGTGGCAAGGGTGTGGACGCCACCGAGGTGGCGGCCCCTGACAGGGTAGCGGATCGAGGTGGAGTGGTGGGCTGAGGCCGTGGTTGCAGCCGTGCGCGAGGCCCTCGCCGACCCGAAGGCAGGCGAGCACTCGGTGGGGGGCGCTCCGATGTGCGGGTCAGGTCGGTGACACGCGGGTGAAGCGGCCGGCCGTGTGGAGGTCCGACTCGATCCGGGTGGCTGTCGCGGTCAGTTCGGGGAGCAGGTCCGTCACGCATGCGTGACGG
>NZ_MUKA01000174.1 GCF_002150735.1 Streptomyces africanus
CTGTACGGGGCCCGTACGGGCGGTGACGGCATCGGCGGCGCCTCGATCCTGGCCTCCGAGACCTTCGACGACGCCAAGCCCTCCAAGCGCCCGGCCGTCCAGGTCGGTGACCCCTTCCAGGAGAAGCTCCTCATCGAGTGCACCCTGGAGGCCTTCAAGGAGAAGCTGGTCGTCGGTATCCAGGACCTGGGCGCTGCGGGCCTGTCCTGCGCCACCAGCGAGCTGGCCTCCAACGGCTCCGGCGGCATGCGCGTGACGCTGGACGACGTCCCCCTGCGCGACTCGACGCTCTCGCCCGAGGAGATCCTCATGAGCGAGTCGCAGGAGCGCATGTGCGCGGTCGTCGAGCCGGAGAAGGTCGACCGCTTCCTGGAGATCTGCGAGAAGTGGGACGTCATCGCCACCGTCATCGGTGAGGTGACCGACGGCGACCGCCTGGAGATCTACTGGCACGGCGGCAAGATCGTCGACGTCGACCCGCGCACGGTGGCCCACGAGGGCCCGGTCTACGAGCGCCCGTACGCCCGCCCGTCCTGGCAGGACGCCCTCCAGGCGGACGACGCGAACAAGCTCCCGCGGCCGGCGACGAGCGAGGAGCTGAAGGACCAGGTCCTGAAGCTGGTCGGCTCCCCGAACCAGGCGTCCAAGTCCTGGATCACCTCCCAGTACGACCACTTCGTGCAGGGCAACACGGTCCTCGCCCAGCCCGAGGACTCCGGCATGATCCGGATCGACGAGGAGTCCGGCCTCGGTGTGGCCATCGCGACGGACGGCAACGGCCGGTACGCCAAGCTCGACCCGTACCACGGCGCCCAGCTCGCCCTGGCGGAGGCGTACCGCAACGTCGCCACCACCGGCGCCAAGCCGCTGGCCGTCTCCGACTGCCTGAACTTCGGTTCGCCCGAGGACCCGGCCGTGATGTGGCAGTTCGCGGAGGCCGTGCGCGGTCTGGCGGACGGCTGTCAGCAGCTGGGCACGCCGGTGACCGGCGGCAACGTCTCGCTCTACAACCAGACGGGTGAGGCCGCCATCCACCCGACCCCGGTCGTCGCGGTCCTCGGCGTCATCGACGACGTGACCCGCCGCACGCCGGTCGCCTTCCAGGAGGAGGGGCAGCTGCTCTACCTCCTCGGCGACACGCGTGAGGAGTTCGGCGGTTCGGCCTGGTCGCAGGTCGTCCACGACCACCTCGGTGGTCTGCCGCCCAAGGTCGACCTGGAGCGCGAGCGGCTGCTCGCCGAGATCCTGATCGCCGCCTCCCGCGACGGCATGATCGACTCCGCGCACGACCTGTCCGACGGCGGTCTCATCCAGGCGGTCGTCGAATCGGCGCTGCTGGGCGGCAAGGGCGCGCGCCTGATCGTCCCGGACGGTCTGGACGCCTTCACCTTCCTCTTCTCCGAGTCCGCGGGCCGCGCGGTCGTGGCCGTGCCGCGTTCGGAGGAGGTCCGCTTCAACGACATGTGCGGTGCGCGGGGCCTGCCGGCCACCCGCATCGGTGTCGTGGACGGCGACTCGGTGGACGTGCAGGGCGAGTTCACGCTCACCCTCTCCGAGCTGCGCGAGCTCCACGAGGGGACGATCCCGGCACTGCTGGCGTAACCAGGAATCACGAAGGCCCCGCCCCGCCCGTCATGGCGAGGGGCGGGGCTTTCGCATGTCCGGACGCGCACTGAGGCCCTTTCCAAGCTTGCACGTAATTACGTAGTTCCGTAATATCCACGGAGTGGAACTGGAACAACGTGTCGCCGACCTGGAACGACGGCTGGCGGCCCTGGAAGGCGCCCGCAGCGCCGGCCCCCGCCTCGACGCAGGCGACTTCTGGGCGCTGAACGGACTGAAGGAGCAGCTGTCCGAGCTGGGAGCCACCGACGGCGGTGTCCTCTACACCGGCTCCGTGCGCCTGCCGACGGGCGAGCAGTACGCGTGGCAGACGGGGGCCCTGACGGAGGGGCTGCTGGAGGACGACTGGACACCGGTCGCCGAGTCGTTCGCGGCGCTCGGCCACCCGGTCCGGATCCGGCTGCTCCGCGAGATCCTCGGCGGCCGGCGCACGGCGGCGGAGCTGGCCGAGCTGGACGAGGTCGGCACGACCGGCCAGATCTACCACCACCTGCGCCAGCTGACCGGAGCCGGCTGGCTGCACACGACCGGCCGGGGCCGCTACGAGGTGCCGCCGGGGCGGGTCGTGCCACTGCTGGTGGCGGTGGCGGTGGCACGCCCGTGAACGACTGAACCCGTGACCGACCGAACCGGAGGAACGATGTCCGTACGCAAATTAGCCAAGGTCGCCTACCGCGCCCTCCAGCTGGCGTTTCTCGGCCTGGTGGTCGCCCACGCCGCGCTGGACCTGGGCTATCCGTGGTGGTGGAACTTCCTGCCGATCGCCCTGGCTTACGTGATCCTCAGCGTGGCCAACAGGTGGGGCGGCGCGCCGGACAGCCCGCGCGCGGCCCGGGAGCCGGTCGAGGTCGAGCCGCCCGTCACCGGCCGCTGGACCGCGCTGAACAGCCCGGCCGACCGCACCCCCAGCCACGGCACGCACGCCTACGGCCAGACCTACGCCATCGACGTCGTCGCCGAGCCGGAGCCGGGCGCCCGGCCGGGCTTCCGATGGCTGTGGCCGCTCGCGCGTCGCAACAGCGCCTTCCCCGCCTACGGCGCCCCGCTCCTCGCGGTCGCCGACGGCACCGTCGTCCGGGCCACCGACGGTCAGCGCGACCACCTCAGCCGTACGTCGCCGCTCGCGCTGCTGTACCTGATGGTCGTGGAGGCGTCCGTGCGCGACCTGTCCGGCGCCGGGCGCGTCATCGGCAACCACGTCGTCCTCGACCTCGGCAACGGCACCTACGCGCTCTACGCCCACCTCCAGCGCGGCTCGCTCACCGTCCGCGAGGGGGGCCGGGTGACCGCCGGACAGCCGCTCGCCCGCTGCGGCAACTCGGGCAACTCCACCGAGCCCCACCTCCACTTCCAGCTGATGGACGGCCCCGACCCGGACACGGCCCGCGGCGTCCCCTTCACCTGGCGCGGCATCGGCGTCCCCCGCAACCGAGAGACCTTCGAGACGCCCGCGGCGGCATCGCAGCCCGCATAGGCTGATCTCCATGCCCCCGGCCAAGAAGCGCGCCCGCAGCTACGACCCCGTCAAGATCCGCACCGCGGTGTTCACCCAGTTCGGGCACGTGCGCGAGGCCGTACGCACCCTCACCGCCGACCAGCTGGCGCTGCCCACCCGGCTGGGGGAGTGGACGGTACGGGAGCTCGCCGCGCACGTGACCATGGCCGTGGAGACCGTCAGCCGCAACCTGGAGCGCGAGGAGCCGGCGAAACCGGAGCTCGCCCTTCTCGACTGGCCCTTCGCCACCGCCGTCCGCGCCGGTGACATCGCCGACGGCACCCGCGACCTCGCCGCCGCCCATCCGGACCTCGACGCCCTCTACAACCGCACCGAGGAGCGCCTGAGGCGGAAGCTGGCGGACGCGCCCGGTGACCGCGTCCTCGCCGCCCGCACCGGCGCCATCACCCTCGCCGACTACCTGGTCACCCGCACCGTGGAACTCGTCGTCCACACCGACGACCTGAACGCCGCCGTCCCCGGCCTGGACATCCCGTACGACCGCCAGGCCCTCGCCGCCTGCACCCGCCTCCTCGCCGACGCCCTCGCCGTCAAGGCGCCCGGCGGCTCCACCGAGGTGCGGATCCCGCCGTACGCCGTGGTGCAGTGCGTGGCGGGCCCGAGGCACACCCGGGGCACCCCGCCCAGCGTCGTCGAGACGGACCCGCTGACCTGGATCCGGCTCGCGACCGGGCGGCTGGCCTGGGCACAGGCGATCCAGGACGCCCGCGTGAGCGCCAGTGGCGAGCGGGCGGACCTCTCGGCCCACCTGCCGCTGATGGCATAAGGGGAACCGATCCCCCCGGGTCCCCCGTCGAAGTGGCATGGACAGGCAGAAGCAGCGCATGACCCTGACGGCCGCCGCCATGCTCGTCCCGCTCATGGCGGCCTGCGGCAACGAGAAGGCGGACGGCGGCAGCAGTACGGTCGGTGCCGGGAAACCGGCCACGGTGACGGGCGTGCGGTGGAACGTGGACAGCGTCACCGCCGGCGGAAAGACCCACAAGGCCCCCACCGGCGCCCACGTGACCATCGGCAAGGGCCGGGCCGAGGGCAGTCTCGGCTGCAACCACTTCGGCGCCCCGGCCACCGTCGACGGCGACCGCATCCGGCTCGGCAAGACCATGTCCACGGAGATCGCCTGCGAGAACAAGCCCATGGAGTTCGAGCAGACCCTTGCCCGCACGCTCTCCGGCCGGGAGTTCGAGACCCGGGTGGACGGCGACCGCCTCACCCTCACCACCGGCCAGGGCGACACCGTCCGCCTGACCAAGGCGAAGGACGCCCCGCTGAGCGGCACCAAGTGGACCGTCACGACCCCCGACACCGACGGCCGCGCCCACCTCACCTTCGACGCGAAGAAGGGCACGGTCTCCGGCAGCCTCGGCTGCAACAAGGTCAACGCCGAGGCCACCGTCCGCGACGGCGCTATCACCCTCGGCCGCCCGGCCACGACCCGAATGATGTGCGAAGACTCACTCATGTCCGACGAGAAGGCCCTGCTGCGACTTTTCGACGGGACGCTGAAGTACGGAGTCGATCACCAAACTCTGACGCTGACCAGCGAAAACGGCACGCGTGTGCGAGCCGTCGCCGCGTAGTGATCCACTGAAAAGTCCGTTATCCCCAATTCGGACCAGTGGACGACCTCGCCTACACTCGGTGGCGTGCCACGTGGTGACGGACGACTCAACCACGACCTGCTCCCCGGTGAGAAGGGCCCCCAGGACGCTTGCGGCGTCTTCGGTGTCTGGGCTCCGGGCGAAGAGGTCGCCAAGCTCACGTACTTCGGGCTCTACGCCCTCCAGCATCGAGGCCAGGAATCCGCGGGAATCGCGGTCAGCAACGGCTCACAGATCCTCGTCTTCAAGGACATGGGCCTGGTGTCCCAGGTCTTCGACGAGACCTCACTCGGTTCGCTCCAGGGTCACATCGCGGTCGGTCACGCCCGCTACTCGACCACCGGCGCCTCCGTGTGGGAGAACGCCCAGCCGACGTTCCGCGCGACCGGGCACGGCTCCATCGCGCTCGGTCACAACGGCAACCTCGTCAACACCGCCCAGCTCGCCGAGATGGTCGCCGACCTGCCCAAGCAGGAGGGCGGCCGTACGCCGCGCGTGGCGGCCACCAACGACACCGACCTGCTCACCGCGCTCCTCGCGGCCCAGGTCGACGAGGACGGCAAGCCGCTGACCATCGAGGAGGCGGCCGGCGAGGTGCTGCCCAAGGTGCGCGGCGCCTTCAGCCTCGTCTTCATGGACGAGAACACGCTGTACGCCGCCCGGGACCCGCAGGGCATCCGCCCCCTGGTCCTCGGCCGGCTGGAGCGCGGCTGGGTCGTGGCCTCGGAGTCCGCGGCCCTCGACATCTGCGGCGCCGCCTACGTCCGCGAGATCGAGCCGGGCGAGTTCGTCGCCATCGACGAGAACGGCCTGCGCACCTCCCGATTCGCGGAAGCGAAGCCCAAGGGCTGTGTCTTCGAGTACGTGTACCTGGCCCGCCCCGACACCGACATCGCCGGCCGGAACGTCTACCTCTCCCGCGTGGAGATGGGC
This sequence comes from Streptomyces africanus, assembly GCF_002150735.1. Taxonomy (GTDB): domain Bacteria; phylum Actinomycetota; class Actinomycetes; order Streptomycetales; family Streptomycetaceae; genus Streptomyces; species Streptomyces africanus. Next base: position 5,674 of record NZ_MUKA01000174.1, read on the forward strand.
CGCAAGCTGGCGAAGGAGTCCCCGGTCGAGGCCGACCTGGTGATAGCGACCCCGGAGTCCGGCACCCCGGCGGCCATCGGTTACGCCGAGGCCTCCGGTATCCCCTTCGGCGCCGGCCTGGTGAAGAACGCCTACGTCGGCCGTACGTTCATCCAGCCCTCGCAGACCATCCGCCAGCTCGGCATCCGCCTGAAGCTGAACCCGCTGAAGGAAGTCATCAAGGGCAAGCGCCTGGTCGTCGTCGACGACTCGATCGTGCGCGGCAACACCCAGCGGGCGCTGGTCCGCATGCTCCGCGAGGCGGGCGCCGCCGAGGTCCACATCCGGATCTCCTCGCCGCCCGTGAAGTGGCCCTGCTTCTTCGGCATCGACTTCGCCACCCGCGCCGAGCTCATCGCCAACGGCATGACGATCGAGGAGATCGGCACGTCCCTGGGCGCCGACTCCCTGGCCTACATCTCCATCGACGGCATGATCGAGGCGACCACCATCGCCAAGCCGAACCTGTGCCGCGCCTGCTTCGACGGCGAGTACCCGATGGAGCTCCCGGACCCCGAGCTGCTCGGCAAGCAGCTCCTGGAGACGGAGCTGGCCGCCGGCCCGGCCGCCACGGCCGCCGCCGACGCGATCCGCCGCCCGTAGGCGGCCCGCACTACCTGCTGTACGACACGAAGGTTCTCATTAGCCATGTCTGAGACAACTGGTGCCAGCTACGCAGCCGCGGGCGTCGACATCGAAGCGGGCGACCGCGCCGTCGAGCTGATGAAGGAGTGGGTGAAGAAGGCCCAGCGCCCCGAGGTCCTCGGCGGCCTCGGCGGCTTCGCCGGACTCTTCGACGCCTCCGCCCTGAAGAACTACGAGCGGCCCCTGCTCGCCTCAGCCACCGACGGCGTCGGCACCAAGGTCGACATCGCCCGCCGGCTCGGCGTCTACGACACGATCGGCCACGACCTGGTCGCCATGGTCATGGACGACATCGTGGTGTGCGGTGCCGAGCCGCTGTTCATGACCGACTACATCTGCGTCGGCAAGGTCCACCCCGAGCGCGTCGCCGCCATCGTCAAGGGCATCGCCGAGGGCTGTGTGCTGGCCGGCTGCGCCCTGGTCGGCGGCGAGACGGCCGAGCACCCGGGCCTGCTGGGCGAGGACGACTTCGACGTCGCCGGCGCCGGTACGGGCGTCGTGGAGGCCGACCGGCTGCTCGGCGCGGATCGTATCCGGACGGGTGACGCGGTGATCGCCATGGCGTCCTCCGGACTTCACTCGAACGGGTACTCGCTCGTCCGGCACGTCCTGCTGAACCAGGCCGGTCTCGCGCTGGACACCCACGTCGACGAGCTCGGCCGCACCCTCGGCGAGGAACTCCTGGAGCCGACGAAGATCTACTCGCTGGACTGCCTGGCCCTGATGCGCACCACCGAGGTGCACGCCTTCAGCCATGTCACCGGCGGCGGACTCGCGGCCAACCTCGCCCGGGTCATCCCGGACGAGCTGCACGCGATCGTCGACCGCGCCACCTGGGCCCCGGGCTCGATCTTCGATCTCGTCGGCACGACGGGGAACGTCGAGCGCCTGGAGCTGGAGAAGACCCTGAACATGGGTGTCGGCATGATCGCGATCGTGCCGCAGGAGTCGACGGACGTGGCCCTGGCGACCCTGGCCGACCGTGGCGTGGACGCCTGGGTGGCCGGAGAGATCACGGACCGGGGCGAGCACACCACTGGTGCCGCCCTGATCGGTGACTACGCGAACTGAGGCACGGGGGTCGAAACCCCACGAGACCTTGCAGGCAGCACAGAACCCGGTCGGTGACCTTTCAGCCACCGACCGGGAACATGCTCAGTGCAAGGTCAAGCGCCGCGACGGTGTTGCGAGGACTGGTCGTCCTCGTCTTCGTCGTCGTCCTCGTAGAGGTCGGCGTACCGTGCGTACAGGTCGTCGTCCTGATCATCGTCCTCGAACGGCCCGCCGTTAGGCGGCTGCGGATTCGAAGGCGATGCACCCAGCTCCTCGGCCAGGCGTGAGAGGTCAGTCCCACCGCTGTTGTACTTCAGCTGGCGGGCGACCTTCGTCTGCTTGGCCTTGGCCCGGCCGCGCCCCATGGCTCGACCCCCTCAACGACGGGGCTCGACGGCCCCAGAGTCTTGACACGCGTTCATGGTCCGGAACGGCCCCTCCGCAGAGAGACCGGTCCGTAGGGCTTCCACGGTACCTGAGCCCGCGCCCATACGGTACGTCGCCCGCATGACGTGCCCGCGCCCAGGACCTTCGAGGCGCCCCGTCCTCGCTGGTCAACCGCGATTTTAACCACTTATCGGCGGTCGACCCGCCGGTAGAAGTGAGAGTTCTCTCTAACTGCCCACCGACGGGTACCGGCCAAACGTACGAGAGCGCTCCCGAATCAGAGCGTCCGGCGGGCCGCGGCCGCGTCGTGCATGCGCTGTTCGGCGATCCGGTCGGCCGCGGCGGCCGGCGGAATGCCGTCTTCCTTCGCACGTGCGAATATGGCCAGCGCGGTGTCGAAGATCTTCGCCGCCTTCGCCTTGCACCGCTCGAAGTCGAAGCCGTGCAGCTCGTCGGCCACCTGGATGACACCGCCGGCGTTCACCACGTAGTCCGGCGCGTAGAGGATCCCGCGGTCGGCGAGGTCCTTCTCCACGCCCGGGTGGGCGAGCTGGTTGTTGGCGGCGCCGCAGACCACCTCGGCGGTCAGCACCGGCACCGTGTCGTCGTCCAGCGCCCCGCCCAGCGCGCAGGGGGCGTAGATGCCCAGACCGTCGACGCGGATCAGCTCGTCGGTGTCCTTCACGGCGATGACGTCCCGGTGCCGCTCGGTGATCCGCCGTACGGCGTCCTCGCGCACGTCCGTGACGAAGACCTCGGCGCCCTCCTTCACGAGGTGCTCCACCAGGTGGTGGCCGACCTTGCCGACGCCGGCGATGCCCACCCGCTTCGCGCGCAGCGAGGGGTCGCCCCACAGGTGCTGCGCGGAGGCCCGCATGCCCTGGTAGACGCCGAAGGCGGTGAGAACGGAGGAGTCACCGGCGCCGCCGTTCTCCGGGGAGCGGCCGGTGGTCCAGCGGCACTCGCGGGCCACGACGTCCATGTCGGCGACGTACGTACCGACGTCGCAGGCGGTGACGTACCGGCCGCCGAGGGAGGCGACGAACCGGCCGTAGGCCAGGAGCAGCTCGGTCCTTTGAGGGGGCTCGATCCGCTCCGGGTCGCCGATGATCACGGCCTTGCCGCCGCCGTGGTCCAGACCGGCCATGGCGTTCTTGTACGACATCCCGCGGGCGAGGTTCAGCGCGTCGGCGACGGCCTCGGCCTCGTTCGCGTACGGGTAGAAGCGCGTACCGCCGAGCGCGGGGCCCAGGGCGGTGGAGTGGATGGCGATGACGGCCTTGAGGCCGCTCGCGCGGTCCTGGCAGAGCACGACTTGCTCATGTCCTCCCTGGTCCGAGTGGAACAGGGTGTGCAGTACATCAGCAGGTGCGCCGGTTACGTCGGTCACTGTGGTGACTCCTGAGTAAGTTGCGGCGGGTGGAGACCAGCTCCCGTGCGGGTGGCGGGGGCTGTTGAGCATGAGATTAGAGCCTGGAGGGCCCGCCGGCCGCACAGTGCTCAGGATCACCTCCGACCGGAGTACACCCGTGCGACGATTTGCATAGATTTCCCGCACGTTTGTGAGTGGGTTCCGCAGGTTTTCCCGACGACGGGCGGGGGAGGGAGCAGGGGTGCCCAAGGTGTCCTCGGTGATCGTCCCCTACGCGACCTATCTGCGCGTGTACGAACCGCTGGCCGCCTTCGCCGAGCCGGAGCGCAGCCACTGGGCCCGCTACGCCCGCCGTCCGGACCGGCCCTCGTACCAGGACGAACTCCGCCGTGCGCTGGCCGACTTGGCGCCCACTCCGCCGGTCCTGGTGCCGGTGCACGAGAGCGAGGACGCCTTCGTGCTGGACGTCGACGGCGTCGTCTGCGTCTGCCCCTGGCGCACCCGGCTGCGCGGCTGGCAGGCCTTGGAGGAGCTCTCCGAGGAGCTGCCGCCGCCCGTCCTGGACGCGGTCCTGCCGCCCTTCCTGCGCCGCCAGGCCGCCCAGGACTACGAGCGCTGGCTGGCGGTGAACCCGGATGCCCGGCCGTGGATCCGTACGGCCACCTGGCAGGTGCCGATCAGCTGGTTCGTGCTGGTCGCCGACGAGGAGCGCGAGTACGACAAGGGCGACAGCGAGGACAGCCCGCCGGTGCTGCGCTACCGCACCCCCATGGTCCAGGCCCGGCGGCGCGTGGCCCGGGGTCTGCGGGCCCTGAAGGAGGCCATGGACGAGGGGCCGCTGATCGACGGCCTGATGGACGTCGGGCGCTGGCTGGAGGAGTTCCACCCGCGCTCGCTCGTGGAGCTGGACTACGGCGGCCTGGTGCACGCCGTGCCGACCGGGACGCTGGAGGACGACCACTCGGCGGCGGACGTGGCCGAGGGGATCGCCGCGCTGCGCCGGGGCGACGGGGCGGCCGCCGGGGAGGCGTACGCCCGGCTGGTGGCCCGGTGGCGTTCCGTGCGGGATCTTCGGTCGGCGAACTGACCTCCGACCTGACCTCTGACCTTCGGTTCCTACGGACCGCTCGTGACCGGTCACGAACAGGCGTTTGACGTACCGCCCGTTTTGGGGTTACGTCCTCGCACCGACGTTCCTGAAGTGCGCTCTGCGTCTACTGACGCCTTGTCAACAAGGGACGTAGGCTCCGATCCGGGCGTACCTCTCAAGTGGGCCAAACGTGACGGACTGCACGTACATGGCCCTTGCGCCCCTTGCCCCTCCTCATGCCAAAATAGGACAAGGAGTCCGGGGGGCTCCTTCCGTCCCGTTGTGCTGCATTGTGGGCGGAATCTCAGCATTGCACGCTTTGGGGGGTCTGGTGACTCCTGATCGTCCTGTGACTGATCGTCACAGTGGCGTGACTGTCCGCTATGGCATGGTCCATCGGCTTCCGTCGCTGATGAACACCTGGGAGGGCAATTCCATCGGTTTGGCCGACGCGGCTGGACAGATGGTGTAGTTGTAGTGCCGAGGACAAGCCGTTCGTCCTATAACCGACTCGACTCGCGTCCGCCATTTCGGGCAACGCGGGTCAAGGTGCAGAATTTAGAGGAAAGAACCGAGAAGGTTCGGTTCTCCCGAGGAGGCCGCTCATGACCGCTCGCACCCCTGATGCCGAGCCGCTGCTGACCCCGGCTGAGGTCGCCACCATGTTCCGCGTCGACCCCAAGACGGTCACGCGGTGGGCGAAGGCCGGCAAGCTCACGTCGATCCGCACGCTCGGCGGGCATCGTCGCTACCGCGAGGCCGAGGTCCGCGCTCTGCTCGCGGGCATTCCGCAGCAGCGCAGCGAGGCCTGAACAACTGAATAACCGGGCAAACCGGCTGGTCCCCCATCAGTCGTGACGTCCGGAACCACAGCTCCAAGCGACGCGGGTTCTGCCCCAACAGGCCCCACGCCCACGCCAGTCAGAGCTCTCCAGGCATATAACAGGGTGCGTCGTCGATCGCGCTGGACTCCGCCGGGTCCAGCGCGATCTTTTTTGTGCGCCGGCTGTCGGACTCGTGGCCTGGCTGTGAGCGGCCTTGTCGGAGTCTGGGGAGGGGTGTCGGATCCCCTGTGTGCGGCACCGTCGGAGAGGTGCAATTGCACATATTAAATTGACCCGTTGTAGGTGGGGCGTAAGTACCGCACTTTCCAAAACTCATGCGGTGACACCCGTCACATACCAAGCGGCTTGTTAGCTCGGCTGCGGGTGCGGTAGAGGAACGGTCGGCTCCAGCATCCCGTGTCCGCAGGGGTGTTGAGACCGGCCTCCGGTCAGGCTCGCGCCGGGCTCTCGTTCTCGACGGCCCCCTGGGCGGCGCGTGGGGCGGACTGGGCGGACTCCATCGCCAGCCGGAGCAGGTGATGGCAGATCGGACAGTGACGCGTGAGATGCCGGTACGACGACGCGGCCGCCAGGTGCGCACGGAGCAGGGCCCGCGTCTCGTGCCTAGCCGATGCCGCCATACGCCACCTCCGGAAGGCCGAACGGGGAACGGCCCTGGTTTCTGGGTACCGAGGGATTGAGAGGCCGTCAAGACGGCGTGAGAGCCCGCGAGGGGGCGTCGCGCAGGTCAGGGGTGCAAGGGCGCACAAAGAAAGAGCCCGGATCCGAAGATCCGGGCTGCCTACCTGCGGTCCTGACGGGATCGTTGCTCACGAGAAAGGGCCCGCGCCCCTTGCGGGGTGCGGGCCCTCTTTCCTTACTGCGGTCCTGACGGGATTTGAACCCGCGGCCTCCACCTTGACAGGGTGGCGAGCACTCCAAACTGCTCCACAGGACCAGGTTTCGCGGCGCCATTCGTGCGTTGCGCTGCGAGAAGAGACTCTACAGGAGGGCGGGGTCCTGGTCGAACTCACCCTGCGTGCGCGGCCCGTTACGGCACCGCCGCGTCGATCGCCTTCACGATCCGCTTGTCCGAGACCGGGTACGCCGTGCCCAGCGCGTGGGCGAAGTAGCTGACCCGGAGCTCCTCGATCATCCAGCGGATGTCCAGGACCGACGACGGCACCGGCCGCCCCTGCGGCATCTGCTCCAGGAGCCAGGCGTACTCGTCCTGCATCTCGTGGACCTTCTGCATCCGCGTGGTGTCCCGCTGTACGTTCGTCGGCATCTGCTGCAGACGCCGGTCCGCGGCCACCAGGTAGCGCATCAGGTCCGGCATGCGGCGCAGCCCCGCCTCCGTCACGAAGCCGGGCTTCACGAGAGCGTCCAGCTGCTGACGCACGTCCTGGAGGTTCGGCAGCAGCGCGGGGCTGCGTACGGCCTTCAGACGGCGTTCACAGGCCTGCCAGGCGGCCAGGACCTGCTGGACCTGGCCCACCGTGCGGACGGTCGTGTCGACGATCTCGGCGCGCACCTTGTCGTACAGCTTCCGGTACGACTCCTCGTCCCACGCCGGCCCGCCGAAGTCCGCGATGAGCTTGTCGGCGGCCGCCATCGCGCAGTCGTCGAACAGCGCCTGGATCGAGCCGTGCGGATTCGCGGACAGCGCCAGCTTCTGCGGGTTGGTCAGCTTCTCGGAGGCGAACTTCGCCGGGTTCACCGGGATGTTGCGCAGGATCAGGCGGCGGGTGCCCTTCCACATGGCCCGCGCCTGTTCCGCCTCCGTGTCGAAGAGACGTACGGAGACCGTGTCGCCGTCGTCGACCAGCGCCGGGTAGGCCTTCACCGGCTGGCCGGCCCGCCGGGTCTCGAAGACGCGGGTGAGCGTGCCGATCGTCCAGTCCGTGAGGCCCTTGCGCTCCAGGGACTCGCCGCCCTGGCGCTCCGCCGTGGCCGCTGCCGCCTGGGAGAGGGCCTTGCGGGCCTTAGGCCGGAGCCTGAGCTTCAGCGCCTCCAGATCCTTGTCCTCGGCGAGCTTGCGGCGCCGCTCGTCGACGATCCGGAACGTGACCTTGAGGTGGTCGGGGACCTTGGACCAGTCGAAGTCGTCCGCCTCGAAGGGCACCCCGACCAGGCGCCGCAACTCGCGGGTCATGGTGGTGGTGAGGGGCTCCTGCAACGGGACCGCGCGGTCGAGGAACGCCTTCGCGTAGTTCGGCGCGGGCACGTAGTTACGGCGGATCGGCTTGGGCAGGGACCGGATGAGCTCCATGACGAGCTCCTCCCGCAGGCCCGGGATCTGCCAGTCGAAGCCCTCGTCCGTGACCTGGTTGAGGACCTGGAGCGGGATGTGGACGGTCACGCCGTCGGCGTCCGCACCCGGCTCGAACTGGTACGTCACACGGAACTTGAGGTTGCCCTGGCGCCAGGAGTCCGGATAGTCGTCCTTGGTGACCTCGCCCGCCTTCTCGTTGATGAGCATCTCGCGCTCGAAGTCGAGGAAGTCGGGCTGTTCGTGCCGCTTGTGCTTCCACCAGGAGTCGAAGTGGGCACCGGAGACCACGTGGTCGGGGATCCGCTGGTCGTAGAAGTCGAACAGCGTCTCGTCGTCGACCAGGATGTCCCGGCGCCGGGCCCGGTGCTCCAGCTCCTCGACCTCGGTGAGGAGTCTGCGGTTGTCCGAGAAGAACTTGTGGTGCGTGCGCCAGTCGCCCTCGACGAGCGCGTTCCGGATGAACAGCTCGCGGCTGACCTCCGGGTCGATCCGGCCGTAGTTGACCTTCCGCTGCGCCACGATCGGCACGCCGTAGAGCGTGACCTTCTCGTACGCCATCACCGCGGCCTGGTCCTTCTCCCAGTGCGGCTCGCTGTAGGTGCGCTTGAGGAGGTGGCCGGCGAGGGGCTCGACCCACTCCGGCTCGATCTTGGCGTTGACGCGGGCCCAGAGGCGGGACGTCTCGACGAGTTCGGCGGACATCACGAAGCGCGGGGGCTTCTTGAAGAGGGCCGAGCCGGGGAAGATCGCGAACTTGGCGTTGCGGGCGCCCAGGTACTCGTTCTTCGCGCCCTCCTTCACGTCTTTCATGCCCAGGTGCGACAGCAGACCGGCGAGGAGGGAGACGTGGATGCGGTCGGCCGGGGCGTCGTCCTCGTTGAGGTGGATGCCCATCTGTTTCGCGACCGTGCGCAACTGGCTGTAGATGTCCTGCCATTCGCGGATGCGAAGGAAGTTGAGGTACTCCTGCTTGCACATCCGGCGGAAGGAGGACGAGCCGCGCTCCTTCTGCTGCTCGCGGAGGTAGCGCCAGAGGTTGAGGTAGGCCAGGAAGTCGCTGGTCTCGTCCTTGAAGCGGGCGTGCTGCTGGTCGGCCTGGGTCTGCTTGTCGGCGGGGCGTTCGCGCGGGTCCTGGATGGACAGCGCGGCGGCTATGACCATGACCTCGCGGACGCAGCCGTTCTTGTCCGCCTCCAGGACCATGCGGGCCAGCCGCGGGTCGACGGGCAGCTGGGCGAGCTTGCGGCCGGTGTCCGTGAGCCGCTTGCGGGGGTCCTTCTGCGCCGGGTCGAGGGCGCCCAGCTCCTGGAGGAGCTGTACGCCGTCGCGGATGTTGCGGTGGTCCGGCGGGTCGATGAAGGGGAACTTCTCGATGTCGCCGAGCCCTGCCGCGGTCATCTGGAGGATGACGGAGGCGAGGTTCGTCCGGAGGATCTCCGCGTCCGTGAACTCCGGGCGGGCGTCGAAGTCGTCCTCGCTGTAGAGGCGGATGCAGATGCCGTCGCTGGTACGGCCGCAGCGGCCCTTGCGCTGGTTGGCGCTGGCCTGGGAGACCGGCTCGATGGGGAGGCGCTGGACCTTGGTGCGGTGGCTGTAGCGGGAGATCCGTGCGAAGCCCGGGTCGATGACGTACTTGATGCCCGGGACCGTGAGGGAGGTCTCGGCGACGTTCGTGGCCAGGACGATCCGGCGTCCGGTGTGCGGCTGGAAGACGCGGTGCTGTTCGGCGTGGGAGAGCCGGGCGTAGAGGGGCAGGATCTCCGTGAACCGGTAGTTCTTCTTGGTGAGCGCGTCGGCCGTGTCGCGGATCTCCCGCTCGCCGGAGAGGAAGACCAGGATGTCGCCCGGGCCCTCCTTCTGGAGTTCCTCGACCGCGTCGGTGATCGCGGTGATCTGGTCGCGGTCGGCGTCGTCGCCGTCGTCCTCCAGGAGCGGCCGGTAGCGGACCTCCACGGGGTACGTACGGCCGCTGACCTCGACGATCGGGGCGTCGCCGAAGTGCCGGGAGAAGCGCTCGGGGTCGATGGTGGCCGAGGTGATGACGACCTTGAGGTCGGGGCGCTTCGGCAGCAGCTGGGCGAGGTAGCCCAGCAGGAAGTCGATGTTGAGGGACCGCTCGTGGGCCTCGTCGATGATGATCGTGTCGTAGGCGCGCAGCTCGCGGTCGGTCTGGATCTCGGCGAGCAGGATGCCGTCCGTCATGAGCTTGACGAAGGTGGCGTCCGGGTCGACCTGGTCGGTGAAGCGGACCTTCCAGCCGACGGCCCCGCCCAGCGGCGTGTCCAGCTCCTCCGCCACGCGCTCGGCGACGGTGCGGGCGGCGATACGGCGGGGCTGGGTGTGCCCGATCATGCCGCGGACCCCGCGGCCGAGTTCCATGCAGATCTTCGGGATCTGCGTGGTCTTCCCGGAACCGGTCTCACCGGCGACGATCACGACCTGGTGGTCGCGGATGGCGTCGGCGATCTCGTCCTTCTTCTGGCTGACCGGTAGCTGCTCGGGGTACGTGATCTCGGGGACGCCGGCACGGCGCCCGGCCATCCGCTCCTCGGCCTTGGCGACCTCCGCCTCGATCGCGGCCAGCACGGCGGCGCGGGCCTCCGGCTTACGGATCTTGCGCGCACCTTCGAGCCTGCGCCCGAGCCGGTGCGCGTCGCGCAGGGAGAGCTCGGTCAGGCGGGAGGCGAGGGCGCCGAGGGCGGGGGCGGATTGCGTAGACATACGCGATCCAGGATCTCATCCCGCGGATTTTTGTGGCTAACGCTTTTGTCTCCGGCGGGTTGGAGGGGGCCACGGCCCCTCCGGCGGGAGGCAAAGCGAAACCCCCGTCGAGATCTCG
>NZ_MUKA01000719.1 GCF_002150735.1 Streptomyces africanus
CGACGGTGGCGGGGGAGGGACGGTGGGCAGGGTGACGGTCGTCATCCCGGTCTCCTTGGAAAGCGGTTCCCGAAGCATGGGGAGGGTGTGGAGAATGGGGCGGGCGCCGCTCCGGCCGGCTGAGCCCCGGCCGGAGCGGCGTCCTTCTGTCCCGTCAGCAGTTGTCGGTGAGGAAGTCCGTGGTGGGCGTGAGCATCTGCCCGGCCCAGACGGTGTGCATCTTCACGTAGCTGTCGGGGTTGAGCAGGTCCGTGACCTGCTGTCCGAGCGATTCCTCGAGATGTGCCTTGTTGACGTGGTTCAGCAGCGTGCTGAGGGTGTCGTCGAGCACCGTGCCGCCGCCTGCGACGGCGGGCTTGAGGATGCTCTCGACCCACACCGTGTGCATCTTGATGTACTTGTCGAGTGCGAGTGCGTCCTGCACCTGCTCGCCCGGGGACCGCTCCAGGTGTGCCACGTAGAGGTGCTGGAGGATCGGCAGCAGCACGTTCTGGACGCTGGTGCACTGCTCGGCGTCACCGCCACCGCCACCGCCACCGCCGGTACCGCCCGTGGGAGTCGGTGTGGCAGTCGGTGACGAGGGGGGAGTGGGCGTGGGGCCGGTCGTCGGCGGGGCCGTAGGGG
>NZ_MUKA01000175.1 GCF_002150735.1 Streptomyces africanus
GAGGCGGTGTAGGACGGGGTGGCGGCGGGGCGGTGCCCGGCCGGGCGGGCGCCGGTCTCGGCGGCGTTCTCGACGCCGTAGGAGCACAGCACCAGCGCCACGACGGCGGCGAGTCCCGGCAGGCAGCCGAGCAGCACCCGGGCCGCGCGCGGCATACCGGCTATGCCGGGTGTCCCGGCGACGCGGCGCCTGCGCGTACCGCGCCGTCTTCGCAAGACACGCATGGACCCACTGTCGGCCTGATCCGGTCCGTCCGCGATGTGTGATGTGCCACCCGGTGGAACCATCGTCACGGTCCGCGACGTTTTTCCGAGTGCACGCGCACGTGGCCGGTTCTGATCATCCACGCGCGTGTGACTGATCAAACGGGCCCTCCCCCCACGTACTAGGGGGTTCCGAGAGAAAGAAGGCGTGCGTGGACCTGCTCGACATCCTGCTGTTGCTGGTCGTCCTGGCCTATGCGGCGTCCGGCTACCGGCGCGGGCTGGTGGCCGGCTGTGTGTCGCTGGCGGGCTTCGTGGGCGGTGCGGTCGTCGGCGTCTGGATCCTGCCGTGGATGATGGACCTGGTGCCGCCGGGTACGACGCGCGCGACGGTGACGGCGGTGTTCACGGTGCTGCTCCCGGCTGTGGTGGGCCACGAGCTGGCGGGGCGCCTCGCGCTCAGGCTGCGGCGGGAGCTGGACCGGGGACCGCTGAGAGTGGCGGACGGGATCGGCGGGGCGGTGGCCAACTCGGTCGCGGTCCTGATCGTGGCGTGGGTGGCCGCGAGCGTCCTGGGCGCGTCCTCGTCGCCGCTGGTCACCTCGGCGATCCGGGACTCGCGGCTGCTCGGCGCGGTGCAGGAGACGATGCCGGACACCACCCCGGCCTGGTTCTCGCGGGCCACGTCGGCGCTGACCGAGGCGGGCTTCCCGCAGGTCTTCAACCCGTTCGAGAACGAGTCGACGGCCGAGGTGGCCGCGCCCTCCGGTGACAGTGTCACGGCGGCCGCCACGAACGCGGCCAAGCTGAGCACGGTCAAGGTCGAGGGCGTCGCGGGCACCCAGGGCCGCGAGGGCAGCGGGTTCGTGTACGCGCGGGAGCACGTGATGACCAACGCCCACGTGGTGGCGGGCATCGACGAGCCGACCGTGCAGATCGGCGGGGTCGGGCGGACGTACGAGGCGCGGGTGGTGCTCTTCGACCCGCAGAAGGACGTGGCCGTGCTGTACGTGCCGGGCCTGAAGGCGCCCGTGCTGCGGTTCGACGACAACGCCGAGCGCGGCGACTCGGCGGTGGTCGCGGGCTATCCGCAGGACGGCGACCTGAACCTCCAGGCGGCGACGGTCGCGAACCGGGTCCGGGCGACGGGCCAGAACATCTACAACGACGACACGGTCACCCGCGAGATCTACTCGATCCGCTCCACGGTCCGCCCCGGCAACTCCGGCGGGCCCCTGCTCACCACGGACGGCCGGGTCTTCGGCGTGGTCTTCGCCCGCTCCACCTCCGACGCCGAGACGGGCTACGTCCTGACGGCGGCCGAGGTCTCCTCCGACGCCGAGCGCGCGACGGACGCGACGGCACCGGTGGACACGGGCGAGCTGGCCGCGTCGTAGGCGTCCTGACACCGGCCTAGAGGAAACGTCCCATCAGGACGTCGTCCACGTACTGCCCGTCGAGCCGGAACTCCTCGGGCAGGACCCCCTCCACCACGAATCCCTCGGCCTCGTAGAGCCTGCGGGCCGGGGCGTTGTGGCCGAGGACGCGCAGGGTGAGGCGGCGGGCGCCACGCCGGCGGCCCTCGGCGACGGCGGCCCGGACCAGTGCCCGCCCGACACCCCGGCCGCGTGCTTCCGCCGCGACGGCGAGGCCCTGGATCTGCAGGACGTGCCGGTTCGCTTCGACCGGCGTCGGGAAGCCGAGATGGAGGTATCCCGCCAAGCGGTCACCGAGTTCGGCGACCAGGCAGTCCTCGGGGGCGTGCCGGTCGCTGAAGAACGGCGGGTACGGCGGCTGCGGCCGGGGCACCACCGCGTGCAGATGCGACCAGGTGAGGCGGTCCAGCAGGGCCAGCCCCTCGTCGTCATCGGGCGCGGCCACGCGGATGCGAGGTTCGCGGGACTCGGGCATGGCGTCACCCTACGGTGACGGCTTGTGGCCGTACGCCGGATTTATGGCCGCCGGCAGGCAGGATGGGGGCCATGGAACGCTCACGAATCGCAGTGGCCGGTGCGTCCGGGCTCATCGGCGGCGCCCTGGTGCGGTCCCTGACCGCGGACGGGCACGAGGTGGTGCGCCTCGTACGCCATGCCCCCGGGGTCGCGGACGAGGTCCGCTGGGACCCCGAGGGCGGGCGTGTGGACGCGGCCGGGCTCGCCGGGTGCGACGCGGTGGTGAACCTGGCCGGTGCGGGGGTCGGCGACCGCCGCTGGACGGACGCCTACAAGCAGCGGATCCGCGACAGCAGGGTGAACGGCACGGCGGCCCTCGCCCGGGCCGTCGCCTCGCTGGACGAGAAGGACCGGCCGCGCGTCTTCGTGAACGGCAGCGCCATGGGCTACTACGGCGAGACCGGGGACCGGTCCGTCGACGAGAGCGCGCCGGCGGGCGAGGGCTTCCTGCCCGGGCTGTGCGTGGAGTGGGAGGCCGCGGCAGCCCCCGCCCAGGAGGCCGGTGTCCGCACGGTGTTCACCCGGACCGGGCTGGTCGTCTCCCGCGAGGGCGGTGCGTGGGGGCGGCTGTTCCCGCTGTTCCAGGCCGGTCTCGGCGGGCGGATGGGCGACGGGCGGCAGTACTGGTCGTTCATCGCGCTGCACGACGAGGTCGCCGCGATCCGGCATCTGATCGACACCGACGGCATGTCCGGGCCGTTCAACCTGACCGCCCCGAACCCGCTGACGAACCGTGAGATCACGGCGGCGATGGGGCGCGTGCTGCACCGCCCGACGCTGTTCGCGGTGCCCGCGCCCGTCCTGCGGACCGTGCTGGGCGAGATGGCCGGGGATGTGCTCGGCAGCGCCCGGGTCCTGCCGACGCGCCTGCTGGAGTCGGGGTTCCGGTTCGCCTTCCCGGAGATCGAGGGGGCGATCCGGGCGGCGTTGTGACGCACCCCGAGAGCGCCGGCCGACCGCCGACCGACCATTCCGAGACAGCCCCTCGCGCCGCACTTCAGCCCCCTGTGACCACTTCATGCCCACAAGGAATGCGTATGCGACCGCTGTGCGACCGTGCCCTGTCGATGCGCGACTCCCCCTGACCGATCACGGCCCTACCCTCGACCAGAACTCGCGTATCCCTGGGGCCTGTTGAGGGCATGACGTCTCCAGCGCCCGCGCAACCTCGAGGAGGGGCACGTGCTTGAGCCCGCTTACCAGGCGGACGTGGTCGTCGTGGGGGCCGGGGTCGCCGGACTCTCGGCCGCGCACCGGCTGACCAGCGCAGGAGTGACGACCATGGTCCTGGAGGCCGCCCACGGGGTCGGCGGCCGCATGGCGACGGAGAAGGTCGACGGCTTCCGGCTCGACAGAATCGGCCAGTTGCTGTCCACGGCATACCCGGAACTACGGCTGACACCCGGCCTCGACGCCCTCGCGCTGCGCCCCTTCGCGCCCGGGGTCCTGCTGCACGGCGACGGACGCCACCATCGCGCGGGCGTCCAGGCGGGCACTGGGGGCGCACGGGGCGCACTGCACGCTGTGCGCGCGCTGGCGAGCGCTCCCCGGTCGCCGTCCGCGCCCAGGCCGCCCAGGAGGCCGGTGGCGGTGCCGGGCCGGCAGGTCTCGGTGCCCCGGAGCCGGTCCGGTGCGCCGCTGGGCACGGCCGTCGACCAGGCCCGTCTGGGGGCCGCCCTGACCCGGCTGGCGGGCACACCGGCCGAACGGCTGCTGACCCGCCCGGAGCTGCCCGCCGGTGAGGCCCTGGCGGCTCGCGGGCTGCCGGCCCGGACGATCGACGGCTTCCTGCGTCCGCTGCTCGCCGCCCTCCTGTACGACCCGGACCTGACGACGTCCAGCCGGTGCGCGGACCTCGCGCTGCGGGCCTTCGCGCGCGGCCGGCTGTGTCTGCCGGAGGGCGGCGCCGAGGCCCTGCCGGAGCTGCTCGCGAGCGCGCTGCCGCCGGGCACGGTGCACACCGGCGTGCGCGTCACCTCCGTGTCCACGACCTCGGTGACCACCGCCGAGCACGGTGAGATCCGCTGCCGTGCGGTGCTGGTGGCGACGGGCGCCAGGGCCGCGGCCGAGCTGCTGCCCGGGCTGCGGGTGCCGGAGTTCCATCCGGTGACGGTGGTGCATCACACGACGGACGAGCCGCCGGCGACGGGGGCGTCGCTGTTGCTCGACGCGGACCTCGGCGGGCCGGTCGCGCACACGGCGGTGGTCAGTCGCGTCGATCCGTCCCGGGCGCCGGCGGGGCGGGCGTTGGTGTCCTCGACGGTGCTGGGACGGCCGCCGGGGGATGTCGACACGGCCGTGCGGATGCATGTGGCGCGGCTGTACGGGGTGTCGACGGCGCGGTGGGAGACGTTGGCTGTGCACCACACGGCGGAGGCCGTGCCGGCGATGCGGCCGCCGCATGATCTGCGGCGGCCGGTGCGGTTGATTGCCGGGCTGTATGTGTGTGGGGATCACCGGGACACCAGTACGGTCCAGGGTGCTCTGCACTCCGGGCATCGGGCATCCGCGGCGATCTTGGCGGATTTGGGGGCGGGGCGGTCGATGCACGTTGCTGATCCGCTGCCGACGGTGCCACGGGCCGCTTAGGTGGTTCGTCGGGTGCGGGTTCGTCGTGGCCGCTCGCGCAGTTCCCCGCGCCCCTAAAGAAGGGCCGCTACTTTGTCGCGGTAAGTCCGCACCGGCGCCGCGTCCTTGTACGGCTCCAGTCGTCGCTCGAAGTCCCTCACGTACTCCACCGCCCGGACCGAGCGCATCTCCGCTGCCTGGCCCGCCGCCTCCGCGGCCAGTTGGCAGGCCTGGTCGAGTTCGCCCAGGCCCAGGCGGGCGGTGGCGAGGACGACGCGGCAGAACAGGCGGCTGCGGGCGTAGGACGGGGCGCGGAGCTGGAGTGAGCGTTCCGCGTGCTGGGCGGCGGCGCGGAACTGCTGGAGGTCCCGGTGGCAGTGCCCGAACTCGTCGGCGAGCTGTGCCTCGTCGAAGAACGTGGCCCAGTACGGGACGTCGTCCCCGGACCGGGCCGTCTCCAGGGCGCGCTCGGCGCGGACCAGTGCGGCCGTGCAGGCCCGCACCTCGCCGAGCACGCCGTGCCCGCGTGCCTCGGAGGCGTGCAGCAGCGCCTGGACGACCGGCGGGGCCGAGGTGCCGACGCCCTGCTGGGCGACGCGTGCGAGCTGTACCGCCTCGCGCCCGTGCCCGAGGTAGACGGCCTGGCGGCTCATGGTGACCAGCACGTACGCCCCGTACGTCCGGTCCCCGGCCGCCTGGGCGAGCCGGAGCGCCTGGATGTAGTAGCGCTGGGCCAGTCCGGGCTGCCCGGTGTCCACGGCCATGTACCCGGCGAGTTCGGTCAGCCGGGCCACCGCGGCGAACAGGTCCCGCCCGACCGCCTCCCGGTACGACCCCGCCAGCAGCCCCGAGACGACGCTGTTGAGGTAGTGCACGACGACCGGCCGGACATGCCCGCTGCCGTACTGGTGGTCGAGGTCCACCAGCGCCTGCGTCATGGCCCGCACCGCCTGCACGTCGGACTGCCCGACCCGCGGCCCGGCCGAGCGCGCCACCTGGCCGTCGGGTGCGGAGATCAGCCAGTCACGGCTGGGCTCGACCAGCGCGGACGCGGCGACGGAGGAGCCGGACAGGAAGTCCCGCCGCCCCACGTCGCTGCGCCACAGCTCGCAGACCTGCTCGATGGCCCCCAGTACCGTCGGCGAGAACTGGAGACCCACGCCCGAGGCGAGGTTCTTTCCGTTGGCCATGCCGATCTCGTCGATCGTGACCGTACGGCCGAGCTTGCGGCCGAGCGCCTCGGCGATGATCGCCGGGGCCCGTCCCCGTGGCTGCTGCCCGCGCAGCCAGCGCGCCACCGATGTCTTGTCGTAGCGCAGGTCGAGGCCGTGCTCCGCGCCGCACATGTTGACCCGGCGGGCCAGGCCGGCGTTGGAGCATCCGGCTTCCTGGATGAGCGCCTGGAGCCGTTCGTTCGGCTGCCTGGCGACGAGCGGCCTTGCGGCCATGGCGTACCCCCTGTGGCTGCGGTGCCTGCCCACGCACCGAGTTGACGTGTCTTCCGCGGCCGGGGTCCCTCGCGTCCCGGCGAAAAGATCCGGCCGTGAAGATCAATGCCCCGCCGACCAGGCGAAAATGCGAGGCATGTGAGGATTGCCGGGGTAACGGCTGTTGCCGGCCCCAGACGTGGCTACCCAGCCCCGGCCACGGTTCCTCCTGCGCGCCCCCGCACATGCACCCATGCGCCCCGGCCCCTGGGGCGATGCTCCTCCCCGCGCACGCGGGCGGGCGTAACCCCTGGTGACGACCAGAGTTGTGTTCATCGTGGAAGAGACGATCGCCGGCACCGAAGCCGCTCAGATCCCGAAGCAGCGCGGGGAATCGCTGCTGGAGACCGCTGTCCGCTACGCCGAGGAGCGCCACTGGGACGTGTTCCCGGGCACCTGGCTGGAAGCCGTCGACGGCGCCCAGCGCTGCTCCTGCGGTGACGCGGCGTGTCCGGCCCCGGGGTCGCACCCGGCGCGCCCGGACTGGGCGACGCAGGCGACGGGCAGTGCGACCGTCGCGCGGCGGATGTGGCAGAAGCAGCCGACGGCGTCGATCCTGCTGCCGACGGGGCGGACGTTCGACGCGATCTCCGTGCCGGAGACCGCCGGGTTTCTCGCGCTGGCCCGGATGGAGCGGATGGAGCTGACGCTGGGGCCGGTGACGCTCACGCCGGATCGGCGGATGGAGTTCTTCGTGCTGCCGGGGGCCGCTGTGAAGGTGCCTGATCTGGTGCGGAAGCTGGGGTGGTCGTTGTCGTCGCTGGATCTGACGGTGCTGGGTGAGGGCGCGTATGTGGCTGCGCCGCCCACGCGGTTCGGGTCCCGGGGGGCTGTGCAGTGGGC
Organism: Streptomyces africanus; assembly: GCF_002150735.1. Lineage (GTDB taxonomy): Bacteria > Actinomycetota > Actinomycetes > Streptomycetales > Streptomycetaceae > Streptomyces > Streptomyces africanus. Next base: position 7,054 of record NZ_MUKA01000175.1, read on the forward strand.
CTGCCGGCCCACGCCTGCGAATCGGTGGCTGCCGGACGCGGAGGAGTTGATCTCGCCGTTGGCTTATGCGTGCGGCCGGGATCGTTAGCCGCGCCTGTTCATCTGCCTGGTCGCTGTTGTGCGGCGGCTGCGGGTTGTGTGTGGTTGATCGCGCAGTTCCCCGCGCCCCTTGGGGGACGCTTCCCCACCGTAGGGTTCACGGTGACGGAGGGAGACGCGGTGGGATCCAGTGCTGTGCGTGTGCGGGGGCTCTGGAAGCGGTTCGGGCAGCAGGTCGCTGTTGCCGGGGTCGATCTGGAGTTGCCCGCGGGCAAGTTCATCGGGCTCGTCGGGCCGAACGGGGCCGGGAAGACCACCACGCTGTCGATGGTGACCGGGCTGCTCAGGCCCGACCAGGGGACCGTCGAGGTGGTCGGGCACGACGTGTGGCGGGACCCCGTCGAGGTGAAGGCGCGGATCGGGGTGCTGCCGGAGGGGCTGCGGCTGTTCGAGCGGCTGTCGGGGCGGGAACTGCTGGCGTACACCGGGCGGTTGCGCGGACTGCCCGGTGCCGAGGTCGACAAGCGGGCCACGCAGCTCCTCGACGTCCTCGATCTGGCGGGGGCGCAGCACAAGCTCGTCGTCGACTACTCGACCGGCATGCGCAAGAAGATCGGGCTGGCCACGGCTCTCCTCCACAATCCCGAAGTGCTCTTCCTGGACGAGCCGTTCGAGGGCGTCGATCCCGTCTCCGCCCAGACCATCCGGGGCGTCCTGGAGCGGTACACCGCCTCGGGTGCCACGGTCGTGTTCTCTTCCCACGTCATGGAGCTCGTCGAGTCGCTGTGCGACTGGGTGGCCGTCATGGCCGCCGGGCGGATCCGCGCGCACGGGACGCTGGCGCAGGTGCGGGGTGACGCGCCCTCGTTGCAGCGGGCGTTCCTGGAGCTCGTCGGGGCGCAGAGCCGGGACGCCGGGTCCGATCTCGACTGGCTGGGCGGCGGGGCCCGGTGAGCGACTCCGCGATCACCCCGCTCTTCGTACGGCTGAAGCTGTCGCTGCTGCGCAACGGGCTGCGGCAGTCCGGCGGGCGGAAGGCCGCCTACATCGCATCGGCGGTCTGTGCGCTGCTGTTCGCCGCGCTGCAGCTGATCGGCCTGATCGCGCTGCGTGGGCACGCGCACGCCGAGTCGGTGGTCGTGCCGGCGGCGGCGGTGCTGGGGCTCGGCTGGGCGGTGATGCCGCTGTTCTTCCCCGGCGGTGACGAGACGCTGGATCCGACCCGGCTGGTGATGCTGCCGCTGCGGCCCAGGCCGCTGGTGCGGGCCCTGCTCGTGGCGTCACTGGTCGGTATCGGGCCCCTGTTCACGCTGTGCCTGCTGGTCGGTTCCGTGGTCGCGGTGGCCCGGGGCGGGGCGGCGTTCGCGGTGGGCGTGGTCGCCGTCGTGCTGGCGCTGCTGGTGTGCGTGGCGCTCGCGCGGGCCGTCGCCGCCGCCAACGTACGGCTGCTGACCAGCCGCAAGGGGCGGGACCTCGCGGTGCTGAGCGGGCTCGTCATCGCGATCGGGGCGCAGGTCGTCAACTTCGGCGCGCAGCGGCTCGGGGCGTCCGGGCTGGGCGAGCTCGACCCGGCGGCGGACGTGCTCCGGTGGGTGCCGCCCGCGTCGGCCATCGGGGCCGTGCACGCGGTGGGCGAGGGGGCGTACGGTCGCGCCCTCGCGCAACTGGCGTTGACGGCGGGCGCGCTGGCCGCGTTGCTCGCGGTGTGGTCACGGCATCTGACCCGGCTGATGACCTCGCCCGACGGGTCGACGCTGCCGGCCGCCGAGTCGGCCGCCCGCGAGCGGACGTCGACCGGGCTCGGGCGGCTGCTGCCGGCGGGCCGTACGGGGACGGTCATGGAGCGCAGCCTGCGGTACGTGTGGCGCGACCCCAAGACCAAGGCGGCCTGGGTGACGTCGCTGGCCATCGGGCTGATCGTGCCGGTGTTCAACGCCTGGCAGGGCACCGGCTCCGTGTACTTCGCCTGCTTCGCCGCCGGGATGCTCGGCATCCAGATGTACAACCAGTTCGGGCAGGACACCTCGGCGTTCTGGATGGTCGCGATGACGATCTCGTCGACCCGCGACGCCTACGTCGAGCTGCGCGCCCGCGCCCTGGCCCTGCTGCTGATCACCCTGCCGTACGCCACGCTCGTCACCGTGGTGACGAGCGCCATGCTCGGCGACTGGCGGCGGCTGCCCGAGGCGCTGGGGCTGTCGTTCGCGCTGCTCGGCGCGATGCTCGCGACCGGGGCGTGGACATCGGCCCGCTTCCCCTACTCCATCCCGCAGGAGGGCTACAAGAACGTCGCCCCCGGGCAGGCCGGGCTCGCCTGGATCTCCATCTTCGGCGGGATGGTCGCCGCCGCCCTGCTGTGCGCGCCCGTCATCGCGCTCACGATCTGGCTGAACGTGAGCGCCGGCGGCGACGACTGGGCGTGGCTGCTGCTGCCGGTGGGCGCGGGGTACGCGGCGGCGCTCACGGCGGCGGGGCTGCGGCTCGCCGCGCCGCGGACGGCCCGGCGGCTGCCGGAGATCCTGACGGCGGTCAGCAAGGGATGAGCGCAGGCGTCAGTCGGTGCTGAGGGCGTCCAGGAAGGGTTCGATCGCCGCTCGCCAGGCCTCCGGCTGGTCGTAGTGGACCAGGTGGCCGGCGTCGGCGACCTCCGCGTACTGGCCGCGGGGCAGGACGCGGACCATCTCCTGGGCCTCGGCCCGGCCCAGCTCGCCGTCGAGGCCGCGCACCACCAGGGCGTGGCAGCGGACCTGGGCCAGCTCCTCCCAGTGCGCGTCGTACACCCATGTCTCGCGGGAGCGGAGCATCTGCTCCGGGTCGAACACCGGGCGCCAGCCGTCCGGGGACTCGGCCATCACCTCGGCGTAGAACTCACCACGGGCCGGATTGGGCCGCTCCACCCAGGGGTCGTCCTCGCCGAACCACTTGCGGACGTCGGCGAGCGTGGCGAACGGCAGCGGCCAGGACTTGAACCACTGGTCCCACTCGCGCTGCGAGGCGGCACCGAGCGCGGAGGCCCTCATGTCGCAGATGATCAGGCCACGGACCAGATCGGGGCGCTTGGCGGCGAGCTGCCAGGCGGTCAGCGCGCCCATGGCGTGGCCGATGAGGACGACCGGGGCGAGGCCGAGCTGTTCGAGAGCGGCCTCGGCGTCGTCGACGTAGGCGTCACGCGTGAAGGAGCCCTGCGGGGGCTTGTCGCTGCGGCCGTGGCCGCGCTGGTCGAGGGCGACGGCCCGGTACCGGCCGGAGAGCCAGCGGGCGGTGGACGCCCAGTGCGAGGCGCGGCCCATGAGGCCGTGCAGTAACAGCACGCCCGGGGAGCCGTCCGGCACGTCCCGCGCCGGATCGGACCCGGCCGGACCGGATCCGGCCGGATCGGTCTTGGGCGGGTCGCCGAACTCCCAGGCCGCCAGGCGTACGCCGCCCGTCCCGGTCACGTCGATGCGTCGCGCCATGTCCTGGCACCCCCCAAGCTTCGCGCGGACCGTGGCCGTCTCCGGCCGGTCGGTCCTGTGAACCGTGTTCTGCCTGCTGTGCCTGTCGCCGTTCCTCGTGGTTCCTCGTGGTTCCTGTCGGAGCGCCCTTACCTGTAGCGCACGCTCCGGTCGGTTCGTCACCCGCAGATTATCGAATGGCCATTCGAGGAGACCGTTCTCGCGGGCAACACCCCTCGTTCGAGTGACCATCCTCAAGGATTGATCCCCTCGACCGAGGGGAGATCTTCAGCGGGGGGCGGACCGCTCGGGGAAACCGGTCCGCGGGGAATGACCCTGAGAGCTCGGGGCTCCGGGTCAGCACAGGGGAGGACAGGCCCCGGCGCCACACGGCGCCGGGGCCCTCCGCTTCTCCACGGCACATCCTTGCGCCCCCTCCCCGGCCGGGCGACATCGCTGTCGAGCCGCGGCCAAGAGCCCTCAGGTCATATGCCTCACGCGACAGCGTCGCACGGGAAGCGAGCGAGCGCTGCCATTCGACGGACTGAATCCCGGAATCGACGGGATCACGCCAACGCCACAACCACCCCACGCTCAACGGGAGTTGGCGACGACCCCGGGACCTGGTCCGGACCGGGTCCGCAGCCGCGGTCCGGGCCGGGTTCAGGGCTTGGCGACGAACACGTGGGAGGCGATGTCCGACTCCAGCTCGGCCGCCTCGCCACCGCTGCCGACCAGCACACCGCCCGCCGACTCCGTCACACTCACCACCGAGCCGGGCTGCACGCCCGCGCGCCGCAGCGTGTACATCAGCTGCGCGTCCGTCTGGATCGGCTCGCCGATCCGGCGCACCACGACCGTCTTGCCCTCGGGGCCCGGGTCGAGGCTGGCCAGCGACACCATGCCCTCGTCCAGGAACGGGTCGGCGCCGTCCTTCTCGCCGAGCTCCTCCAGCCCGGGGATCGGGTTGCCGTACGGCGACTCCGTCGGGTGCCGCAGCAGCTCCAGGACGCGGCGCTCCACGGCTTCGCTCATCACATGCTCCCAGCGGCACGCCTCGGCGTGGACCTGCTCCCACTCCAGGCCGATCACGTCGACGAGCAGACACTCGGCGAGGCGGTGCTTGCGCATCACGCGCGTGGCGAGACGGCGGCCCTCGTCGGTGAGCTCCAGGTGCCGGTCGGTCGCGACGGACACCAGGCCGTCGCGCTCCATCCGCGCCACGGTCTGGCTGACCGTCGGCCCGCTCTGGTCCAGCCGCTCGGCGATACGGGCGCGCATGGGGACCACACCCTCTTCCTCCAGCTCGAGGATGGTGCGGAGATACATCTCCGTGGTGTCGATCAGTCCGGACATACGTGCCCCTCGAATGAGATCTGCCGGAGGCTGGACGGCTCACCGGCGTGTGCGCTGGCCCTGCACTCAATTCTGCCGGATACCACCGACAACCGTGCCGCGGGAGGGAAAGCGAAGGTTATCCGGGCCCGCAACGGGGTACGACGGAGCTTTTCACAACGGCACCGAGCGCTCGTACCGCCCCTGCCGGGGTTTTCAGGGCTCCGCCGGGCCTTTCACGGCCGTATTGACACCGCACTGGTCCAGACCGCACCGTGATGCGCGACACTCGGCCTCAGCCCAGCCCGAAGGGACCCCGTATGAGCGACCGCGCGCCGGCCGGCCAGTTCCTCGACGCCGCGATCGGCCTGCTGCGGCGGGTCCGCGACGAGGAGGCCGACAGCATCGCGGCGGCCGGGACGCTCCTCGCCGACACCGTCGAGAACGGCGGCCGCCTCTTCGCCTTCGGCGCCGGGCACTCCTCCCTCGCCGCGCAGGACCTCGTCTACCGCGCCGGCGGTCTCGCCCTGATGAACCTGCTCGCCGTGCCGGGTGTCGTCGGCGTCGACGTCATGCCCGCGCCCCTCGGCTCCGCCCTGGAACGCGTCGACGGCCTCGCGAGCGCCGTCCTGGACAGCTCCCCGCTCCGCGCGGGCGACGCCCTGCTGATCATCTCCCTCTCGGGGCGCAACGCCCTTCCTGTGGAGATGGCCCTGCACGCGCGCGCCCTGGGCGCGAAGGTCATCGGCGTGACGTCGGTGGCGTACGCCACGGAGACGACGTCGCGGCACGCGTCGGGGACGTACCTCAAGGACCACTGCGATCTCGTCCTCGACTCGAAGATCGCGGTCGGCGACGCGGAGCTCACCCTCGACACGGTGCCCGCCCCCTTCGCCCCCGCCTCCACGGTCGTCACCTCGGCGCTCCTCCAGGCCGTCATGGCGACGACGGCCGCCACCCTCGCCGACCGGGGCGTGGAGCCGCCGCTGCTGCGCTCCGGGAACGTCGACGGGGGACATGAGTGGAACGCGCGGGTGATGGAGCAGTACCGGGACCGGATCTTCTACCGGCACTGACAGCCGCTCACTCCTCGTCCGACAGCCCCGCGAGATCCAGCGCCGCGGCGATCCGGACCGCCACGTCCTCCGCGTACATCGCGTCGGACCGCTCGAAGGCGCTGCGCCCCGCGCCCCGCAGGAACGTCACGACGCCGAGCGTCCGCCCCCGGCTGCGCAGCACCGCGCACAGGGCGTGCACGGCGTCCGGCGGCCACTGGCGGGCCAGGGCCCACTCCCGGGCCTGCTCGGGCGGAATGGTGCCCGCGCTCGCCCGCAGCGCGCCGACGCGCTCCACGCACTGCAGGGCCGGATGCCCCTCGGCGTACCGCACGGGCAGGCCCGCGCGGTCGGCGAGCTTGCTCGGCCCCGGCGCGCCGGAGGGTGTCTCGGCGACCCGCACCAGCCGTACCGGCCCCTCGGTCTCCGCGTCCGTGAGCGCACCGCCGGACACCCGGTCGATCAGCCCGTGGTCGGCGAAACCGGCCAGGGCGAAGTCCAGGTGGATCGTCGCGGCCTCCGCCGGGTCCTCGCACTCGGCGGCGGCCCGCGAGGCCCGGTGCAGCTGCTGCGTACGGAACCGCAGCAGCGACGCCTCCTGCTCGCTCTGCTTGGCCTCCGTCACGTCCTGGAACAGCCAGCCGACGCCCAGCGGGACCGGCTCCTCCGCGAGCGGCGAGGCCAGCCGCAGGAAACCGCTGCGCCAGCACCTGCGCCGCTCCCCCTCGGGCGTGCGCACCGTCACCCACACCTCGGCGGGCGCGGGCGGCGCGCCCTGGGCCAGCACATGCTGAAGCGCGCTTTCCAGCTCCTCCACGCCCTGCGTGAGCAGCTCCCCGAGCGGCCGTCCGAGCACGGACGTACGCCCCATGCCCAGCGCCCGGGCCGCGTGCGCGTTCACCACGGCGGGCCGCAGGTCGACATCCACGAGCACGACGCCCCAGCTCGCGTCCTCGAACAGCGCCTCGCTGAGGGCGATCGACCGCTCCAGATCGATCTGCGTGTGCACCTCGCTGAAGGCGCAGTACACACCCGCGGGCTTTCCGTCCGGGCCCCGCACGGCCGCCGACTGCGTCCGCACGAGCACCCGCCCGCCGTCCTTCGTCAGCAGCGCGAACTCGTGGACCTGGCGCCCCGGGGCGTGCATGGCGGACATCAGCCGCCCCTCGACCTCCTCGGCGTCCGCGCTGCGCACGGCCCATCCGGCCAGGCCCCGCCGCCCCACGGCCTCGTCCGCGCTCCAGCCCAGGATCCGCTCGGCCTCGCGGTTCCAGTGCGTCACGACCCCGTCGGCGTCGAAGGCGCACAGCGCCGCGTCCATGCCGTCCAGCAGCGCGGCGAGCAGGTCCGAGCCGTCCGAGCCGTCCCGCTCGGGCTCGGGCTCGTCCGGCCCCAGCTCGTCGGTGGTCCCACTACGCCGGGAAGCACTCACCTGGACCCCCTGCAGGCTGCGTCCGCACGTACGGCACGTCGGTTCGCTACTTGCAATCATTCAACTCGAACGTGACCCAGCGCACACCGAGTTCCCACAACATTGAAGGAATCGTTGTACGGCGGCAATGCCCACGTCAACGCCCCGGAGCCCTGCCGCGGACTCAGTCGATCAACGCCACACCCCCAGTACCACTCCCGCGACGTGCGTACACCTCGATCTCGATCTTCATCCGGGGGTCCGCCAGCCCGCAGACCAGCATCGTCGCGGCCGGCCGCACCTCACCGAAGCGCTTGCGCAGCACCGGCCAGCACGGTTCGAAGTCCTCCCGCCGCGGCAGCAGGTACCGCACCCGCACGACGTCCGCGAACGAGCACCCCGCCTTCTCCAGCGCGGCCCCTATGTTCCGCAGACACTGCTCGGCCTGCTCCCCGACATCGTCGGAGATCGTCATGTCCGCGTAGTCGAACCCGGTCGTCCCCGACACGTGCACCCAGTCCCCGTCCACCACGGCCCGGGCGTAGCCGATCCGCTCCTCGAACACCGAACCGCTGAGAATCGCCTGTCGTCGCTGCGTCATGTGCCGAAGCTAGGCGGGAGATCGTTCATACGTCCAATACGAGATGAGGGGCATTCTGATATCCCTGGGGATATGGAACGGCGCCCGGAACTGCTCCCCCTCCCGCAGCTGCACGCCTTCGTCGTCCTCGCCGAGGAACTGCACTTCGGCCGCGCGGCGGACCGCCTCGGCATCGCCCAGCCGCCGCTGAGCCAGCAGATCCGCCGCCTCGAGGACAAGGTCGGCCACGCCCTGTTCACCCGGTCCCCGGGGCGCGTCGCCCTCTCCGCCGCCGGACGGGAACTGCTGCCCGCCGCCCGGCGGGCCCTCACCGGCCTCACGGAGGGCCTCGCCGCCGCCCGTGCCGCCGGCAGCGGCCGCACCGGGCACCTGCGCATCGGATTCGCCGCGTCCCTGGCCCTCACCGTGCTGCCCGGCCTGCTCCGGACCCACCGGGAGCGCTTTCCGCAGGTCGAGCTCGACATCCGCGAGATGACCACGGCACCGCAGCTCGCCGCCCTGCGCGACGGGACGATCGACGTCGGCCTCCTGCGCGAACCCCCGGGCGACGACCCCGATCTCGCCTTCCGCACGGTCCTCACCGAACCCTTCGTGGCCGTGCTCCCGTCCGCCCATCCCCTCGCGGCCCACCGCACGATCGCCCTGGCCGACCTTGCGGACTCCCCCTTCGTCCTCCTCCCCCGCGAGGCGGGTCCCGGCCTCCACGACCGCATCACCAGCCTGTGCGCCACCGCCGGCTTCACGCCCCGGGTCGTCCAGGAGGCCGTGGAATGGCAGACGGTCTGCGCCCTCGTCGAAACGGGCCTCGGCGTCTCCCTGGCCCCGGCCGGGATGCGCCGGATCCGCCTCCGGGGGGTGGCGTTCCGCGCTGTGGTGCCGGACGAGGCCAGGACCTGCGTGGCGGTGGGGTGGCGCCGGGGCGATCAGGGGCCGTTGACGGCGAATCTGCTGGAGACGATCCGGGCCTCGTGAGTGCCCGGGTCAACCTCTCGGAAAATCGGTTGATCCGAGGCCGGACCGTTTCCTAGGGTTCCAGGTACACGAGAGAGGAGGTGGTTCGGCAGATGTATGAATACCGGACGCGTGAGGTGGCTGCGGGCTAGCGGCCCGACACCACACACAGTGCGGTGCCGGACCAGCGCGTGAGCGAAGCGCGCAGCCGGCCCAATCTCCAGCAGTCACCCGACCCGCGAGCCGCCGGTACGTCCGGCCGGCCCTCCTCCGGAGGACCAGGCTCGCGGGTCGTCTGCGTTTTCGGGGGCGATCGTGGTGGGCGAGTGGCGCGACGACCGGATCGGCAGCGCTCTGCGGGGTGAGAATCCGGCCGTGATGCGGAGGCTGGACGCCGGGTTCGCGGTGATCGGCGATGTGCAGTTCCTGCCCGGTTACTCGGTGCTGCTGACCGATGATCCCTCGGTGGAGCGGCTGTCGGAGCTGCCGCGGAGCAGGCGGCTGGCGTTTCTGCGGGACATGGAGCGGCTGGGGGAAGCCGTCGAGCGGGCCTGCCGGCGGGCGGAGTCGGGGTTTCGGCGGGTCAACCTGGAGATCCTCGGGAACGCCGACGGGTTCCTGCACGCGCATGTGTGGCCGCGATACGACTGGGAGCCCGAGGATCTCGTGCGGCTGCCCGTGTGGCTCTATCCGCGGGAGAGGTGGAGCGAGGAGCGCTATGCGCTCGGGGCGCGGCATGCCCCGTTGCGGGAGGCGATCGGGGAGGAGCTGGACCGGCTCACGGGGTGAGACCCGCGGACGGCCTCACCCGGAGCCGGGTGAGGCCGTGTGGGGGGCGGGTCAGTGGGCGATGTCCTCGTAGCCCTCGATCTCGCGGGGGTCGCGGGAGCCCGGGCCCGTGTAGCGGGCCGAGGGGCGGACCAGGCGGCCCGTGCGCTTCTGTTCGAGGATGTGGGCGGACCAGCCGGCCGTGCGGGCGCAGGTGAACATGGACGTGAACATGTGGGCCGGGACCTCGGCGAAGTCCAGGACGATGGCCGCCCAGAACTCGACGTTGGTGGCCAGGACCCGGTCGGGGCGGCGGGCGTGGAGTTCCGCCAGGGCCGCCTTCTCCAGGGCCTCGGCGACCTCGAAGCGGGGAGCGCCCAGCTCGCGGGCCGTGCGACGCAGGACCCTCGCCCTCGGGTCCTCGGCGCGGTAGACGCGGTGGCCGAAGCCCATGAGGCGTTCGCCCTTGTCGAGCGCGTTCTTGACGTAGCCCTCGGCGTCTCCCGTGCGCTCGATCTCCTCGATCATGCCGAGGACGCGGGAGGGGGCGCCGCCGTGGAGGGGACCCGACATCGCGCCGACCGCTCCCGACAGGGCCGCCGCCACGTCCGCGCCGGTCGACGCGATGACCCTCGCCGTGAACGTGGACGCGTTCATGCCGTGTTCCGCGGCGCTCGTCCAGTACGCGTCCACCGCCGCCACGTGCTTGGGGTCCGGCTCGCCCCGCCAGCGGATCATGAAGCGCTCGACGACGGAGTGGGCCTTGTCGATCTCGCGCTGGGGGACCATCGGCAGGCCCTGGCCACGGGCCGACTGGGCGACGTAGGACAGGGCCATGACGGCCGCCCGGGCCAGGTCCGCGCGGGCCTGCTCGGCGTCGATGTCCAGGAGGGGTTTGAGGCCCCAGACGGGCGCGAGCATGGCCAGGGCCGACTGGACGTCGACGCGGATGTCGCCGGAGTGGACGGGGATGGGGAACGGCTCGGCGGGCGGCAGGCCGGGGTTGAAGGCGCCGTCGACGAGCAGGCCCCAGACGTTGCCGAAGGAGACGTGGCCGACGAGGTCCTCGATGTCGACGCCCCGATAACGCAGGGCGCCGCCCTCCTTGTCCGGCTCGGCGATCTCCGTCTCGAACGCGACGATTCCCTCGAGCCCGGGTACGAAGTCGGACATCAGGCGGCTCCTCGTGATGGAAGTGACAGATGGTGTGATGTGGGGTGGGACGAACGAACCATGTGTCAATCGGCTTGCGAAGCGGGCGGCCGTCCGGAGGATCCACGGTCGTGTGCGGCGACTCGCGGTCCTGGCCGGTCTCCCCCTGTGATGCCCCGTGCGGCTGGCGGTCACCCAACCGGAACGGCACGGAAACGATATCCCCGAGTGCCACCCTTGGGGAGGGTTCACGGCACTCAGTGCCACGCAGTGACGAAGGACACCGTCCATACGGCAAGATGACCGGGTGACCGACCGCGACGCCGTCCCCTTCGACCTGGCCTCGATGCGCAAGCAGTACCGGGCCGAGGGCCTCTCCGAGAACGAGCTGGCCGCCACCCCCGTCGAGCAGTTCGCGCGCTGGTTCAAACAGGCCGCGACGGACGGCGGGCTGTTCGAGCCGAACGCCATGATCGTCTCGACGGCCGACGCCGAGGGCCGCCCCAGCTCCCGCACGGTGCTGCTGAAGCACTTCGACGAACAGGGCTTCGTCTTCTACACGAACTACGACTCCCGCAAGGCCCGTGACCTGGCCGAGAACCCGTACGTCTCGCTGCTGTTCCCCTGGCACCCGATGGCCCGGCAGGTCATCGTCACCGGGGTCGCGCGGCGTACCGGGCGGGACGAGACGGCGGCGTACTTCCGGACGCGGCCGCACGGATCGCAGCTCGGGGCGTGGGCCAGCGCCCAGTCCTCGGTGATCGCCACCCGCGCCGACATCGACGGCGCGTACGCCGAACTGGCCGCCCGCTACCCCGAGGGCGAGCAGGTGCCCGTGCCCCCGCACTGGGGCGGCTTCCGGGTGGCCCCGCAGACGGTGGAGTTCTGGCAGGGCCGCGAGAACCGGCTGCACGACCGGTTGCGGTACGTGGAGCGGGCCGACGGGAGCTGGCGCGTGGAGCGGCTCAGTCCCTAACAGCCGCCGAGGGCCTCGTCCAGCAGCCCCGCCCACTGCTCGACCACCCGGTTCCGGCGGGCCGCGTCGTCCGTGAGGAGGTTGGCGAGGCCCAGGCCGCGGGCCATGTCGAGCAGGCCCTGGACGGTCTCGCGGACACCGGGGACGGACTCGTCGGCGGACAGCAGGTCGACGGCTATGCGGTGGGTCTCACGGCCCACGCGGGACTCGAGCTCGGTGACGCGGGCGCGGAGCTGGTCCTCGTTGGAGGCGGCCACCCAGAGGTGGAGGGCCGCGCGGAACAGCGGTCCCGTGTAGAGGTCGACCAGGGCCGCGACGACCGCGTGCCGGTCTCCGGCCGCGCCCTCGGGGAACAGGGCGCGCAGGGCCGTGGAGCGTTCCTCGGCGACGTACTCGACGGCCGCCGTGAAGAGGTCCTCACGGGTCGGGAAGTGGTGCTGGGCGGCCCCGCGGGAGACACCGGCGCGTTCGGCGACGACGGAGACGGTGGATCCGGCCCAGCCGTGCTCGGCGAGGCAGGACACGGCGGCTTCCAGGAGCCGCTGCCGGGTGGCCCGGCTGCGGTCCTGCTTGGGGACTCGCTCCGCACGATCGACCGTGCTCACACCGCCCATGTCCTCACACCACCCATGCCGGATCCCGTCGTTCGAGGAAGGCCGTCATCCCCTCGCGGGCCTGCGGGGAGGAGAACAGCCGGGCCGAGAGCGCGGTCAGGCCCGCCGCGTCCCGGTCGAAGGCTTCCAGCACCCTAGCCGTGAGCAGCCGTTTCGTCTCGGCCAGGGCGCCCGGGGCAGATCTGCGCAGGCCGTCGAGGATGGGGGCCAGAGCCTCGTCGACGTCGTCGGCGTGGGTGGTGAGCAGGCCGGTCGCGGTCGCCTCCGCCGCGTCGAAGCGTTCGCCGGTGAGGTAGTAGCGGGACAGGGCGCGCGGGTCCGTGCGCGGCAGCAGCGGCAGGGAGATGACCGCGGGGGCGACGCCGATGCGGACCTCCGTGAAGGCGAAGGTGGCCCCGGTGGCTGCGGCCGCGATGTCGCAGGCGGCCAGCACGCCGAGGCCGCCCGCGCGGACGTGGCCGGTGACCCGGGCGACGACCGGCTTGGGCACCTCGATGATCCGGCGGAGGAGGGCGACCAGCGCCTCGGGGGGCGGCGGGTCCTTGAGGTCCGCGCCCGCGCTGAAGGTGTTCCCGGTGTGGGTGAGGACGACCGCGCGGACGCCGGGGTCCCGGCCCGCGTCCGCGAGCGCGTCGGCCAGTTCGCCGACGAGGGCCGCCGACAGGGCGTTGCGGTTGCGGGGCGAGTCGAGGGTGAGGGTTTCCACGGCACGCGCGCGTGCCCTGCC
>NZ_MUKA01000019.1:0-262 GCF_002150735.1 Streptomyces africanus
GCCTCGATCTCCTGGCGCGGGGTGTCCTCCTGTTTCGCGTACGCGGTCACCGCCGCCTGGACGTCGCGGGCGAGGTCGCGCCAGGCGCGCCAGGCGGTCTCCCAGGTGGTGGTCTGCTGGGCGCTCCACGTGGTCTGGGTGGGCGGACCGTAGTCGTCCTGCAGTTGCCGCACGCGGGCGTACGCCTCGTCCGCCGCGCGCTGCTTCTCCACGAGCTCTGCGAAGGTGTGTGCCACGCGCCCGGATCCTTGGGCAGCGGCGG
>NZ_MUKA01000019.1:267-13517 GCF_002150735.1 Streptomyces africanus
GGGGCGAACGTTGCCTGTTGGGGCACTAGAGGCCGGGGCCGGTGCGTCGCAGGACGCGCAGGGAGTCCGTCGCCGAGATCTCGGTGAACGCGCCGGAGGCGAGGGCCCGGAGGTAGACGCGGTACGGGGCCTGGCCGGTGAACTCGTCCTCCGGCTCGGGGAAGACGTCGTGGATGACGAGCAGGCCGCCCTCGGCCACGTGCGGGGCCCAGCCCTCGTAGTCGGCGGTGGCGTGCTCGTCGGTGTGGCCGCCGTCGATGAAGACGAAGCCGAGGGGGGTCTGCCAGATCGCCGCGATCTGCGGGGAGCGGCCGACCAGGGCGACCACGTGCTCCTCCAGGCCCGCCGTGTGCAGCGTGCGGCGGAACGTGGGCAGCGTGTCCATCAGGCCGAGCTCGGGGTCGACCGTCTCCGGGTCGTGGTACTCCCAGCCCGGCTGCTGTTCCTCGCTGCCCCGGTGGTGGTCGACGGTGAGCGCGGTGACGCCGGCCTCGCGGGCCGCGTCGGCCAGCAGGATCGTGGAGCGGCCGCAGTACGTGCCGACCTCCAGCAGCGGCAGCCCGAGCCGCCCGGCCTCCACCGCCGCCGCGTACAGCCCCAGGCCCTCACCCACGGGCATGAACCCCTTCGCCGCCTCGAAAGCGGCCAGGATCTCGGGCTTGGGGGCCGTGGGCATGGGGTTCCTTCCGGTCGAACGACGGTCCGCGCCCATGCTGCCGGACCCCCTGCCGGGGGGTGACAGGGGGTCCGGGTGGGCGGCGGGGTCAGACGGAGACCGTCTCGCCCGGCAGTGACAGGTCCAGGTCGACGGGCCGCTCGTCGCCCGTGTGGGTCGCGGACGAGGCGAGCGGGCCGTGGCCGGTGGCGCGGGCGGCCACGACGTAGGAGCCACCGGCCGGGACGGTGAGGGCGTAGGCCCCGTCCTCGGTGGAGAGCGTCGCGCCGGCCTGGCGGCCCCGGCGGTCGATCAGCGTGACCGTGGCACGGGCGACCGGCGTGCCGTCCGCCGCCAGGACGCGGCCGCGGAAGCCGCGCAGCACCGCTTCGGCCCGCTCCAGGCCCGCGTCCTCCTCGCTGCTGGCGCGCAGCTGCGGCTTGTCCGACGGGCGGCGGCCGGGCAGGAAGAGGGCCAGGAGCAGGCCCACGGCGACCGCGCCGGTCGCGATGAGGAAGGAGAGCCGGAAGCCGTGCATGGTCGGGATCGCGACGCCGCCGACGTTGTCCGCGGTGTTGGCGAGCACCATGCCGATGACGGCGCTCGACACGGACGTGCCGATGGAGCGCATCAGGGTGTTGAGGCCGTTCGCGGCGCCCGTCTCCGAGGCCGGGACCGCGCCCACGATCAGCGCGGGCAGCGAGGAGTAGGCCAGGCCGATGCCCGCGCCCAGCAGGACCGAGATGACCAGGCTCTGCCAGGCGGCGCTCATCAGGCCGAGGCCGGCGCCGTAGCCGATCGCGATGATCAGCAGGCCGAGGATCAGGGTGACCTTGGGGCCGTACTTCGCGGACAGCCGGGCGTAGACGGGCGCGGTGAGCATCATCGTCAGGCCGAGCGGCGCGACGAGCAGACCCGCGACGACCATCGACTGGCCGAGGCCGTAGCCGGTGGACTTCGGCAGCTGGAGCAGCTGGGGCAGGACCAGGGAGACGACGTAGAAGGAGACGCCGACCATGATCGAGGCGAGGTTGGTGAAGAGGACGGCCGGGCGGGCCGTGGTGCGCAGGTCGACCAGCGGGGCCTTGACGCGCAGTTCCATCACGCCCCACAGGAGCAGGACGACCGCGGCGGCGGCGAACAGGCCGAGCGTGGTGCCGGCGGTCCAGCCCCAGTCGCTGCCCTTGGTGATCGGCAGCAGGAAGAGCACGAGCCCGGCGGACAGACCGAGGGCGCCCGGCAGGTCGAAGGAGCCCGCGGCGCGCATCGGCGACTCGGGCACGACGAGCAGGGTGAGGGCGATGGCGAGGACACCGAGGCCGGCGGCGCCGTAGAACAGGGCGTGCCAGTCGCTGTGCTGGGCGACCAGGGCGGCGGCGGGCAGGGCGAGGCCGCCGCCGACGCCGATGGAGGAGCTCATCAGGGCCATCGCCGAGCCGAGCTTCTCCCGGGGCAGCATGTCGCGCATGAGGCCGATGCCGAGCGGGATGGCGCCCATCGCGAAGCCCTGGAGCGTACGGCCGGTGATCATGAGCAGCAGGTCGCTGGTGAGCGCGCTGACCAGGGCGCCGACGACCATGACCGCCAGGCTCGTGATCAGCATGCGCCGCTTGCCGTAGAGGTCGCCGAGGCGGCCCATGATCGGGGTGGCCACCGCGCCCGAGAGGAGGGTCGAGGTCAGGACCCAGGTGGCGTCGCTGGGGGCGGTGTCCAGCAGTTGCGGCAGGTCCTTGATGACCGGGACGAGCAGGGTCTGCATCACCGCGACAACGATGCCCGCGAAGGCGAGTACCGGGACCACGGCCCCGCTCGCTCTGCCGGCGGGACGGACTGTCGTCGTCTGCGTCATTGAGGGAGGCCTCCAGGCCAGGGTGTTCGGGAGGTGTGTGCTTACGTGGGGTGTGAACCTTGTATGCGCAGGCAACTATTCCGTTGCTTCGGCACTCTAACGAAATCTTGACCTTCTCTTGAAGGACGGGCGGCCTAGGCCGAAATCCCGATGCCACGAGCATGGAGTGGTTGAGAGCATGACACTCATGCTCGAAGCCGCCGAAACGACCCGTACGCCTCGCCGTGCCGCGCCTCCCACCTGGCTCGTGATCGCGCTCACCTGCGCCGGCCAGTTCCTCGTCGTGCTGGACGTGTCCGTCGTCAACGTGGCGCTGCCGTCCATGCGGACCGGGCTCGGACTGAGCGAGCAGGGCCTGCAGTGGGTGGTGAACGCCTACGCCATCGCCTTCGCCGGGTTCATGCTGCTCGGCGGGCGGGCCGGGGACCTCTACGGCCGCAAGCGGATGTTCCTCGTCGGGCTCGGCCTGTTCACCCTGGCCTCGCTGGCGGGCGGACTGGCGCAGGACGACTGGCAGCTGCTGGTGGCGCGGGCCGCGCAGGGGCTCGGGGCGGCGGTGCTGGCGCCCTCGACGCTGACGATCCTCACCGCCTCGGTGCCGGAGGGCGCCGCCCGGGCCCGGGCCATCGGGACCTGGACGGCGGTCGGTGCCGGCGGCGGCGCGGCGGGCGGCCTGGTCGGCGGGCTGCTGGTCGAGACACTGTCGTGGCGGTGGGTGCTGCTGATCAACGTGCCCGTGGGGGCGGTGGTGCTGTGTGGGGCCGCCTGGTTCCTCACCGAGGGCCGGGCCGGGGACGGGCGGCGGCTCGACCTGCCGGGCGCGCTGCTCGTGACGGGCGGGCTCGGCACGCTGGCCTACGGCATCTCCCAGACGGAGGCGGCGGGCTGGACGGCGACGGCCACGCTGCTGCCGCTGCTCGCCGGGCTCGCGCTGATCGCCCTGTTCCTCACGGTCGAGGCCCGCACCGCCGGCCCCCTGATGCCGCTCGGACTGCTGCGGCTGCGGTCGGTGTCGTCGGCCAACGTGGCGATGTTCCTGTGCGGCTCCGCGATGTTCTGCATGTGGTTCTTCATGACCCTGTACACGCAGAACGTCCTGGGCTACACCCCGCTGGAGGCCGGACTCGCCCTGGTCCCGAGCTCCCTCGCCGTCATCTTCGGCTCCAAGCTCGCGCCCCGGCTCATGCGGGGGCTGGGGCCGCGGAACGTGGCGGCGCTGGGCACGCTGGTCGCGGTCGCGGGCTTCGGCTGGCAGTCGACGATGACCCCCGAGGGCGCGTACGCGACGACGATCCTGATCCCCGGAATCCTGATGATGCTCGGCGCGGGACTGGCGGCCACCCCGCTGGCCTCCCTGGCCACGTCCGGCGCGGCACCCGAGGAGGCCGGACTGGTGTCAGGGCTCGTCAACACCTCCCGCACGATGGGCGGTTCCCTGGGCCTGGCGGTCCTGTCGACACTGGCCGCGACCCGCTCGGCGGGAAGCGCGACACCGGCGGCGCTGACGGAGGGGTACGCGCTGGCGTTCCGGGTGGGGGCCGGGGTGCTGGCGGCCGGCGTGGCACTGATGTGGGTCTGGCTGCCGCGGACGGCAGCCGAGCACTAGGACCGGCGGACCGACCGGGAAAGAGCGCCCCGCAGCATGCCCTGGTCCTCTGCCAGCAGCAGGCGGACGGGTCTGTCGGTCACGGGCCCGAGGTAGGGCTCCCGGGCCGCCGGGGTGTGTCCAGCAGCGAGGCCAGGGTCCCGGTGAACGCGGCCGCCGAATGGTCGGCGTGATCGCGGATGCGGGCGGCGACGGTCTCGGCCCCGCCGCCCTCCATGAGGCGTACGAGCCGGTCGATACGGCGCTCGTGGCCGTCCCGGCTGTCGGGGAGGGTGGACAGGTAGAAGTCCGTCGCGTCGTAGGCCATGTGGAAGACGTGCTTCTTCACATCGCTCAGCGTCAGGTAGTCGTCGTGGGTCTTGGGAGCCGGCTCGGGCGCGCCGACGCACACCGCGGGCGTGCCGGCGCCCCAGGAGTTGACGGCCAGGTGGTAGGTGTCCGTGATGACCAGGCGGTAGCGGGGCAGGACCCGCACCAGGTCGCCGACGGTGTGCCGGCCCGGGCGCTGCGCGATGTGGCCGACCGCAGCGGGGATGTCCCGGTCGAACCAGGGCAGCCATTCGAGCGGGGCGCCCAGACGCTCGGACAGGTCCTGGCAGAAGGCGGGCAGCCACTCGGGGATCGGCGTCCGCGCACCGAGGAACACGCCGATCGCACCGCCGTCCGGGACCGCCCGGGACCAGTCCGTCGTCGCGAGGTGGTCGAGGTCGCCCGGGCGGGACAGCAGCGCCGCGTCCGAACCGAAGTGGTCGGTCGTACGGTCCCCGCGCAGATGCGCGATCTTCGCCGCCGACAGCGGGTCACGCACCCAGACGCGGCGGCTTCGCGTCACCAGGCGTGTGAACAGGGGGCCGTACTCCTTGTCCTCGTAGTCGGACTGCGCGTTGTGCAGGATCGTCCCGCCGTAGCTGAGGGTCCGCGCGAGGAGTTCGTCCGGCTGGTCCGCGAACAGCAGGGTGCGGTTCAGCAGAGTGCGCGCGGCCTGGCGGTCCTCGGCGAAACCGAAGTCGAGCAGGCGGTTCGTCGCGTCCTGCTCCAGGTAGTGCCGGGTGTGGAGGAAGTCGCCCCAGAAGACGACCGCGTCGTGGTCGCGGAGCGAGTCGAGGTGCTCGGCCAGGGGGTGGAAGCGGAACGGCAGGTCCGTGCCTCGCGCGCACTCGCGCAGCGGCACGGTCTCCGGGGTGTGCAGGGTGTACCAGGTGGCCTCGGTCTCGGGGGCCGTCCGCCGCCGCAGGGACTCGAACGCCAAGTCGACGGTCAGCATGCCGGTGTTGCGGTACCCGATGTTCGGCGCGGTGATGACGGCGACGCTTGCCATGTGCTCCATTTCCCCTAGCGGTTGCCGGCGCCGTCGACGTGTACGTGTGGCGCGCGCGGACCATCGGCCAACGTACACGCCCACGTGGGTCGTACGGCGTCCCGGCCCCTGCGAACCGGCCCGCCGAGCGGTCGAGAAGGAGCGCCCGCCGGCACAGCCGGTCAGGGCCGCCAGTACTGGCCATCGGCTCGCATGAGCAGGCGCTCCTCCACCAGATACCGCCGCAGCGCGGCCACATCCGGATGGACCTCACGCAGGATGTCGTTGACCTCGGTTTCCGGGTAACGCCGTTGCAGGGCGAAGAGCGGTACGAGCCCTTCCAGGAACGCCCTGCGTTTGCCCTGCTTCGACGGGATCGAGGCCTGCGGCCGTGGTCGCGGACGGCGAGGCGCCGCATGCCGCCAGACCTCGTTGACAGCGGACCAGAGCTTTTCGGTGTACGCGACCAGTCCCGCCTGTTCCAGGGCGGCGAGGGACTTCGCACAGCGCCCTGGAGCCATCCCCAGACGCTCCGCGATGCCCTGAGTGGTGTCGGCCCGTAGGACGACGGCACTGTAGACGGTGCGCCGGGTGTCGTCGGCCAGGACCGCGAGGATCCCGCCCGCGGCGTCCGCCGTGTCGTCGGCCGCCCGTGCGGCGGCCGAGCCCAGCCGGGGAGCCTCGGCGGAGTCGGTCTCACCCAGGGCCTTGATTTCCTCGGAGAACGGGACGCCCCGGTCACGCTCCCAGGTACCGCGCTTGCGCAACAGCAGCAGGCCCGTCTGACGGTGCTTGTGGGGTTCACCCAGGGCGAGCACGTCGAATGCGCCGGCCGGCACGGCGGCCTGGCGGCGCAGCTCCTGCAACAGCGGTGTGGGGACGACCCGGCACGCCGTCCGGCCGCTGCCCTGTCCTGTGTGCGTCTCGACCGTCGTTGCCAGAAACGGCTCGTGCAGCACGACCGTGCCGCCGGGCGCCACACGCGGCCAGAGCGACGTGAGGAACCCGGCGTCGTCGGCCTGTGTGCCGGCATCGAGCCAGACCAGGTCCAACTGCCCCCAGGCGTCCAGCTCATGGTCGGCCAGGTCGAAGAAGTCCCGGTCGATGAAGGTGAGCATGTCGTCGAGGCCGAGCGAACAGGCCGCCTCCCGCACCTGATGCGCGGACGTGCCGGGTACGGAGAGGTCGTCGACGACGAGGAGCCTTGGCGCGTAGTCGTCGAGCACGGAACGCGGGTGCAGGACCGACGCCCGTTCGTCCGCCGAGACCTCTCCGCGGACGATCCGCCGGTCCTCGGCGGCCTCCGACCGGGCATCGCGCAGCCCGAGCAGCAGGTGCAGCGTCGACGAACCGGCCCCCACTTCGACCACGGTGCGCGGACGCAGCATCCTGGCCAGCACGCGCAGCGCAGGACCGGCGTTCTCGGTTCCCATGCCGGGGCGTGCAAGAGCGTCCAGCGCCTCGGCGGCCGGATCGTGCATGGATGGTCCTCTCTCTTCGGCTGTCTCTCTTCAGCCGTCGTGCTGTGGGGGTATCAGGGCCGGACAGCCCGGAGCATGCCCGCGGACAGCAGTCGGTCCGCCACGTCGTGCAGCTTCGCGGGAAGCCGGTCGAAGGCGATGCCGTCCTCGTGCCCCGCCCACCGCCACAGCTGGAGAGCGGCCGCGCCGACCTTGAGGAAGGTGCCCGTCATGGTGTGGGCGAGGACGTGGACACCGGCTTCCCGCTCCACCGCCTGCACCCACGCCTCCTGGACCAGCACCCGCGCACCCTCCGGCTCCTGCTGTGCCAGGGGCAACGGGGCGCCGCTCAGCAGGCCGAAGCGCATCATGCCCACCAGTACGTGGTCGACGGCTTCCTCCGCCTGCTCCCACTTCCGGCGGACGTCGGCCACCGAGGCTCCGAGCCGAAACAGTTCACCGACCGGCTCGGGCACCTCGGCGAAGGCCGGCGGGTCCTGCCCGAACAACACCGCGACGGGCCCGCCGTCGTGCAGGAACGGAACGGGCGTGTTCTGGAGCCGCACCCCGGACGGCAGGCCGAGCCTGATGCCCGAGGACAGACGGCGGGGCCAGGTGGCGCGGTCGACCGCCCGGGGACCCGGTGGCGGGGTCAGTCTGACCACGGCATCGTCGGGCTGCTCCGACCAGGCGAGTTCCCAGGCGAGCGGCAGCGAGGCCCCCGTCTGGGCGCAGAACCGGGGGATGACCGGATCGAGTTCGGTCCGTCGGCTGCTCACGGCGTGCCTGCCTCCGATGCCTGCCCGGCGGGCACGGACACGTCCTCGGCCGGCGCCGGGGAAGGGACCGTCACGCGGGTACGGAGCCAGCCGATCGAGCCGGCCAGGAAGGCGACTCCGCCTCCGGCGAGGATGCCCCAGCGGGCCCAGTCAGCGGGAGCGAGCCCCGCCAGGGCGAAGCCGACGGCCACGGAGCTCTGCAGCGTCGCTCCGTACGCGGCGCCGACACGGCCCCGCACATCCTGGGGGCAGTCGGCCATGACATACGTGCGGAGCGCCACGTTCTGCACGGCGTTGGCCATGCCGCCGCACAGGAATGCGGCCAGCATCAGCGGAACGACGGGGTAGGCGCCGGTCACCAGATAACTGAGGCCGACGATCGCCGCGGCTCCGACGGCGATGACGGCGGTGGGCCGGCGACCGAGCCGGCCCCTCAGGGCGAACGGCCCCAGCACCAGCCCTACGCTCCAGGTGGCCAGCAGCACGCCGTAGAAGGCCGTGCCGCCGGGGATCTCACCCGCGAAGAAAGGCAGCAGCACATTGACGACCGAGGTCGCCGCGACGGTGACCACGATCGTGGCGAGCGTGGTCCGGCGCTGCGCCCCCGCCCAGAGAAGGGCCAGCCCGACCCGCAGGCCTCCTGCGGTCTTCCCCGGAGTCTGCGGTACGCCCGTGACCTCCTCGTTCGTTCCGGCCTCGGCCGCGTCGGAAACACCGCCTGTCCGCGCACGGTCCCGGGCCGCCATGACCAGCCAGCGGCTGATCACCGGCACGGCCAGCAGGGCGAAGGCGAAGGTACCCGCGTCGACCGCCAGTGCCAGCCCGGTACCGCCGTGCGCCGTCAGCAGGCCCACCAGCAGCGGGCCGACGATGTACCCCGCGTTCCTCACCGACTCCATGAGGCTGTTCACTCGCAGTTGGGCGTCGGAGGCCGGGAACAGTTGCGGCACGAGCGCCATCACGCAGGTCTGGGCGACCGCCCCGAGGGCACCCAGCAGCAGCATCGTGGCGATGAGCAGCACCGCACCGTCCGCGACCGCCGCGGCGGCCGCTGCGATCAGGCACTCCAGGGCCAGGGTCACGCCCAGGACCGCGTCCGCGCGGAAGCGGTCGACGATCCGTCCGATGGGACCGCCCAAGGCGATGCCCGGAACCAGGCCGGCGAGCATCTGGGCCGACACCACCGATGTCAGCCCCGTGCGTTCGGCGCCGCGCAGAGCCAGCGCCACCATGGCGACCTCGTCACCCACCGTACTTACCAGCAGGGCGGCGATCACCAGGAGTGTCGCCGCCCTGCCCTGCCGCAGGGATGTCACCGGAGCCGCTCCGTCTGAGGTGCGGGGGCGGACACGGCGGCCTCGACGTCGACGGCCCGCCAGGTCCGCAGCCTCAACAGCACGGCATGGAGCAAGGGGACGGCCGCAGCGTCCGCCCGGCGCTCCCAGTCCGCGAGGTCGAGCGTGTCTCGTGCGGCCAGGGCGGTCACGGCTTCGGCGACCTGCGGGTGGTCGGTGACCTTCAGGGCGTGCCCCTGCGTGGCCACGGCGCGGCGGCCGTCGCTGAGCAGCCGCTGCCGCACCACCACGTCTGCGGGTACCCGGACCCGGGCGTCGCGCGGTACGGGAACGGGTGATCCGGCCGGTCGGCCCACGCCCAGTCCGCCGGACGTCACCGAACGCATGTGGTGCTCCCAGACGGCGTCTTCGACCTCCTCACCGGTCAGTTCCGCCAGAGCCGTGAGCGTGGCCGCGGCTGCGGCCGGAACGCCGTCCGGGGCGTGCGCGGCGGGGCCGGCCTCGTCGGCGCGTGTCCGTGCGAGCAGGCCGCTGACCGCGTCGACGACGAGGCCGGCCGGATCACTCTTGGTGAAGAAGGCGATGTTGACATTGACGGCCACGGCGTCGGGGGACTCGCCCACATGCAGTTGTTCGGAGGGGAAGTAGGTCAGCGCGCCGGGCACGCCGACCAGCACGTCGGCCAGCTCACGAGCCGACGCGTAGTCGGCGGTGTGCTGTGGGACCTGCCCGGCGAGCTCCGGCGGCCAGGTGAGGAGGGACTTGCGACCGCGCAGGGTGAAGCCGAAGTTCCCCGCGTGGTCGACGTGCACACCGACGTTGGTGGAGGTGTAACGGCCGATGAAGGTGTCGATGTCCACCCGGCCGGCGACCCGTGTTCCCGTGTACCGGTACACGTCGTCGGACAGTCGCTTGGCCCGGTCCCACAGCGGCGCGTCGACCGCGTGCAGGCCGGATACGGCGACGCTCCATTCGTGATCCCGCATCATCTCGTCGACCCGGGCGGTGTAGTCGTCCAGGGACACGTCCCCGGGCAGGGGGAGGAAAGGCCGGGTGTCGATCGGCTGTGTCCGGCCGTCCACCGTCACCACGACCTTCGGAAGTCCCGAACCCTTGGGACGGTTGGCCTTGTCGGCCGCCAGAACCAGGGCTCGCAGCAGTTCCTCGTCACCGATGTCCAGCTGAACGGGAGCAGCGGGAAGGGAGAGCGGCCGCTGCTCCCAGTGACGGGAGGCGAACTCCTTCCAGAAGCGGTCCGTTTCGGCGCCTGCCGCAGAGACCGGGTGAGGCAAGGGGGGACTCCTGTACTCGGGCCGCGACGCGCGGCGGTTCGACGGTGTACTCGGGCGGGGCCATCAGGGGACGCGCTGCGCCGCAGCGGTCGGCAGGGGCAGCCCGAGAAGCTCGGGGTGGAGGGAGGCTACCGCGATCACATGATGCCTGATCAGGTCTTCCAGGAGCGGGCGCAACTGCTGTTCGCGCAGCCGGGACCGGGCCGACAGATCCGAAGCCGTGGCACCGCCGGCCGCGAGCAGCCAGAGGAGCCGGCCGGCAGCGGAGACCCTGACCCGGTTCCCCGTCTCCGGAGAGGTGAGCAGGCAGCTGCCATCGGCTCGGCTGTCCGTCACCTCATGGGGGTGAGCGGCGTACCAGAGCGGGTGGTCCTCACCGGAGCCGGCGGCCGGTTCGAACGTCACGGCCCCGTGGGCGGCGAGCCGCACCAGCGTGGTTGCGGCCGGTCCGCTGGAAGCGAAGTTCTCCCAGAGGTCGGCCACCGCGTGGAACCGCCCGTCGAGCAGCGGATGCCAGTCCTGCGGTACCGACAGCAGGGCATCGCCCGACGGCACGTGCAGCAGGATGCCCCGCCCGGTGGCCGACGTCCGAGCCCGCACACCGTCGGCCAGCCGCATCATGGTCACGGCGTCGACATCGGGACACGGGGCGGCGGGCGCGGCCACCCGCCGGGCCGGCAGCTCCGCCTCGGCCATTGCCCACAGGAACGACCACTCCTCCGCATCCCCGATCCAGGTCCCCTGGTGGAACGCGGCTCCGGCAGCCGCCCCCGGCCCGCCGGAGGTGAGCCGGACCGCGTCCTGCTGAGTGAGGCCCTCGCTGACGGTGTAGTCGAGGTCGAAGGCCAGGTCCTCGCCCTCGCCGGGTGGAATCAACTCGACGCCGAACAGATCGGGACGCTCACCGACCGGGGAGAGGACGTCCAGGATGAACGGCCCGTTGGCGGCCGTGGAATACGGGACTGAGAACTCCTCCGTGGAGCGACGGAGGGTCTCCGCAGCGAACTCCTGGGTCCGCAGGGCCTCTTCCTCGGTCTCCCCCGGGAACCCGGTCATGCAGAAGAGGTGGACGGGCACCTTGTTCCCCAGGAGAGCCTGGAGCGACGGCTCGATGTCGGCGACTTTGGTGCCCTTGCGCATCAGGTCCAGCACGCGCTGGTTGTACGACTCGAGGCCGAGGTCGAGACGGCGGCACCCGGAGTCCCGCAGTGCTTTCGCCAGCTCATCGTCAAGCCCCTTGCTGAACCGGGTCTCCCCGTACCAGGAGAAGTCGTGCCCTCCGTCGATCAGCTGCCGTGACACCCCGCGCAACGACGTGAGCGTCATGATCTCATCGACGAACATGAAGGTGTCGCTGCCGTACTTGGCCGCGAGAGCGGCCATGTCGTGGACGACCTGGTCGGCGCGCCGGATACGGAACTTGTTGCTGGCGAACGGGATCGAGCAGAAGGCGCAGTCCCAGGCGCAGCTCCGCGAGGCCTGAAGCGGCAGGACGGGGCCGGGCGCGAAGTACCGGTCGAGCGGCAGACCGTCGAAGTCCGGCGTGGGCAGATCGGACACGTCGACCATGGCTGCCGGGGTACGCAGGAGCCCACCGCGTCCGTCGCGTTCCAGCAGCCCCGGGACGGGCCTGTGGTCGGCCCCGGTGATCCGGTCGCACAGCGCGGGCAGCGCGTCCTCGCCTTCGTAGGACACGAACGAGTCCACGTACGCGAAGAAGGGATGCTCCTCCTGCCAGCGGCTCACCATGCGCGTCGTGAGGTTGCCGCCCATGACCACGTGAACGTCCGGCCGCCGGCGCTTGACGTGGCGGGCCACGGTGAGGGCCGCGATCAGCTGTGTGTCTGCGGACACCGAGATGCCGACCACCGCCAGGTCGCTGTCGTCCAGTCCGGGGATCGGGCGATGTTCCAGGGCCCATCCGTATACGTTACGGTCCGCCGACCCGGCTGCCTCCAGGACGGATTCCGAGCGCCTGTGCGAGAAACATGAGAAATTCCCCCGGAGGTCGAAATTCAAACCGGGAAAAGAAGCCGAAACACAGGCGAGACCATTGCGGACGACCGTGGCCGCATCCGTAAAGGCGAGCGGGTCCGTCAGAATGTCCCGGGACTTGAGCGCGGCTCTGGCGCTGTCGATGCGCGCCACGGTGTCATCGAACACGGCGAGGATCTCTTCGTGCGCTCGTCGCTCGTCGGGAGCCGTCTCGCCCAGGCGGCGCTGCGCCTTCGGAAGCAGTGCCCGTAATCCCTCGGCGGAAAGCAGCCAGTCTGTCTGCTCGATGCTCAGATCGAGGGATGACACCTGCCAGCCGTGTCG
Organism: Streptomyces africanus; assembly: GCF_002150735.1. Classification (GTDB taxonomy): domain Bacteria; phylum Actinomycetota; class Actinomycetes; order Streptomycetales; family Streptomycetaceae; genus Streptomyces; species Streptomyces africanus. The sequence continues at coordinate 12,820 of NZ_MUKA01000019.1, forward strand.
GCGCATGACCGCGGCCAGCAGCGGAACCGCGAGGTGAGGCGCGTAGACGTTCCAGATGGGCGGGTTGACGAGAAGTATTCGAGGCTGCCGCATGTGAGCCCTCGTGAAGGTCCGATGCCGGATGGGGAGTCGAGTGAGGCCATCAGAACGCGGACGGGACGTGCCTCAGCCGGTCAGGCCGAAGCGCGGATCCGCCGGTCAGCCGTTGGCGGGCTCCTGCAGAAGGGCGTACTTGCTGTTGAGGCGGTTCGGGGTGACGGCCTCGACGGAGAGAGCCTCGTCAGCCTCGGCGAGAGCCAGGAGGGCGTCGACGTCGAATTCCTGCGCGATCTCGTGGTTGAGGTTCATGCGGATCTCCTGTTCCTGATGAATGGTGCCCTGTGAAATGGGTTGCCACGACCAGCGCCCGACTCCCCGGCCGCCCAGCGCAGGAGCGAACGTAGCTTCTTGATTGAAGCTTTCGCAAGATACCCCCGGGTCTTGGCGGTCGACGGTTTTCGGCCATTCCTTCTCGAGCAGCCTTGAATTCCAGGCCGACCATCCGTTTTGCAGCGCTTCGCCGATCTCTGATGAGCCGATGCGAAATTCACGAATCCCGCCTCTGGTCCCGCCACGAGGATCTGACGTGACGTCAGGAGGCTTCACAAGTGCGGAGGCCTGGGCTATACAGAGGGCGCAGGACTGGAACGCGTTCCAGT
>NZ_MUKA01000176.1 GCF_002150735.1 Streptomyces africanus
GCCGACCACCGGGTCGGGCCCCCCGCGGCCAGTGACCAGGTCCCGAAGGACATCCTCAAGGGCGGGCCCGTCATCGACAGCAGGAACGGGCAGCCGCACAGTCTGGAACTCCCGGACCACGAGCTCGTGCTGACCTTCGACGACGGGCCGGACCCGAAGTGGACGCCCAAGGTCCTCGACGTGCTGAAGAAGCACGACGCCCGGGCCGTCTTCTTCGTCACCGGCACGATGGCGTCCCGCTACCCGGACCTCGTCCAGCGCATGGTCGACGAGGGCCACGAGATCGGACTGCACACCTTCAACCACCCCGACCTGTCGCTGCAGAGCAGGAGCCGGGTCGACTGGGAACTGTCCCAGAACCAGCTCGCACTCGCCGGAGCGGCCGGCATCCGCACCTCGCTGTTCCGTCCGCCCTACTCGTCGTTCGCGTACAACATGGACAACAAGTCCTGGCCGGTCACCGAGTACATCGGCAGCAAGGGCTACATCACCATCGTCAACAACACCGACAGCGAGGACTGGCGCAAGCCCGGCGTCCAGCGGATCATCCGCAACGCCACGCCGAAGGCCGGCAAGGGCGCCGTCGTGCTGATGCACGACTCCGGCGGCGACCGCTCCCAGACCGTCGCCGCGCTCGACCGGTACGTCACCGGGCTGCAGGCCGAGGGCTACCGCTTCCACACCCTCACCGGCGCCCTCGACGCGCCCAGCGCGCACACGCCGGTCGCGGGACTGGAGGCGGTCAAGGGGAAGGCGTGGGTCTTCCTCGTGCAGGCCTCCGAGAAGACGACCGGCGTCCTCGTCACAGGTCTCGCCGTCGTCGGCGTGCTCGTCTTCGGGCGTCTCGGGCTGATGCTGATCCTGTCCGTCGCGCACGCCCGGCGGGTCCGCCGGCGCGGCTTCCAATGGGGCGCGACCGTCACGGAACCCGTCTCCGTCCTCGTGCCCGCCTACAACGAGGCCAAGTGCATCGAGCAGACGGTCCGTTCCCTCGTCGCCAGTGACCACCCCATCGAGGTGCTGGTCATCGACGACGGGTCGACCGACGGCACCGCCCGCATCGTGGAGAACCTCGGCCTGCCCGGCGTACGCGTCATCCGGCAGCTCAACGCCGGCAAACCCGCCGCCCTCAACCGGGGCATCGCCAACGCCCGGTACGACCTGATCGTGATGATGGACGGCGACACCGTCTTCGAACCGACCACCGTCCGCGAACTGGTGCAGCCCTTCGGCGACCCGCGCGTGGGTGCCGTCGCGGGCAACGCCAAGGTCGGCAACCGGGACTCGCTCATCGGCGCGTGGCAGCACATCGAGTACGTGATGGGCTTCAACCTCGACCGGCGCATGTACGACGTGCTGCGCTGCATGCCGACGATCCCCGGCGCGGTCGGCGCCTTCCGGCGCGGCGCACTGGAACGCGTCGGCGGCATGAGCGACGACACGCTCGCCGAGGACACCGACATCACCATGGCCCTGCACCGCGACGGCTGGCACGTGGTGTACGCGGAGAAGGCCATCGCCTGGACCGAGGCCCCGGAGTCCGTCCAGCAGTTGTGGTCCCAGCGCTACCGCTGGTCGTACGGCACGATGCAGGCGATCTGGAAGCACCGCCGGTCCCTCGTCGAGCGGGGTCCCTCGGGCCGCTTCGGACGGGTGGGAATGCCGCTCGTGTCGATGTTCATGGTCGTGGCGCCCCTGCTGGCCCCGCTCATCGACGTGTTCCTCCTGTACGGGCTGGTGTTCGGCCCGACGGAGAAGACCATCGGCGCCTGGCTGGGCGTCCTCGCCGTACAAGGGGTGTGCGCGGCCTACGCGTTCCACCTGGACAAGGAACGCATGACCCACCTGATCTCACTCCCGCTCCAGCAGATCCTCTACCGCCAGCTGATGTACGTCGTCCTGCTCCAGTCCTGGATCACCGCCCTCACCGGCGGCCGACTGCGCTGGCAGAAGCTCCGGCGTACCGGCGCGGTGGGCCTGCCCGGGGCCGGTGCCGCCGCGAACCGGCCGCAGATGGACGGGAGGCCCGTCGGATGACCACGCACGCGACTCCCGCCACCGAGGCCGCGCCGAGGGAGCCGGCCTCCGGCAAGAAGCCCGGCCGCGACCGGTACTTCGACCTGCTGCGCGCCCTCGCCCTGTTCCGTGTCGTGCTGTACCACCTCACCGGCTGGGCCTGGCTGCCGCTGGTGTTCCCGTCCATGGGCGTGATGTTCGCCCTCGCCGGCAACCTCATGGCCCGGTCGCTGAAGCGCCCGCCGGTCCAGGTGATCCGCGGCCGGATGCGCCGGCTGCTGCCCCCGCTGTGGCTGCTGGGCGCCGTGGGCGTCACGGGCATGGTCCTCCAGGGCTGGGGGCCGGACGCCGACGGGCACCCCGGCTGGTGGCTGCTCCACCTCACCTTCTGGATCGTCCCGCTCAGCGACCCGCCCTACGCGGAGGGCCTGCCCGGGCTGCACGGTTACGTCGGCGAGAACTGGGCCGCCGACCTCGCGGGCCCGCTGTGGTACATCCGCGCCTACCTCTGGTACGTCCTGCTGTCCCCGCTGCTGCTGAAGGCCCTGCGCGCGATGCCGGTGGTCACGCTCGCCCTGCCGATCGCCCTGGCGGTCGCCTTCGAGCGGGGCTACCTCACCCTGCCGGGCGAGCGGATCCCCTCGGCGCTCACCGACTTCTCCACCTTCGGTGCCTGCTGGATCCTCGGCATGGCCCACCAGGAGGGCATCCTGGCGCGGCTGCCGCGCTACATCGTCCCGTCCGTGGCGCCCGCCATCGCCCTGGCCGGCCTCTGGTACGCCCTGCGCCACGGCTTCGGCCCGGGCAACGACCTGGACAGCATGCCCCTGGCGCAGGCCCTGTGGTCCTTCGGCACGGTGCTCCTGCTGCTGCACGTCAGCCCGTCCTGGTCCGAGTGGCCGCGCCGGCTGCGCCGCTGGGCCGGGCCGGTCGGCCTGCTCAACTCCCGGGCCGTGACGATCTACCTCTGGCACAACGTCTGCATCCTCATCGCCGCGACCCTGTGGGACCGGCTGTGGAGCGTCACCGTGCTGGAGCAGAACGTGCCCGGTCTGCTGGAGAGCCCCTGGCCGGTGCTGCTCCTGGCGTGGGTGCTGATCGGCGGCTGTGTCGTGGCGTTCGGCTGGGTCGAGGACCTGGCGGCGAAGCAGAAGCCCCGGTTGTGGCCGAAAAGTGAGCCTCGGGTGAGGGTTCGAGGGAGCCGGAGGCGAGTGGCACGCGGCGGCTAGGGCCGGTCGTCTGGATCAGGTCGCAGGAAAGAGGCGGTGCCATTCAGCGCAGGTGAGCGGGGTCTGGTGCGTGCAGCTGCACGGCGGAGGAGGGAGTCGACGCGGAGCGTCGGGGACCGACGACAACGCGGCAGATGCGCGTGCCAGACCCCGCGTCTGCGGCCTGATCCAGACGACAGGCCCTAAGCTGGGCCGGCATCGGCGGGGGCGGACGATGAGCGGCCCTTGTCCAGGGCCCCTTTTCGGTCGCAGGTGAGAGCAACGACAGTGACAGAAGCACCGACAGCAGAGCCGGCCGGACCGCGCGCGCCGGTCTTCGGGCTGATCACGCCCGAGGACTGGTACCGCATTCCGCTCCTGCCCGCCGACCGCCGCGAGGCGTCCGTGAGCGCCCTGGTCAAGCGGCAGTTCGCGGGTGTCGACGACCAGCCCGTACTGCGCCGCAAGGCCGAGGAGCAGCTGCTCGGCACGGCCGACGCCGCCGTCCAGCAGGGCGGTGTGGTGCTGTACCTGTCGTTCCTGGAGGCCGGCGGCATCCCGCTGTCGGCGTCCCTGCTGGTCTCCCGCCTGTACGAGAGGTTCGACGGCCTCGACGCCGTCGCCGCCCTGGCCGGCTCCGGCGAGGTCACGCTGGAGACGCTGCCCGCCGTGGGGCGCGTGGCCCGGCTGCGGCGGCAGGAGCGGACGAAGCAGTCGCGCAGGCTGGGCTCCGAGTTCGAGGACACCGTCGTCGAGTACTTCGTACCGGTCCCAGGCCGCGACGAGGTGCTGATGCTGACGTTCAGCACTCCGCTGGAGCCGATCGCGGACGCCATGGTGGAGTTGTTCGACGCGGTGGCCGGAACCTTGCGCTGGCAGCACCGCCAGGAGGAGCGGACGGGGGAGGAGCGGGAGTGAGCGGGAAGCTCAGGGTCTCGACCCAGGATCTCGAGACGGCCGGAACCGGCCTGCGGACGGTGGCGACCGAGCTGGAAGGGCTCGACAAGCTCATGGACGCCTACGACCGCCGCACGGTCGGCCATCAGGCGCTGCACGACCGGCTGCAGGAGTTCTCCGACGGCTGGGACGACAACCGCAAGAAGATGATCGAGGAGATCCAGGGGCTCGGGACGATGGCCAAGGAGGCCGGGAAGGCGTACACCGCGCTCGACACCGCGCTGTACGACGCGCTCACGGGCAAGGGGAAGAAGAAGTGACCCGCCCCGCCGACCACCGGTGGGAGGTGCTGGGCGAGAGCGGCGACCCCGTGCCCGGCGATGTCACCGACATGAAGGCCCTCGCCCGCCGGTTCACACTCACCGCCCAGACCATCACCAAGACCGCCGACGCGCTGCGCCGGATCGGCAACCTGGAGAGCTGGGACTCCGAGGCCGGCCGCGCCTTCGCCGAGAAGGCGAACGACACCGCCAAGACCGTGAGCAAGGCCCACGACCGCTACGCGGACGCCGGAGTCGCCCTCAAGGACTACTCCACCGACCTGGAGACCATCCAGGAGGAGGCGGACAAGCTCCTCAGCCAGGCGGAGACCAAGCACAACAGCCTCTCCACCGCCAAGTCCACGGCGGACAACCCGCCGAAGGGCACCGACGACGCCGGGCAGGACAAGCTCGACAAGGCCGTGACCGACCTCCAGCAGGGACTGGACGGGCTGCGCGGTCAGCTCGCCAAGCTGAAGACTCGTCACAAGGAGGCCGGCGACAAGGCCGCCAAGCGCATCCACGACACCACCGAGGGCGACGGCCTCAACGACAGCTGGCTGGACGACCTGCGCGACACCCTGAAGATGGTCAGCGACATCGCGGGAGCCATCGCCGCCGTCTGCGGGGTGCTGTCCCTGCTCGTCGGCTGGATACCCGTCATCGGACAGGCCCTGGCCGGAGTGCTCGGCACCATCGCCCTGGTGATGACGGCGGTGTCACTGGTCTGCCATGTGCTGCTCGCCATCAACGGCGACGGCTCCTGGGGCGACGTGGCGATCGACGCGCTGGGCCTCGCCACGTTCGGCATCGGGCGCGTCTTCTCCGCGGGCGGCAAGGCCGCCGCCGTCGTCGGCCGCAGCCGTGTCTGGACGGCGGCCACGCAGTACGTGCGCGGCTGGAACCCGGGCATGAGTTCGGCCGCGCGGCGCGCTCTCGTCGAGTCCATGGTCGGGGCGCGGGCCGGAGCGCGCCCCGGGGCGGCCCTGCCCGACGTGGGCCTGCGGGCGGCCTTCCGCGGACTGCCGAGCTCCTTCGCGGACGACCTGGCGAGCATCCGGGGCAACTGGCGGGACCTGTTCAAGGTCGGCGACAACCTCTCGGCGGCCCGCGACGCCTACAACGCCGCCGGAGCCCGCGGTCTGGCCAGCATGTACGCGGGGCCCGGCATGGTCGACGAGCTCGCGCGCATCAAGAACATCGACCCGGCGGACCTGCGGTTCATCGGCACGCCCGACGCGTTCAAGCAGGCCATGGCCTACAACGCCATCGGTCTGGGCGGCACCGGGACGGGCGCGGCCTCCGACACCAACAGCTTCGTCGGCCTGTTCGGCGGCGAGCCGGAGATCGACGTCACCGGCCCGGACGCGTCCCTGGCCGGACGGTGAGCCCGGCCATGACGAACCCGGCGGACTGGCGGGAGTGCCGGGTGGCGCTGCCCGCCCACCACAACTGGCTGGTCCTGGACCTGCGCAGCGAGGACCCCGAGACCTGGGCGCGCACCCTGGCCGAACAGCACCTCGGCGACGACGTCCCCGAGCCATGGCGGGAGGCCTTCGCGGCGGACCTGCTCTGGTACTGGGGCGCGGCGGTGCGGCAGGGCGCCCTGTGCGCGGCGGTCCTGGCCCCCCAGGACGGGCCCGTCGTCGCCAGTTGCACGGTGCGGGAGCTGACCGTCCCGCCGGAATCCCGGACGGTTGCCGCCTTCCGGGCCGAGGCGGAACGCGCGGAGGGCCCGTACTTCGGCGGGGAGCAGGTCCTCACCGAGGTCGAACTGCCCCTGGGACCGGCCCTGCGCGTGCACCGCCAGGAGCCGACGGACCCGGACGCGGACGGCGGAACGATCGTGGAGGGAGTGGCCCACTACGTCCTGCCGCGTCAGCACCCCACCGCGCTGGAATGCCGGCTGCTGTGGACGTCCCTGGGGCTCGGCGCGGAACTCACCGAAGTCGCCGACGAGCTGGCGGACTCACTCCGCCTGGCGTGACGCGGCGGAACCCCGGCGCCTGCCGAACACATCCCCCAGCCCGAACCGCTCCCAGGGGACCATCGCCAGCGGCATCCAGCTGAACCCGACGGCGAACACGGCCACGACGGTGGTGAGCTGAGCCGGGAGGAACCACCCCAACTGGGAGACGAGCAACGCCACGACCAGCAGGCAGACATCGAACACCAGCACGGCCAGCGCCTTGCGTGCCGCGGCTCCCGGGCCGACCCGGGGCGTGTCCTCGGTCCCCCGCACCATGCCGAAGAGGATCACCGGCAGCATCAGCCCGGTCAGCCCGCCGCTCGCGATGCCTCCCACGACCAGGGCGTTGTTCCCGTCGTCGGGCACGATGTTCGAGAGCGGGGCCGCGTCCACCGCCCCGCCCAGCAGGGCCACGGCCGCGAACGCGCCGAGCGTCGCCGTCGCCAGCACGAGGAGCATCCCCGCTCCGAAGGCCACGTTTGCGGCAAAGGAGCGCTGCGGGCGCCGCGTCCCGGGCCGTTCGGCCCCCGACTCAGCGGACATGGACTCTCCCCTTCCCGTGTGGGGTCCGCTAGAGGATAACGGGGCCCCGTTCCCCGGGGCCTTCCCGGTGTGGAAAACTGCCCGGGTTGCGCATGTGAACAACTGTGCCCAGTGGGCGACGGGGGAGCGGTGGGATGAGTAAGCGGCAGACACAGAAGATGCTGCGGCTGATGGCGAGCGGCGAACCGGTCGAGCTCACCAGCCCGATGGCATCCGTGAAGAAGCTCGCCCGGCTGGCCTTCGTCGCCCAGCAGTTCGGCTACGAGTACGCCGACGTCCGGCAGAGCAGCGGCCGCAACGGCGCGCTCACCATGCTGATCCTGCCCGACCCCAGCCCGCAGGCCCGGGCCCGGGCCGCACAGAACTGGGCGCAGTACCCCAATGCGTCCGACGGCGTCTCCCTCCCGCCGCTCGTGCCGGACGCCTTCGAACTCCTCAAGGCCCGCATCAACTTCGACCTCACCGGCAAGAACGCCGAGAAGCGCATGGGCTACGGCGCCCTCGGCGTCACCGCCGGCTGCCTGGTCCTCGCCTTCCGCGCCGGCGGTGAGTCCTTCGACTTCATCGCGGCGGGCGTGGGGTGGCTGGTGGTCATGGCGATCCTCGGCATCGGGCTGCTGGTCACGCGCAAGCGCAACGCGAAGTTCGCCGCGCGCCTGCAGGCGGCCGGCTTCATGCCGGTGACCGAGGAGAACGGACGGGTGCGGTACCTGCCGCCCGGGACGCAGACGCCCGGGCACGGCAATCCCTTCGGGGGAGGGCCGTACGGCGGCGGGCAGGCGGCCGGGACGCCGGGTTACGCGGGCGCGCCGGGGCAGCCGGGCGGGATGCCTGCTCCGGCCGCAGGCGCCCCCGCGGGTTACGGACAGCAGGCGTTGGGGCCGTACGCCCAGCCGGTGCCGGGCCCGTACGGTGGCCAGCCGGCCGCCGGCCCGTACCCCGGGCAGCAG